>CAJTTS010000035.1 GCA_910579155.1 uncultured Oscillospiraceae bacterium | reverse complement strand
CGCACATTCTCCTTGTCGCCGGATCGGAAACCGCAAAATAAATCGACAGGCTTCTTGTCGAAACCTGTCGATATCTGGCTCAATGTGGCAAAAATGCTTTTTTGGAAAGCGTTGCAGCGCAACATGCGACGCAACGGATTCAGAGCTTTTCTTGCATATATCGGGCATAGCCGGACTACACAGTGCTTAAAAAATTCCGCTTTTCAACCATATTCCTTTGGATGGTTGCAAGCTTCTCTCGGGTAACGTCTTCGATATCAACTTTCAATACCTGGCAGATATAATATTCCAACAGTAAGCGGAGGATATAGATAGCCTCGAGAAGATCCTCGCCCTTAAATGCTTTTGCTTCTTTGCTTTTCCCATAATGTGTATAGTAGTGGCGGGTATCTGCAATACGTTGAGCATAGGGATTTTCGGACATATAAAAATTAGAAAAAAGTCCGTTAAACTGTCCAATGAGTAAGTCGTTTAACCTGGACACTAAAATGATGTAATTGCAGTTTTTATCCATTTGAGAGTCGCTTAGCAACAGCTTTTCAATATGATTAAAATTCGGATTTCGACCAAACCGCTCATATACTGATTCAATATATTTTTCTTTTTTGTCATTATAAAAAAACCGAGAATGGAAGGTTTCCAGAGCTTGTACCATATTTAGAAAGATCATTTCTGGCGGCATATGCCGGTATCTAAATAATGATAAGTACAAATTAAATATTGGTTCCAATTTCGTTAAAGCATCTTGAATATCTGCAGTATCAGATAGATGCTGCAGAGTAAAATTGTAATCATATAAATGCACATCAAAAATTTGGTAGCGTGGTTCTGACGAGTAAAAAGCTCTTTCTGAATAGTTGATTTGCCCATTGATCATATCATAGTCATCAAAATCGGTAAAAAATTGATGCTCAATATTAATATTATCCTTAATGGCAAAAGAAATGAGCGAGATAACTTTATCTCTTACCCCCACAAAAAAGGCAACATCTTGTTTCTCCTCGGATTCGATCTCCATGGTTAGCCGCTCAATGGTACGACTGATTTCTTTGCGCGGAAAGCCAAATAAATCGTTTGATAATGAGGTTGAAAACTTGATTTTTGCATTAAACCAGTGGTATATATGTTCTCCAAGTCCCTTAAATTTAACAGTAGGGAATTCAGACATATCAACTTGAGAAAGTCCGCTCCATTGTAGTCCATTTTCTAATTCGCAGGTGAGTCGGTTATATTTTCCTTGTGTGGGGCCTAATATCATATAGCGTGACTGAAAGATTACAGTTTGGTAAGAAAACTGCTGCGTATGATTTTTGATACACTTGTTTTGATACAGAGAAATGAAGGTTCCCGTAAGTAACTTTCCTACAATCAGAGGGATAGAACCATAGGACTTCCCGATTCCTTTAGGGACTTCTTGCTCAAGCTTTAGCCAAATTATTCCACTTTCGTTGTTGTATATAATTTCTCCAAGCAGGCTTTCCTCACCAATCTGAAACTCTCCCAGAATATGTCGATCCATATCCGTATGTTCCCGCATATCAATCGTCTCCTTTGCCAACACTTACAGTTTGTAGATATATGTATTCAAATGAACTCTATCCTTGAAGTAATGTATATGTTCACAATACCTAAAAGGGATGCGATGAGGAACTGAGTAAAGGCAGAACTTACTGCATTAACTTGTGTGAATTGGCTTTATCGGTTCACATTATTTTCCTAGGCGCTTAACCGTACGAAAGAAGTTTTCTTCAGAAAAGTACTCTGCAAAGAAGTCCTTTGTATTATCAAATATGTCCAGGTATAGCAAGGCGAAGCATGAGTGCAATGAGAATGGGTCTATATACTCCCATGTTTTCCATGGATAATATCCTTCTGGATCATGTAATCGTATTTTTCCCATGCCCGCGTTTATGTAAAAGAATATGTACAGACCGTCATTGACGGAGGTAAAATTTATGTTATCTAAAAATTTGACCCGATCTTTTCCCGGCCACGCCAAATGCATTATGCCATTATTATATTCAGAAACAAAAATCGTTTTTTGGGATTTGCACTCGCAAAAGTCAAAAACCCATATTATTGTGTAGCCGCAGCCCAGATAAAATTTTGTGCGGGATATAAATTCTTTTTGCGAAATTGGCGAGTGCTGAAACTCAATGACATATTTTTTATCACCTGACTGTAGCACAATGTCTGCAACATGGTATTCAGTATGCATTTCGTTCCAGACGACGGTTTCCTGAACCACTCTGTCAAAATGATTTTGCATTTTTATATGCCACGGTGATAATTTCTCAGAATACCACGGATCGCATCCTTTTCCAGTTTTATGCGCAAAGTGATGCGCATTTATATTACCTCGCTTTTGTATCATTGCATCTCTGCAGGCAGGACAGAAATAAGGTAGCCCAGTTTCTGCATCATCTATGTGGATTTTTTGACCGAGTGCGTTATTTGCAAAAAACATAATTTTGCCGCTCCCATATTTTCTCCTACTGCTACGCCATATTGTTATCAATCGAGCCATGATAGAAACTTCGATACCACTGCACCAGCTCCAGCATAAACTCTGGAAACAGCCACGCCCGGAACATTTCTGCAATTTCTGGATGAGCGATCGTTCCGCCGCCCTTACCTCGGCTGGTCTTGATTCCGTGCGCGTGGGTGGCCTTGATCCACAGTGAGGGTGTCAGAGTGGTGCTGGTGGTATGTATCGTATGAATTAGTTCATCGCAGGTATCTTCTTTAAATCCGGGATTGTAAATCTTCTCCCACATCCGCAGGTATTCAACCGTAATATTATTCCGCATCCAGCTTTGGATGAGGTAGCTCGGGCTGGAGGTTTTCTTTTCTTTAGCAATTTCCGTCAGCGAGACATAAGCGTTGAGACACGAACCATCGGTGCGCATCTTTTCGCCAAGTGAGGACAGACGAAAACCGGGAATCTTCTGAAGATCCAATTGCTCAAATAGCTTTTCAGAAAACTCATCTGCCTCTGCTTGAGTGATATATATATCCTTTCTTCACGTTTCGCTTCAAAATCTTTTCATGTGAGATTTCATATGTCCATAGCGCTTCGATTTGTGCTTCCCGGTCTGTCATGGGTAGTCACCCCTATATCTGCGTATAAGGATATTATACCAGATAAGTTATGACAAAGATAGCCCCAATTGCTGTATTTCTACTTCTAAAGCACCATCTGACCTAACTGAGACAAAATCAATGTGCTTTTTTACTGCCTGCTCATTAAAGGTGATTAGTCCAAGTTTTGCGCATATGGTATTCTTAATCTGCTGCTCAGAGATGGACGGAGAATGTTTGCAGAAACGCTTCCCATGCTCCACTCGATTGGCACAGCGCCACACCACGTCGCCAGAAGGGCGGGTGATACGACGGTAACTGCGTCCGCATTCTCCACAAACTAAAAGACCGCTCAGTACACTCTGTGAGTTGTACCGGGTGGTCTTTCGCTGATTAGTATCTTCATCGATATTGCTGCGCTTGCCTTTCTCGCTCTGTGCCATGAAGAATTCATCAAAGCTGACGATGGAGCCGATGTAGCGTTGGTTCGAGAGCAGATCATTGATCACGGCCTGTGTCCATTGGGCCTTACCCCTTGGTGATGGGATACCCTGGATAAAGAGAAAATTAGCGATGCCTTTCAGGCTCATGCCGGAGAGGTACTGCTGATAGATAGTTCGGACGGTATTGGCTTTCTCTTGATCAACGGAAACATTGCCATCTGGAGCTAACATGAATCCATAAGGAAGTGACATGAAGATATCCCCTTTCAGAAAGTTACGGATAAGCATATTTAATATAATGTGAATTGTTACTTATATGTGGATTTACATGGTAGATTTCAGTGAATAGTACTTTAAAGGTGGCCGAATACAGATCATTTGCCAGAATTTTTTCTAAGATAAGGAAGAAACCTGCTTTTGAACGAATCAAAAAACAGGTTTCTATGGTTGGCGCAGCGGGTGGGATTCGAACCCACGTGCAGTTGCCTGCAACCTGATTTCGAGTCAGGCTCGTTATGACCTCTTCGATACCGCTGCATACAGCGGCCCTGGTACAGCACCGGGGCCGTTTCTAATAAAATACCCCATTTCCGTTCAAATGTCAAGGGAACACATCACGATTTTCCCCTTTGAAGGGCCAGCCCCTCCAGGCTCTGGCCTTTTAGGCAGCGTTCCAACAGCTCCGGCAACCGTTCCGGGGCACAGGCGAAGCAGGGGATACCCATGGCCGCGATACGCCGTGCAGTCTCCGGGTCGTAGAAGGGCTTACCGCCGTCGGCAATGGCCAACAGCACCACTACCGTCACGCCGGAGGCCTTCAACTCCTCTACACGGCGCAGCAGCGCCGCCCGGTTGCCCCCTTCGCACAAATCGGAGATAAGGAAAAACAGGGTTTTCGCAGGACATTCCACCAACTCCTGACAGTAGGCGACGGACTTGGCAATGTCAGTACCGCCCCCCATTTGGAATCCGAAAAGCAAGTCCACCGGGTCGGCGCACAGGGGGGTCAAGTCCATGATCTGGGTGTCGAAGGCCACTACGCCGGTTTTCACCGCCGACATGGAGGCCAGCACGCAGGCCATCACCGACGAATAAATAATAGATTGTCCCATAGACCCGCTCTGGTCGATGTCCAAGATGATGTGCCAGCGGTTGATCTTACTGGAGCGGTCAAAAAACCATACCCGTTCGGGAATGATGGTTTTCAACTCAGGATTATAGTTTTTCAGATTTCTCCTGATGGTATAAGGAAAGTCGATGGCGGAGGCCGACGGCAGCGGCGAATGGGCGCGGCGGTTCAGCGCCGCCGCCACCGCCCGGCGCACGTCGTTTTCCAACAGTTTGTTCAGCTCGTTCACAATTTTTCGGATGAACTTTCGGGCCGACTCCTTGGACTTCTTGGGAATCTGGTCCTTGAGCATCAGCAGGGTGGAGGCCATATTCAAGTCCGGCTCCAGCCCCTCCAGCAGTTCCGGTTCCAGCAGGAGTTGCTTCAACCCCTTACGCTCAATGGCATCGTTTTGCACCACTGCCACGATCTCCGGGTCGAACAGGGAGCGCAGGTCACCCAGCCACTTGGAGATGACCGGGGAGGATGGCCCCTTTCCCGCCCCGTTGGCGCTTCCGCCATTGACGAAGCTCTCCCCGGGTCCGCCGTAAATGGCGCTCAGCGCCCCGTCCATGAGCAGTTCCTCCTGGGACAGCGCACCGCCGCCCATACCGGTGAAGGAGTCCTCCGTCTCCGCCCCCAAAATCAGCCGCCAACGGGCCAACTGTTCGGTTTGCGCCACAGCGTCCACCCCCTTAAATGTCGTCAAAATCGAACTCGTCCAGACTCTCCAGCAGCGCCTGCTCCGTTTCGGTGATGCCGTTCATCAGCGCCTCCGCCGCCTGCCGGGGGTTAGCGCCCCAGATTTCGCCCAAATTTTCCGCAATATCGTTTTTCTCGCTGGGGGAGAAGTCCGCAAAGGCACGGCGCAGGAATACCAGCGCCCGCCGGAAGGTCTCGTCGTCCAGGCCGCTGAGGTAGTCGTCCAACTGCCGCCACAAGCTCAATCGGGCGATGAGGGCGTAGCGGTTCTTGCCCGCCAGCCCCTCGAACCACCCCGCGCCCAGGTCGGCGGGCACGCCGGGGGACAGCCGCCGGGCCACCTCCCGGGACAAAAGGGCCTCGTCCGCCTTGCCCCGCTCCAGCAGGATGGCCATAGCGAAGCCGGAGCACCGGGTGTTCAGGTCGTCCCGGTCGGAGATGCCGGTCAGCAGGTCCAGCCAGCGCTCCTCCTCCAGAAAATCGTGGTTGAGCTGGAGGGAATTGAGCAAATCCATCGCCTGAGTCACCACCGGGGCGGCCTTGGCGTCGCATACGCAGGCCCCTTCCAATGTCAGGCAGGCCCGCAAATAGAGCTGTTTGATAAGCGGAACAACGGGCGCGGGGTCAAACCGCCGCAGGTCGCCGTACCGCACCACCAGCGACAGCCGGGAGGCGGTCTCAGCCACCTCTGAAACGGCGGCGGCGTCCACGCTCAGCCCCTGTAAAACGGACAGGGCGTGGGACGCCGCGGCGGGCATTCCACACAGGAACGCATCCTGGAAGATGGCGGCGGCTTGATTGATGGAACTGCTGTTGTCCGCCCGCTCCTTCAGAGCAAAGGCGGCGGCGCCCTCTATGGTGTCCCCCATCAGGGCGGATTCCACAATTTCGATCTCCGCCTCCGGGGTCCAGCGCAGCTCCCAGTATTCCCCCCAATTGGCCCCGTCCTGGCGGGAGGGCAGGAGGGTGGCAAAATGCACGCCCAGCGCCCGCAGGCGGTGGAGGAAGAAGGAGCGCCGCAGGTCGCCCAGCGCCGCCGCCTCCGATTTCACGTTCAGCTTTTCCCGCAGGTCCAGGTCCAGGCGCTGGAGCTCAGCGGTGCGGAACCTCTCCAGCCGCAGCTCTTTGAGCTGACGGTAAAAATCCTCCTGCACCGAGGTCCGGGCCACTCCCTCCGGAAGAAAGCCGATGGTTTTGCCGATCTCCGTGTCCGCCGCAGCCAGAGCCAGCTCGGAAAAGCTCCCGTGGCCCATGGTGGTCACTGACGCGTCCCGCAGGTCGGACAGGGTGGGGTATCTGCTCCCCCGCATAGCCGCCAACGCGTCCGCCAGCCGCGCCGCCTCAATGACCTCGGCGGGCGAAACCAGATTCCCCGCCTTCCGGTGGGCTGCGGCCAGGCGCGTCAGGTAGAGATACGCCGTCTCCCCCGGCCCGCCTTTGTTAAGGGCATCCCACAACAGCTCAAAATAGGCCGGGGCCTTGTTCCCCGCGCCGTAACCGGAACGGGAGGACAGGCGGTAATAGGAGTAGGGCATCAGCGTGGCGCAGCAATCCGCCCTAGGCAGGGTCTTTTCCTCCCCGTCGGTCATGGGCTGGTTTTCCTCCAGCCCCGCCACGTGGAAGGACCCGCACACGCAGAAAATTTTCTCCGCCCTCACGCCGGAGGCCACGGCCTGGGCAATGATCCGCTTCATGTACGCCTCCCGGACCACCGTCTCCGCCATCTCCCGGCGGCTGTCCGCGCTGGCCGAACGGAGCTGCCGTCCGAAGGTGTTGTTGGCGGCCCGGAAATCCTCCCCCTCCAATTGCTCGAAGGTGCGCTCCCAAAAGGTATCGTGGTCCTCCCCCGTCAACGTCTCCAGCCGCCGGTAGACACTCTCGGTAGCGAGGGCGGGCTCCTCAGGCCGGGATTCCTCTTTTGCCCCGTCCGCTTCCCCTTCCCCGCCGTTTTCCTCTCCGGAAACGGGCGGGAACCAAGGCCTCATCCCCAGGAACACGGAGGAGGGCAAATCCATGAAACAACAGGGGATATTATGCTCGTGCGCCCACAAAATAGCCTGCATCTCCGGCGAATACACGGCAAAGGGCCACAAAATGGTCCGCACGGGCGGCTGTTTCGTGTAGGCCATGATAGCAGCGGGGAACCGGGTCTCGGGATGGCACAGCCACTTCATCTGGCCATTCAGATCACTGGGGCCCTCCACCAGCACCAGCTCCGGCTTTGCCTCATCCAGCGCCCGGCGCAGGTGAAACGCAGCCGCCGGGGACAGGTGGCGCACGCCAAAAAATGTCGGGTTTCCCATCACCCGTTCAGCTCCCGGCAGGCGCGGTACAGCGGCAGCCACTCGTGCCCCCGCTTCTTCATCACGTTCTCCAGATATTCCTTCCAAGTGACCTTGTCGCTCTCCTCATCCTTTACCACGGCCCCTTGCAAGGCGGCGGCCAGGTCGTTGTCGGACACCCGGCCGTCCCCAAAACTCCCGGCCAGGGCCATGGAGTTGGCCAGCAGGGAGATGGCCTCGGCGGTGGACAGCACGCCGGAAGTGGTTTTCAGCTTCTGCTCGCCGTCCAGCGTCGCGCCGGAGCGCAGCTCCCGGAAGATGGTGACCACCTTCTCCACTGTGTCCTCCTCGGGCTGGCGGGCGTTGAGGTCCAGGCCGGAGGACAGTTGGGCCACCCGGGTGCGCACGATGTCCATCTCGGTGGCCATGTCGGAGGGTGTGGGCAGCACCACAATGTTAAACCGCCGCTTCAACGCCGCCGACATGTCGTTGACGCCCTTGTCCCTTGTATTGGCCGTGGCGATCACCGAAAAGCCCTTGGCGGCGGGCACCTCCAGCCCCAGCTCAGGCACGCTCAGCCGCTTCTCCGACAGGATGGAGATCAGCGCGTCCTGCACCTCGCTGGCACAGCGGGATATCTCCTCCACCCGGGCGATGGAACCGGTCTCCATGGCCCGGTACACGGGGCTTTTTACCATGGCCTCGGGGCAGGGGCCTTTGGCGATGAGCATGGCATAGTTCCACGAGTAGCGGATGTGCTCCTCGGTGGTGCCCGCCGTGCCCTGGACCACCTTGGTGGAATCCCCGTTGACGGCGGCGGCCAGGTGCTCGCTGAGCCAGGATTTCGCCGTGCCCGGCTCGCCGATGAGCAGCAGGGCGCGGTCAGTGACCAGCGTGGCGATGGCGATCTCCACCAGCCGCTTGTTTCCCATGTACTTGGGGGTGATGTCCACGCCCTTGACCTTGGTGTTCCCGGTCAGGTAGGTGAGCGCCGACCGGGGGGACATCTTCCACCCGGTGGGGACGGCGTCGCTCTCCACCGCAATGAGGGCATCCAATTCCCTTTGATAAAGCTCCTCCGCCGGGAGGCGCTGCACGTTTTTGTCTGCCATGTCACATTCCTCCGTTTACCGCATATTCCACCAGTCGCTCCAGTCCGGGAAGGGCCGGCCCGCCCGAAGCTGTTCCACCGTCCAGGGGATGGCCCGCTGGGCCAGGGGCGCGTCCTCTTTGCGGATATAGTTCGCGTTCAGCGCCTCCCGGCACAGGTCGACCGCCTCCTCCGCTGAGAGGGCCTTGGCCGCGTCGTTCAGCAGTCCCCAAATGTAGTAAAGATACGCGGGCCGGCCGCTTTTGAGCATGCTGTCCTTGAGCACACCCCTGGGGCTGCCGCCCAGAGCCAGCAGCCAGCGGCTGTAAGTCTGATAGCTCCCGGCCTCCGCCATGCGCCGGCGCAGATAGGGGATCAGATCCGCCCGCACTTCCGGCTCAGAGGGGTCTAACAGGCGGGTCAGGATAATGTCGTACTCCTCCAGATGCTCCCCGTAGCCGAAGGGGGAGGGCATTTTGAAGTCGTGCATGGTGGTTTTCCACACCGCGCAGGCGAGCCGCTTGACCCACCGGGCGTCCAGGGGCTGGGCGGTAGGCCAACCCGCGCCCACCTCATGGCGGCCCGCCGTGTTGTTCCAACGGGCCTCGGACAGGCCCGTCAGCACGGCGTTGTGGAGCGCCTGCTTCTGTGCGCCGCCCAGCAGGGGCCTGACGGTGGGCACATAGGGGGAGAACGCGTCGTACACCTCCGCGGCTGGGCGGGTGAGCAACGAGGCAACCACGGCGTGGGGCAGATACCGGGGCTGATCTCTGTGCCTCCCCCACAGCTCCAGGCACAAACCGCACAGCGGCCCCGGCCCGGCCTGGCACAGGCTGTCCAGCAGGAGGGCCGTCGTCTCGGCGCCAAACCCCAGGGCCTGGCCGTTTTCCCCCCTCAGCCGGTCAACGTCCGCCAGCTTGCCATCCATCCACCGCCAAAAATCCAGCATGGAGGGGGAGCTCTTACCCCGCACCGAGGAAAACCACTGCCGGAGTTCCGCCAGCCCCGCTCTGGACATCGGCCCGCCCTGGGCCAGCAACTGCTCCATCCTGTCCCACAGTCTCCGGGCCACCAGGTCAGAGGCCCAGTCCGCCCGGGTGTTCCCCAGGAAGGTGATTGCCCCGCCGTTTTGGGCCAACTCCTTTTCCCAGAACGCGGCGACCTCGTCCCCGTCCTGCTTGGTCAGGGCCTCCAGCACCGCGTCCCGGTTCTTGCCCCGCTCGGCTTTGGCCAGGTCCAGCAGCAGGGCAGTGTCGCCACTGTCCACTCCCAGCGCCCGGATGACGGCCACGCGCACGTCCTTCTTTGCGGCGGGCAGCACCTCCCGCAGCCAGGGAACCGCGTCCTTCCCCTCAATGGCGGCGATGGCCTCCACCCGGCGGGCCATCTCCTTTTTCCCGGAGGGATCGAACCCCCTTTTCAGCGCGGGGACCACAGAGGGACCCAGCTTTTGCAGCAGCCTGGCGCACAGCTCGGCCATCTCGCCGTAGCTGTCCCCCAGGGCCTTCACCAGGGCGGGCAGCACCCGATAGTCTTCAAAAAACCGGGGGTGCCGCTCCCAAGCGGACTTCACCGCCTCCACCCGCCCGCCGCCGGTGGACGTCAGAGCGGTGAGCAGGGGGGTCATCTGCCCATAGGAGATTTGGTGATACCGCCCATCCCCAGTGGGTAGGGGCTCCAGCTCCCCCTCCGCGCCGGTTTTCGCCTGGGTGTAGGCCACCGCATCCACCAGGGCCAGCACGTCCAGCAGCAGCCCGGGGCGCCGCTCCGCGGGCGCGTCCAACAGCTTCGTCAGGCCCGCGTCGATCTTCCCGAATACCGGGCTGGCTGCGGCAAGGGGCTTGAGGCCCTCTGCGGCCCGCTGGAGGCGGAAATCCTCCCCCAGCAGGGACACCCCTGCCACGGCGGCATATTCCAACCGCTCCTTCACGTCGTAAAGAGGCTGTAAATTCACCGCGCACACCTCCTCAATATTGCAGCCGGACCACCCGCTTGGGGGTGACCACGCTGTAGGGGTGGAGGCACAGGGTCCTGTCCCGCCCGTCGTAGAACATCAGCCCGAACAGGGCGCTACCCGGCGAAATCGCCCGGGGCAGCATCCCCAGCCGATGGGTACAGGCGTGGCCGGGGCCGTCCTCGGGGCGGTCCCGAAGGAGAATGCGGTCTCCTTTTGGGTCCTCCAGCACAAATTCCTCCCCCAGCTTTCCCAGCCTCCCGATAGGCGCCAGCACCGCCAGAAACTTGGGGGCCAGGGTGTTTTTGATCTTCCCCTTTGCCAGCTTCACCGCCGACGCCAGGTCCGGCTGGGCCAGGGCGGGCAGGGCGGCCTGCTCCGCCGGGAACAGGGGCCGGGCGGTCGCGCCGTCCCAGCGCACCCGGCGGTCCCCCTCGCCGGGGTAGAGGTACAGGGCCGGGACCTCCAGCAAATCAAAGCGGCTGTCGTCCCCCTTTACATAGTTCAGCGCCTTCAGGGGGCGCAGGTTCAGCGTCTGCCAAAGGTCCCCGGCGTCCAGGTCCAGCCACCAGCCCCGCTCGATGTACTCCTTTTTCGCCTCGTCGAAGGACACGTCGAAGGAAAGCTGGACCAGTCTGGCCCTCTCCCGCACCAGGCCGGCGGCCCTCAGGTCCTCCAGCTTCCACACGCCGCCCAGCGCCTCAAACAGCGCGGAGTCCTCGGCGGAATAGTCCCCCGCCTCCAGCTTTTCGCCCAGGAACGCCCGGCCCTTCTTGATGGTGGAGCGCAACGCCACCAGCAGCCGCAGCGCCTCCGCGTAAGCCGCGTCCGCCTGGGCCGGGTCCTTCTGTACCGCACGCACCGTCAGGGCGATGCGGGTAAACGCCGTCTGGGGCCCGGTGAGATAGCAGCTCCCCAAATCCTTGGCCAGCTTATTGAAGGTCTGGGCGGAGCTGCCCGCCAGGGTGCCCAGGCCGGAGGTCAGCAGGTCGTCCACCATCCGCTCCGCCATGTCCAGGCCCTCCAGTTGTTTGGCCAGCTTTTTCTTCCGGGCGGCGGCGTTGGGCTTCTTTGGCTTGGCAGGCCTGCCGTCCTCCCCGGCGGCTTCCTTTTTCGCGGCCCGGGCGGCCTGGCGTGCCCGCTTATCGGCCACGTCCTGGGGGATGTCCGCCGTCTCGAATTCCTTTTCCGCCAGCATCTCGAACATCAGCCCCAGGGCGTGCTTGCAGGGAAACTGCCGGCTGGGGCAGGAGCAGCGGCAGACGGGCGCGTCCTGGTTCGTGAAGTCGATGGACACGCGGTAGGGGTTCTTGCCGCTGCCCGCGCACTCCGCCCAGTAGAGGGAGCCGTCCTCCGCCTTTCGGCGGGCGGAAAAGCTGCCCCTACCGGACAGTTTTCTGCCGTTTTCCGCCGCCGCGGGGCTGGGGGCCTCACGGAGGATCAACAGCTCGGTCAATTCCATATTCCAAAACTCCTTCCAGATAAAGATCACGGCGGTTCCGTCCCAGGGCCGGGGGGACGGGGACGGGCGCAACACTGGAAATCAGCGCTCCAGGCATTCCTTCAGGATATCATGATAGAACTTCTTGCTCTCTTCCATGTCCGTTACCGCAATTAAAGTGCCTTGATACATTGAAATCCTCCTCCGTAAACTCCAATCAATTGCTCTGATTTTATCATAGAGTCCAGCCCTGTTCAAGCCGTTTTCCTGCAATTGCCCGGGTTTTCAACCGGCGGCACTTCCCTAAACTGAGGCTCCGCAGGCGGCCTGTTGCCTTCCTTTGTCAAGCGTGCTATAATATATTCCAATCAATCGGCCTGGAGGGATTATCCATGACGCTTTACGAGCGCTACAAAAGGCTTGGCATCAACCTCTCCCAGCTAGGGCTAGGCCGGGGCGGCGCCCACCGCGACTACTTCTGCACCCCCGTCGGGGCGGAGGTCATCGGCTGGGAGGGCGTGGACGGCGTCCACTACTGCTTTGTCCAGGGCTTCGGCGGCATGGTGTTCGCCGTCAGCCCGGCCAACCTGCCCGGGGACCACGTCCACCCCCTGGCCCGGAGCTTTGAGGACTTCCTGCGCCTGGTGCTGGCCTGCGGCCACACGGCGGCGCTGGAGCAGGCCCACCGCTGGGACCGGGACTCCTTCTACGCCTTCCTGGAGGAAGAGGCTTGCGGAATTACGCCGGAGCAGCGGGCCGCCCTGGACGCGCTGGGGGACGGCCTGGGCCTGACCCCCATGGAGGACCCCTACGGCTGCATCCGGGAGGTACAGTCCGGCTTCGACTACGCCAGGCTTCGGTTCAGGCCGGAGTACAACCGCCTGGTCCCCGAGGAGCCCCGCGAGCACGTCCGCCCGGCGTGGAAGGTGTATTTGGACGGCGATTTCGGCCCGCGCCACCAGGGCCGGGACCGCCCCGGCAAGGAGGTACGGCTGGACGCCCGGTTCACCTGGGCCGGACGCCTGTGGCACGTGCCCGCCGTGTATCTGTGCGGGCAAGGGCTGGTGGCGGACTTCTGTATGGAGGTGGAGCCGAAAGCCATCCGGGCTTTCCTGGAGAAATGGGCCCCCTGGATTCAAGGGGAGCGGAAGTTCACCCCGGAGGAGCAGGATCAATTTCACGCGGAGCACCCCCAGACCGTCTCCTTCGACCCCGGAATGGAGGTAAACGGCAAAGAGCTGGGGCACCGGGGCGGCACCGGCTTCGGCTGGGTCCCGGTGTCCTGCATGCCCCCGGAGGAGCGCTCCGCCGGCTGTCAGCAGACCTGGGAGGCCATCTGGCTCATGGAGCACTACGGTCTGGACCCGGAGCGGGGCTGGATGTTTGACCGCCGATCCTTCTCCTGGGCCACCAAGGGCAAACCGGCGTTGCGGACGCTGAAGCTCCGCATGGGCCAGTACCCGCAGCCCGTCCCCGGACCCCGGTTTACCGTCCATGGGCCGGGGGACGCCGTCCCCTTCACCCACCCCGTCACCGGCGAGGCCCACACCCTCCACGTGGTGGAGTATGAGCCCCAGACGTTCACCCCTGAGCAGCTCGCCAACATGGAGGACGGGGAGTGGGAGTACCCGCCCTGCTACACCGCCATGGCCTATGCCGTCACCCCCGACCTGCCCAGGGGGGCCGTATCCCTCCAGGACTGTGGCCAGGGGGACCGCCCCCGGCGGAAAGCGCCGCCCGACCCCATGGGGCCTACCAGCGCGTCGTCGGTGGGCATCATCGCCATGAGCAGGGGGCCGGCGGCCCTGACTCCCATCAACAGGTCCGAGGTGCAGACCCGGGCGGCTTGCTCCGCCCTGCGGTTCCGACACACAGATGAGATTCAATGGCGGATGACCTTCTACCGGAAGACGGTCGAGGATTTGGAGATCGACCTGCCCTTGCCCCAAAGCTGACGAAAGCGGGAGACGCATGGCGCGTCTCCCGCTTATGATGTACTCACAGCGCCACCGGCACCGGCCTGGTCATGGCCAGGCTGTCCGGCGTGACGGCGCACTCCACCGCCAGCACCTTTACCCCGGCGTCCGCCGCCTCCCGCAGAGCCGCGCCGAATTCCGGGTGGGTGCGGTCATTGGGGGAGAAGAACCTCATCCCCTCCATCTGGATCACCAGGCATACCGCCGCCTCATATCCCGCGCTACGGCAGGCAATGAGCTCCCGCAGGTGCTTCACCCCCCGCTGGGTGGGAGCGTCGGGGAACAGGGCCAGACCGTCCTCCTCCAGGGTGCAGCCCTTCACTTCCACGAAGCCTTGTCGGGGCAAAGTCCGCTCTGATTCGGAATGCCCTGCCGGACATTCCAAATCCTGCTCTCTTGCCCCTCCTCTCTCCACGCGGCCCGCTTCGCCGGGCTCGCGCGGGAGTCCCATGACTCCCGCTTCCGAACACTCCCAGTAGAAATCAAACCGGGAATTCCCCCAGGTTTTCTCCGGACGGAGCAAATCCGGTTTGGGCAAGCCCAACGGCCCGCCCAGCCCCGCCGCCATCCACTCCCCAAACACCCGGTTGGGGGCCTGGGCGTCCATGTTGATGAGCAAAGGCGGTTTGCCGGGGCGCAGCTTCTCCACCGCCACCAGATCGTATTTCGTTTTGCGCCGGGGATTGACGCCGCCCTCCAAGTATACGGTACAGCCGGGAAGCAAAAGCTCTTTACACCGCCCGGTATTCTTCACGTGGACGGTCTCCTCCCTGCCGTCCAGCTCCACCAGGGCGATGAAGCGGTTGGGCCGGGCCAGGAACCGAGCGGCGTGGATATCCTGATAGGTCACTTGCCTCCCTCCCCGCTGTCTTTGGGCGGCTCTCCCATGCCGGCGCGCTCCGGGGCGGGCGGGGGGACCGGCTGGTGGGGTAGCAGCACGTCGATGCCGCTGGCCAGCGCCACGCCCACCGCTGTTTCGAAGAGCCGCTCAATGGAATCCACGGCGGGCCTGTCCCCCGGGTCCACCACCAGGCACATAACTACCATGCAGGCCATGCCGGCGCAGTCTGGCTTTTTGATAGCCAGGCAAAACTCAATGGTGGGGATAAGCAGCAGGGACATCAACAAATAGCGCAGCAGGTCGATGTGCAGGATGTTCAGGGTATCCATAGCGTACACCGTCAGCACCCCCACCACGCCGCCCACCAGGGTACCCAACACCCGGTTGATGGATGACTGGATAGTCTTGCCTGTTGATTTTTGAACGCAGAAGAGGGCGGCGAACATGGAGTAAAGGGCGGACTTATCCCGCAAAAAAGCCAGCAGGCCGCACAGAAATACCGCGACCACCGTCTTGATGATGCGCATACCGATGCGCCGCCGGTGCTCCGGAGCCAGGGTCTGATTATTCCGCTGCTCCATCGCCCCACCTCCATCAATTTGATTTTAGTATCATATCACAACTCGAACCTCCCCGCAACCGTGTTTTGCCCTCAAACCGGCCTTCCTATCCCCTGACTTTTATGGTACAATATCGTTTGAGGTGATATGATGCACATTCCAAGCAGCGATACCGCCCTGCTGGAGCTGGTCCGGTTTGACGACGCCCTGGCAGCGGCGCTGGAGCCTTCCCTCGACTACGATATTACGAAATGGCTTTATGTGCCCAATCATTACGGAGAGTATCGTTACATCCTGGGCACCCGCGGGGAACGGCCCCTGATCTGCGTGGGGGTCAACCCCTCCACCGCCGCCCCCGGCGACCTGGACAACACGCTGAAATCTGTGGAACGGGTGGCCCATCACAACGGGTACGACAGCTTCATCATGTTCAACGTCTACGCCCAACGGGCCACCCGGCCCGAGGACATGGATCAGTCCTGCAACGCCGCCCTTCACGTGGAGAACCTGCGGGCCTTCGATTACGCCCTGTCGCTGAGCAAAGACTGGAATCCGGCGGTGTGGGCGGCCTGGGGGGCGGTTATCGAAAAGAGGGACTATCTGCCCCAGTGCGTCCGGGATATGATCGCGGTGGGGGAGGGCTGGGGCGCCCGGTGGTTCTCTGCCGGGAAGCGCACCAAGGCGGGCCACCCGCACCATCCGCTGTACCTGCGCAAGGACAGCCCGCTCGACCCCTTCGACGTGGGGGCGTACCTGGACGGGCTGAAATAGCCCTCGTCCCCCGCGAGGGCAATCTATGCTGCCGCATTTAGCAGGGGCGGAGTGCCCTTTCTTTGCGGGGCGATAGAACGGGCCGGAGAACCTTTCCTCCGTGGGGACGACTCGAACAGGACATGCAGAAAGAATCAGGTTTCTGCCCGACCTGGTCTGAACTGTCCCCACGGAGGAAAGGTTCTCCGGCCCTGTCAAACGCAGCGGTATAAACCGTCGTCCCCTCAGGGAAAGGGTACTCCGCCCCCGCTGGCACGGTGCGCTTTGCCAAGAAAACTTGGCGAATTTTCTTCCGGCCTATTGACAAGTACACTTGGCAGTGCTATGATCGCAGTACCAAGTAAACTTGGCAATGCGATTTGGGAGGTCCGCCCTATGGACAGGGACGAAATTTTGAAAAGGAGCCGGGAGGAAAATAAAGACCAGGATCTGGTGGATCTGGAGGTTCTCCACAGGGCCAACAACATAGCTCTCAGCGTGAGCATGCTGATCTGCGCGCTCATCAGCGTGCTCCACGCCGTCTTCCGGGACAGCCCGGACTACGCCGTATGGATCGTGCAGTTCGGCATGCTGTCCACGGTCATGCTGGTGAAATTCGCCAAGCTGCGCCGCCGCCATGAGCTGCTGCTGGGCCTGCTCTACCTGGCTTTCTGTGTCACGTTCTTCGTATTTTACCTACATGACCTGCTGGAGATGGCGTAATGGATGAGGCCCTGGTACTGAAAAACCGCCTGAAGGAGGCCCGCTCGGAACAGGGACTGTCCCAGGCGGCGCTGGCGGAGCTGGTGGGCGTGTCCCGCAACACCATCAGTTCCATTGAAACGGGGCAGTTCAACCCCACCGCCAAGCTGGCGCTGATTTTGTGCGTGGCGCTGGATAAGAAGTTTGAGGAGCTGTT
Source organism: uncultured Oscillospiraceae bacterium (assembly GCA_910579155.1). Next base: position 14,292 of record CAJTTS010000035.1, on the reverse strand, counting down.
CTATTTTTAAACGGGGAGTTGCGAAATGGATTATATATTTTTATTGCTCTTGGGAATTGTCCTCATTGCCGTCAGCGTTCCGAATTTTAAGGGAAACATCTCCACAGTCCACCGGTATAACCGCCGTAAAGTCAGCAAAGCAGACGCCCCTAAATATGGGAAGGCTATGGGGCTTGGCACTTCTATCATAGGTATATCTATCGTTCTAACCGCAATCCTTCAAATGATTTTCGACATGGAATCCATTTTCTATCTGACGGCAGCCGGAGCGGCTATCGGATTAGTCATTCTGATTTACGCCCAGTTCAAATACAACAAAGGCATATTTTGAATGGGTGAAAAAGCCCCCGGCGCACCGCGCCGGGGGCCTTCTCCTTATCTCGCCAGGCACACGGCGGTCTGGGCCGCCACCTTAGCGTTGTTGAATACAAGCTGGATATTGGAGTCCAGGCTGTCGCCTCCGGTGAGCTCCTTCACCTTCGCCAGCAGGAAGGGGGTGGTCTCCTTGCCGTGAATGCCGTTGGCCTTGGCCTGCCGGAGCGCCTCGTCGATGGCGGCGTTGATGACCGCCGGGTCCATGGAATACTCCTCTGGGATGGGGTTGGTCACCAGCATACCGCCCTGAAAGCCCAGGTCCAGGCCGGCGCGGAAGGCTGCGGCCAGCTCCTCGGGGGTGTCCACCTGATAGTCCACGGCAAAGCCGCTGTGGCGGGTGTAGAAGGCGGGCAGTTCCTTCGTGCCGTAGCCCAGCACGGGCACGCCGTGGGTCTCCAGGTACTCCAGCGTCAGCCCCAGGTCCAGGATGGACTTGGCTCCGGCGCACACCACCATGACCGGCGTGTGGGCCAGCTCCTCCAGGTCGGCGGAGATGTCCATGGTGGTCTCCGCGCCCCGGTGCACTCCTCCAATGCCGCCGGTGGCGAACACCTTGATACCCGCCATGTGGGCAATAATCATGGTGGTGGTCACGGTGGTGGCCCCGTCCTGTCCCCGGGCGCACAGCATGGCCAGATCCCGGCGGCTGGCCTTTGTGACAGCGGTGCCGGTCTTGCCCAGATACTCGATCTCCTCCCTGGTACAGCCCGCCTTCAGCCGCCCGCCGATGACCGCGATGGTGGCAGGAGTCGCCCCGTTCTCCCGGATGATATTCTCCACCGCCAGAGCGGTCTCCACGTTCTGGGGGTAGGGCATGCCGTGGGAGATGATGGTGGACTCCAGGGCCACCACGGGCTTCCCGCCGGCCAGGGCCTCGGCAACCTCGGGCGAAAGGTCAAGATACTTGTTCATTGCAGCTTCCTCCTAAAAATATGATTGATGATATATCCCCAGTTGTAAATCTGCTGAATTTCAATATTTCCGAACCGATCATAAACTCATAATTGCTACGATTTTCAGTCTCGCTCTATGTCAGTCCAATACCATGGGGCGATCTGTGCAAGGAAAAGAAGACGCCCGCTCCGCCAGCAATTCCGCGCTCATGGCGTCGTTGATGGTCTCGCCGCTCTCCATGGCGATGGACGCGGCGGCAAGCCCCGCCCGGGCGGTATCCTCCAAAGCGGTGCCCTCCAGGTAGGCCCAGGCCAGCGCCGCCATGAACGCGTCCCCGCAGCCGGTGGTGTTTACCATGCTTCCCTTCATACAGGGCAAGCGCACCCGGCCGCTGTGGTCGGCGGCAAGGACCCCGTCCCCGCCCAGAGAAATGAACACACGACGCAGGCCCGTCTCCAAAAGCGTGTCCGCAGCCCGGTTCAGGCTGTCCTCGTCGGTGATTGTCACCCCGGACAGCAGCTCGGCCTCAATGCGGTTGGGCTTGAGGGTGTGGAGCTCCCCCAGCACCGGCCGCAGCTTGTCCGCCTTCGCGGTGGAGACCGGATCGGCAAAGATGGGGGGCTTGACATGATGGGCCAGCCACGCGATAGCATCGGCGGGGATGTTGGCGTCCACAATAACCAATTGGGCGTTTTGCAGCAACTGTGCCCGGGAGGCCAGATAGGCCGGGGTGATGTGGCGATAGATGTCCATGTCCGACAGGGCCAGGGACATCTCACCCTTTTCGTCGGCAATAAACAGATAGGTGGAGGTGCGCTCGCCGGGAATCTGCAACGCCCGGCTCACGTCGATCCCCAGCTCAGCGCAGGAGGCGGCAATGCGCTGGGCGTGTCCGTCGTCCCCGAAAGCGGTGAGCAGGCGGGTATCCAGTCCCAAAAGGGCCATGTTGTGGGCGATGTTCCGCCCCACCCCTCCCAGGCTCATGCGCACCACACCGGGATTGGAGTCGGCGGGCACCAGCGGGGCGGCGGATACGCCGCCGATGTCCATGTTCACGCCCCCCACCACCACGGCATAGGGCGCGGTGGAGACGATATAGCCCTTTCCGGCGATGTGGCCCTTTTTCATCAGGTTGGAGATATGCACCGCCACCGACGACCGGGCGATGCCCGCCTTGTCCGCCAGCTCTTGCTGGGAAATCAGGGGATTCTCCTCAATCCACCGGAGGATTTGACGTTCCCGCTGGGTCATGGCCACCACCTCTAAACTTCTCTTTTTTTATTAAGCATATGCTTATTCCCTGCCGTTGTCAAGATGTTTCCCGAATTTTGCACAAAAAACGCGTGAAGTTTCATATTCCATCTGTTATAGCAAACTTAAAGCTCAAGCGAGGTGAAAAGAAAATTCGGGTAACGGTAACATGTATCGCGCAACCTGTAGTTGCGGAAGTTCCAGCCAGATTTGGTTGACCGCAAAAGGGAAAACGGCTATCATAAAAGCACGCTAGCGAACCCGGCTTGCCGCCGGAACCAGGAGGTATATCATCGTGAAATTAGGAGAAAAATTGCAGCAGCTTCGCAAGCAAAGCGGCCTGTCTGCAATCGCGTTCATCATTCAATTGGGCGGTATCCTGATTTTCGAGCTGGCCGCCCCGCGCATAGGAAACTACAAGATCACAGCCCGGCTGAATTTTTACTCCATCGCCTGCTGGCTGGTGCTGTTCATCCCTCTGCCCCTTCTTATACGCGGATTTTTAATGCTGAGCGGCTGGTCGTACCGGCCTTCGCATCTGTTTCTTTTCTGCGTCCTGCTTTACGTACTGATCTGCGCGTCAACAACGGCGGCTCTGCTTGTCCTGCGCCGCCGCATGGCCGCAAAAAACTGAAAAACTTCCCTGTATCAAACCGCCCCCGCCTCCCCATCCTAATTTTCAGAATACGGGTTCCTGTCCTTTTCCGGGGCGGGAACCCAAAACGAAAATTGGGTGGGGAATTTTATGCGCTGGCTCTGGTATTTCATCATTTACAGCTTTGCGGGCTTCTTATTGGAGGTGGCCTTTGCCCGGGCCATCCGCCACCCTAAGCGGGACCGGAAATGCCTGCTTCTGCTCCCCCTGTGCCCGGTGTACGGGCTGGGGGCTTGCCTCATCCTGTGGCTGGCACCCATGGGGAGCGGCCCGTTATGGGTGGCGCTGGCGGGGGGGCTGGCGGCCACCGGGGCGGAGCTCATCATGGGGGCGTTCTACCGCTTCGCGCTGGGGGTGGAGTTCTGGGACTACTCCGGGATGCCCGGCAGTCTGGGCGGGCTGGTGTGCCCGGTGTTCTCCCTGTGCTGGACGGCGCTGTCCCTGCTGTTGGTATACGCCGTCCATCCCCTGACTGCGGCGCTGACCGCCCTCATCCCGGCCTGGCTGGGGCCACCCGCCCTCATCGTGCTGGGCGCGGACGTCCTGGTGTCCTGCGTGGCCCTGCGCCGGACGGGGAGCACGGAGGTACTGCGCTGGTACGCGCCGGAGAAATAAATCTGCAAGGCGGCTTTGCGCATCCTGCAAAGCCGCCTTGACAATATGCCGGTTTGGGAATAAAATAAAACCCTCAATCCACCCCACAAGTAGAGAGGGGAGCAAACAGCATATGATCGAATTAAAAAACGTATCCAAGGTGTTTCCCACCGCCGAGGGCCAGCTCCGCGCCCTCGCCGACGTGTCCCTGACCATCGGCGACGGCGAAGTTTACGGCATTGTGGGCATGAGCGGCGCGGGCAAATCCACTCTGGTGCGGTGCATCAACCTGCTGGAGCGGCCTACCTCCGGCCAGGTGGTCATCGACGGGGCAGACCTGTGCGCCATGAGCCGGAAGGAGCTCATCGCCCAGCGGCGGTCCATCAGCATGATCTTCCAGCAGTTCAATCTGCTCATGCAGCGCACGTGTTTAAAAAACATCTGCTTCCCGATGGAGATCGCCAGGGTGAAGAGGCCGGAGGCGGAGAAGCGTGCCCGTGAGCTGTTGGAGGTGGTGGGCCTGCCCGACAAGGCGGACGCCTACCCCGCCCAGCTCTCCGGCGGGCAGAAGCAGCGCATTGCCATCGCCCGGGCCCTGGCCAGCGACCCGAAAATCCTGCTGTGCGACGAGGCCACCTCCGCCCTGGACCCCAAAACCACCCGGGACATCCTCCGTCTTGTGAAGGACATCAACCGGCGTTTGGGCATCACCGTGGTGGTCATCACCCACGAGATGGCGGTGGTGGAGGAAATCTGCACCCACGTGGCCATTCTGGACCACGGCCGCGTCATGGAGACGGGCACGGTGGAGCAGGTGTTCTCCAACCCCCAGACCGAGGCGGGCCGCCGCCTGGTCTACCCCGACGGCGTGCGCATCGACGAGCTGCCCACCGCCAACGTCATCCGCATCGCCTTCAACGGCGGCTCGTCATACGAACCCCTCATCGCGTCGCTGGCCATCGACTGCGGCGTGAAGGTAAATATCCTGGGGGCGGACACCCGCAACGTCAACGGCCAGGCCTTCGGCACCATGCTGCTGGGCCTCCCCGGGGACCGTCTGGAGGCCGAAAAGGCCATCACGTACATCAAAAACCAACCCAACGTGACCATGGAGGAGGTGCGGGATTACCATGGCTGACTGGATCGTCTCTTTTTTCTCCATCGCTGACCCCAAAATGGTCAAGCAGATTACATACCTGGTGAACAGCATCCCCTACGCCATCTGGGAGACCCTGTACTCCACCCTGATCGCCACCCTGATGGCCCACCTTATCGGCCTGCCCCTGGGCATCCTCCTGGTCACCGGGGCCCAGGACGGCGTCCGCCCCCTTCCCCGGCCCCTGATGCAGGTGCTCAACGTGGTGGTCAACCTGCTGCGCTCCGTGCCCTTCCTGATTTTAATGGTCATGGTCATGCCTCTGTCCCGGATCATCCTGGGCACCACCATCGGCACGCCGGGCATTCTCGTCCCCCTCACCGTCGCTGCCGCCCCCTTCGTGGCCCGGCTGGTGGAGAGCTCCCTGCGGGAGATGGACCGGGGCCTCATTGAGGCTGCCCAGGCCATGGGCTGCTCCACCCTCCAGATCGTGTGGAAGGTGATGCTTCCCGAGAGCCTGCCCTCCCTGCTGTCCAGCTTTACCACCGCTTTCATCACCATCCTGGGCTACGGCGCCATGGCGGGCGCCATCGGCGGCGGCGGCCTGGGCGCCATGGCCATGATGGACGGCTGGACCCAGCGCCAGAAAGCGGTGCTGTACACCGCCGTGGTGGTGCTGGTCATCCTGGTGCAGATTTTCCAGTCCGTGGGCTCCCACCTGTCGGCGCGGGTGGACAAGCGGGTCGGTCAAAAGGTACGGAAAGCCTCTGCCGGAGACAGGAACAAGCAGACGCAGAAGGACAAGGGCATGAGCCCTCCGGATGCCATGTGATATCTCAGCCCTTTGTGGGAGTGGACAAAGCCGCGGGTTTTGTCCACTCCTTCTCTGTGTAAATTGTCCCATTGACAAAAACGCTTTGCTGCGTTAAACTAACACCATCAACCAATCAATCAAATATGTTTTAAAGGCAATGATGGGGAGAGTAAGCGCGGAGATACGGCACAGAGAGCCCGGGGAGCTGGAAACGGGTACGGAAGGCCGCGCCGAACATGGCCTCGGAGCCGCGTGACCGAGAGACGGCAGTCTTTAGGCCACGACGGGAGCGCCCGTCACAGCGCCAGGGTATGTTAGTACCCGGTAAGGCCCGTGCCGCGAGGTCCGGGTGAAGCAAGGTGGTACCACGAAGCGGCCGGGCCGTTCTCGTCCTTGACAATTTTGTCAGGGGCGTTTTTTTGTGCCCGGTCCCTATTCCCGGTGACGCCCGCAAAAGCGGCTCACATACTGTTCCACGCAAAATCAAAAAGGAGAGATTACCATGAAAAAGATCAGCAAGTTTCTTGCGCTGGCGCTGGCCCTGGCCCTCGCCCTGACCCTGGCGGCCTGCTCCAACGGCGACTCCGCCGAAAGCCAGCCCGCCGAAAGCACCCCCGCCGAAAGCACCCCAGCCGAAAGCACCCCAGCCGAAAGCACCCCCGCCGAGACCAGTCAGCCCTCCGGCGACCCCGTCACCCTGAAGGTAGGCGCGTCCCCCACGCCCCACGCCGAGATCCTTGAGATTGCCAAGGAGATCCTGGCCGAACAGAACATCACTCTGGAGATCGTGAAGTACGACGACTACAACCTTCCCAACGACAACGTGGAGGATGGCCAGCTCGACGCCAACTACTTCCAGCACATTACCTATATGAACGGCTATAACCGGGACGTGGGCACCCACCTGGTCAGCGTGGCCGAACTGCACTACGAGCCCTTCGGCATCTACGCGGGCAAGACCACCTCTCTGGCCGACCTGCCCGACGGCGCGGCCATCGCCATCCCCAACGACCCCACCAACGGTGGCCGCGCGCTGCTGCTGCTCCAGGAGCAGGGGCTGATTAAGCTGGCGGACGGCGTGGGCCTGGAGCCCTCCGTGTCCGACATCGCGGAGAACCCCCACAACTATCAAATCACCGAGCTCACCGCCAACCTGCTGACCACCACCCTCCAGGATGTGGACATCGCCGTCATCAATGGCAACTATGCCATCGGCGCGGGACTGAAGGCCAGCGAGGCCCTGGCCATCGAATCTGCCGACGGCATCGCGGGCACCGCCTATGTGAACGTGCTGGCCATCAAGGAGGGCCGCGAGAATGACGCGGCCCTCCAGGCTCTGGTGGACGCCCTGAAGTCCGACCAGGTCAAGAGCTTCATCGACGAGACCTATGGCGGCGGCGTGGTAGCCGTGTTCTGAGTATCCGCATCCCCGACGAAAACCGGCGCATGGCCTGCCATGCGCCGGTTTTCATTGTTCCTCCTCCGGACCGGGTTCAGTGTCGGGTTCCGGCCCAGAGCCAGATTCAGAGGGCCTGAGCAGCCTGAATTTCGGCTCGGGGGTGTTGATGTAAATCTCTTCGCAGTCAAATTGGGCCTGTTGGATGATACGCACCGCCCGTTCAGCCTGTTGGAACAGGTGCTTGTACATCGCTTTGTAGTCTGCCATTCTCTATCACCTCGACTGTATTATACAATATCTTCCAGGTAAATACAAGTTATTTACATGGTATTTAAGATTTAATTTTCTGTTATAAACACAATAGAAATTAAATTAGAATATCTAATGAGGTGATGAGTATGCCGTTCGGACCAGATAATATCCAGCGGAAAGGCGAGGCCGCATACAAAACGATATATCTGCGCCAACGATTGATTGAACAGATTGAGCAGATCGCGGCGGAAAATGAAACTAGTTTTAATGCTGTTGTTGTAAGCATGATAGAGCAATGCCTTAAGGATTATCAAAAACCGCTTGAGTAACCTGCGCCCGGTGCCATTGCACCGGGCTTCTATTTTGCCCCGGAGTTTCCTCCCCTGGCGCGCGCCCTCGGGGAAAACATGCGCCGCGCCAGCGTTTACAAATCGTTCACGGATACCCTATTGACATTTTGAGGCGGCGGAGTAAAATAATACGCGCGCTAATGATTAGCCCACGAACGAAAAGGAGGGACCACCATGGATGAACGCTCGGGGATCATTTTCCATCAATTGCTCCGGGCCCATCACAACGCTCATATGGCCGCGCTGACAGAACTGGGCGTGGGGGACATCAGCTCGCCCCACCTGCTGATCGCGCTGTCCCACTACCCGGACGACCCGGCCCAGGCCCCGACCCAGAAGGAGCTGGCCGTCCTGCTCCACATCGCCCCGCCCACCATCGCCGCGTCGCTGAAATGCCTGGAGCGGCAGGGCTACGTGGCCCGGCGCACCGATGAAAAGGACTCCCGCCGCAACCGCATCTCCATCACCCGGAAGGGCCGCGACGCCCTGGAGTCCGGGATGCGGGCCTTCCAGCAGGTGGACGACGCCCTGTTCCGGGGCTTCACCCCCGGGGAGCGGGCGCAGGTCCAGGCATTCCACCGGCGCATGCTGGAAAATCTCTATCAAATCGGTGGCGACAAGGAGGCTAGATGCCCTCCGCCTCCCCCGCCTCCAATCCCCAATGAAAGGAAGTGCGACCCATGCTGAGACGCATCGCGTCTTACCTGAACGGTTACGTCAACTACGCCGTGGCCTCCCCTGTGCTCGTCACGCTGGAGACGCTCTGCCAGCTTTCCATCCCCCTGTTCATGGCCCAGATCATCGCCGAAGGCATCGAGGCGGAAAACATGACGGCCGTCTGGAAGTACGGGGCCCTGATGGTGGTGGCGGCCATTGTCGCCACCATCACCGGCGGACTGGCCGCCAAGTGCGCCGCCTACGCTGCCCAGGGCCTGGGGGCCAATCTGCGCAGTGCGGAGTTTGAGAAGATTTCCTCCTTCTCCTTCGCGGACATCGACCGGTTCTCCTCCTCCTCCCTCATCACCCGCATGACCAACGACGTGACCAACATACAGAACGTGGCCATGATGTGCCTGCGCATCCTCATCCGGGCGGTGACCATGCTGGTGGCCAGCGTAATCCTCACCCTGTCCATCAGCCCCAAGCTGACCTTGGTGGTGGTGGTCATCCTGCCCATCATGGCGGCGGCCCTGCTGCTTCTGATGAAGGTGTGCATGCCCCTGTTTGAAAAGATGCAACAGGCCTTGGACCAGCTCAACGAAACCGTGCAGGAAAACCTGATCGCCGTGCGGGTGGTGAAGTCCTACGTCCGGGAGAACCGGGAGCGGGCTAAATTCAAAGACGCCAACGACAACTTCACCTCCGCCGCCCTGCGGGCCATGCTGCGCATGGTGGCTATGCAGCCGATGATGACGATCTGCATGGCGGCCGCCATCGTGCTGGTGCTGTATAACGGCGGCTCCATGGTGCTGGGCAGCGAGCTGGACGTGGCCTATCTCCAGACCGTGGTGGGCTATATCATGCAGATTCTCATGTCCCTGATGATGGTGGGCATGGCCCTGCTCCAATACAGCCGCGCCCAGGCCTCCACCCGCCGGGTATTCGAGGTTATTGACGCCCAGCCCTCCATCACCGACGGCGGTGAAACCAATCTGCCCGCCTCCCGGGGCCGGGTGGAATTCCGGGACGTGTCCTTCCGCTACCAGACCGAGGGCGCGGGGGAGGACGTGCTGCATCACGTCAACCTGAATGTGGAGCCCGGCGAGTTTGTGGCCATTGTGGGCGGCACCGGTACGGGCAAGTCCTCTTTGGTGAACCTGATCCCCCGGTTCTACGACGTACACAAGGGGAACGTGCTGGTGGACGGGCTGGACGTGCGGGATTACCCCTTGGACAGCCTGAGAAACCGCATCGGCATGGTGCTGCAAAACAACGTGCTGTTCTCCGGCACCATCCGGGAGAACCTGCTCTGGGGCAACGAGAACGCCACCGAGGAGGAGCTGATCCGCGCCGCCAAGGACGCCCAGGCCTACGACTTTATCATGTCCTTCCCCGATGGCTTCGAGACCAACCTGGACCAGGGCGGCGTCAACGTATCCGGCGGGCAAAAGCAGCGGCTGTGTATCGCCCGGGCCATGGTGCGCAAGCCTGCGGTGCTCATCCTGGACGACTCCACCTCCGCCGTGGACTCCGCCACCGAAGGCAAAATCCGGGAGTCCTTCCGGGAAAATTTGAAGGACACCACCGTTATCATCATCGCCCAGCGCATCAGCTCGGTGCAGTACGCCGACAAGATCGTGGTGCTGGACGAGGGCACCGTGGCCGACGTGGGCACCCACGACGAGCTGATGGAGAACAGCAAAATCTATCGGGAAATTTACGATTCCCAGCAGGAAGGAGGCGGCGAAAATGGCTGAGAACAACCGGCCCAGAGGACCCCATGGCCCCGGCGGCCCCCGGGGCGGCTACGGCAAGCCCAAGGACTTGAAGGGCACCGCCCTGCGCACGGTGAAATACATCGCCGCCAAGCCGGGGCTGCTCATCGCCGCCCTGGTGTGCACGGCGCTGGACGTCCTGCTGTATGTGCGGGCCACCTATATGCAGAAGCCCATCATCGACGGCATCACCGCCGCCCTGGCCGCGGGCCGGGCGGACTGGCCCGGCCTGGCGGCGAACTGCGCGCAGCTGGCGCTTTTGTACCTGGTGGAGGCGGTGTGCGTCTATCTGGTGAACAGCCTTATGGCCCGGCTGGCCCAGCGGGGGTGCAACAAGCTGCGCCGGGAGCTGTTCGACAAGCTCCAGCAGCTCCCCCTGAGCTACTTCGACGCCCACACCCACGGCGAGCTGATGAGCCGCTTCACCAACGACGCGGACAACGTGCAGATGGCCCTCCAGCAGTCGGTGATCCAACTGCTGTCCAGCGCCATCACCTTCGTGAGCGTGGTGTTCATGATGATTACCCTGTCTCCCATGCTGTTCCTGGCGTCCCTGGTCATGCTGGGCGCCGTGACAGCGGTGTTCGCCGTATTCGGCAAACGCAGCAGGAAATATTACGCCAAGCAGCAGGCCGCCCTGGGCGCAATGAACGGCAATATCCAGGAGATGATCGAGGGCTTGAAGGTGGTCAAGGCCTTCAACCATGAGGAGCAGGCCAAGGATCAGTTCGGCCGGCTCAACAAGGACTTCCGCGCCGCCGCCAGCGACGCCGGGTTCTATTCCTCCGCCATCATGCCCATCGCGGGCAACCTGACCAACATCGGCTATGCCGTCACCGCCGTGCTGGGGGCCCTGCTGGCCATGAGTACCGGCATCCACACGGGGTTCACCCTGGGCTCGCTGGTCATTTACCTCCAGTACAATCAGCAGGTCACCCAGCCCGTCAACCAGATATCCATGCAGATGACCACCCTGCTGTCCGCCCTGGCGGGCGCGGAGCGCATCTTCCAGGTAATGGACACCCAGCCCGAGGCGGACCAGGGCAAGGTGACGTTGGTGCCGGTGGAAAAGGACGCCAACGGCTCCCTGTCCAAATTCGGCGGCCAGGGCAGGCCCAAAGCATGGGCCTGGAAGGTGCCCCGCGCCTGCGGCATCGCCCTGGTTCCCGTGACCGTGGGCGAGGACGAGGCGCTGTGGGAGCTGGGCCAGGCCGACGAGGAAAACGGCGGGCTCAAGTTGCTGCCCCCGGGCCAGGACTCCCGAACCGGGCTGTGGGTCCGTGTTGAGGACGACGGCGCCCTCACCCCCCTGACCCCAGAGGAAATGGCGAGCCACGGCTGGGCGTGGAAGTACCCCGATCCAGACGGGACCATGGGCCTGCACCTCATCCGGGGCACGGTGCGCAACGTCCCCGGCGAGGAGTTCTGCTACGCCGAGCTGCGCGGGGCGGTACGGCTCAACCAGGTGGATTTCTCCTATGTGGAGGGCAAGCCGGTGCTGAAAGAGGTCTCGGTGTACGCCAATCCGGGGCAGAAGATCGCCTTTGTGGGCTCCACCGGCGCGGGCAAAACCACCGTCACCAACCTCATCAACCGCTTCTATGAGATCCAGAGCGGCATGATTACCTGTGACGGCATCAACGTGAGGGACATTGAGAAAGACTCCCTGCGCCTCAGCCAGGGCGCGGTTCTCCAGGACACCCACCTGTTCACCGGCACAGTGATGGACAACATCCGCTACGGCCGTCTGGACGCCACCGACGAGGAGTGCGTCAACGCTGCGAAGGCCGCCAACGCGGACAGCTTCATCCGCCGTCTGCCGGAGGGGTATCAGACGCAGCTCACCGGGGACGGGGCCAACCTGTCCCAGGGCCAGCGGCAGCTTCTGGCCATCGCCCGCGCCGCCGTCAAGGACCCGCCCATCATGGTGCTGGACGAGGCCACTTCCTCCATCGACACCCGCACCGAGCGGCACATCCAGCAGGGCATGGACACCCTCATGGAAGGACGCACCGTGTTCGTCATCGCCCATCGGCTGTCCACTGTGCGCAACGCGGACTGCATCGTGGTCATTGAGCACGGCGAGATCATGGAGAAGGGCAGCCATGCCCAGCTCATGGAGGAACAGGGCAGGTACTACCAGCTCTACACCGGACAATTCGAGCTGGACTGAGGGCGGCGCTCCCTCAGAAAGCACAGCAATCAGAACCCCCGCCGGGCGCGCATCATGCGCCCCGGCGGGGGTTTTCAAATAACGCGTCCGGGCGTTACCTCACATGGCTGTCCTCATGGTCCGCCCCGTAACGCTTGATGCCGTGCTCCACCGGGCCCCATTCGGGCAGGGGCAGACGCTGCATGGCCCCGAACACATAGTCCTTCAGCTTGGGGTAATCCTTGGACAGCGTGGCCACCAGTTCCTTCACCTCCTGCCGCCGGGTGTTGCCGTCGGCGGGGCAGGGGTTGTGGACCACAGGCAGGTCAAAGCGCTGTGCGGCGTTTCGCAGCACCCCTTCCCCGCAGTACAGAAGCGGGCGGATTTGGGTGATGCCGGTGCGGTCCAGGTAGGTCACCGGCTGGAAGCAGGACAGGCGGCCCTCGTAGAACAGGGACAGAAAAAAGGTCTCCACCGCATCGTCGAAGTGGTGCCCCAGGGCCACCTTGTTGATGCCCAGCTCTTTGAGGGCATTGTGCATGGCGCCCCGGCGCATTTTGGCGCACATGGAGCAGGGGTTTTTCTCCTTGCGGTAGTCGAAGATGATACGGAAAATCTCCGTCTGCACCAGGTGATACTCCACCCCCAGCTCCCTGCAAAGCTCCGCCACCGGGCTGAAGTCCATCTCCTCCGGGCCTGGGTGGACGGTGACGGCGTGGAGCTCAAAGGGCACGGGATAGAACTCCTTTAATTTCGCCATGGCGTACAGCAGCACCAGCGAGTCCTTGCCGCCGGACACCCCCACGGCGATTCTGTCGCCGGACAAGATCATGTTATAGTCCTCCACACACCGGCGTATGTGGGACAAAATCAGGCGCATGGGCGGAGCCTCCCTTCGCAAAAAGAAAAATATCAAAACGAGAAAAAAAGAGAATTTGTTAGGATTTCTCCGTTTAAGTGAGTATTTCGAGAGCATTTTAAAAAAATCCCGTTTTTCCGTTGACACACCCGCTTTTTGGCATTATAATACACCATGCTCCCCGTTGTAAAGGGGAGCGTTCCCATGTTTTAAACAAATTGAACATAAATGGAGGAAACCTGAAATGTCTACCTTTATGGCAAACAAGGGTAACATCCAGCGCAAGTGGTACGTGCTGGACGCTGCCGGCAAGCCTCTGGGCAAGACCGCTGTCGCCGCCGCCACCATCCTGCGGGGCAAGCACAAGCCCGAGTACACTCCCCACGCCGACTGCGGCGACTTCGTCATTGTCATCAATGCGGAGAAGGCCGTACTCACCGGCAAGAAGCTGGAGCAGAAGTACTACCGCACCCACTCCGGCTACGTGGGAGGCTTGAAAGAGACCAAGTACCGCCTGCTGATGCAGAGCAAACCCGAGTTGGCCGTCCGGCTGGCGGTGCGCGGCATGATGCCCCGCAACATCGTCACCAAGGACTCCCTCACCCGGCTGAAGATCTACCGCGGCGACAGCCACCCCCACGCCGCCCAGAAGCCCGAGACCTGGACCGTGGAATAAGGAGGTAAGCGAACATGTACAAGAGCAAGAAGCCTTATCATTATGGTACCGGCCGCCGGAAGTCCTCCGTGGCCCGCGTCCACCTGTTCCCCAGCGGCACCGGAGCCATCACCATCAACGGCCGCGATATCGAGGAGTATTTCGGCCTGGAAACCCTGAAGATGGTGGTCCGCCAGCCCCTGAACACCACCGGCGTTGTCGGCAAGGTGGACATCACCGCCACCGTCACCGGCGGCGGCGTCACCGGCCAGGCCGGCGCCCTGCGCCACGGCATCGCCCGCGCCCTGCTGGAGATGGATCCCGAGTTCCGCCCCGCTCTGAAGGCCGCCGGGTTCCTCACCCGCGACCCCAGAATGAAGGAGCGCAAGAAGTACGGCCTCAAGGCCTCCCGCCGCGCGCCTCAGTTCTCCAAGCGCTGATTTTATATCCGAAAACGCTCAAAAACCCCGGAAAATTCGATTTTCCGGGGTTTTTTCTTTTGAAAACCTTT
>CAJTTS010000034.1 GCA_910579155.1 uncultured Oscillospiraceae bacterium | reverse complement strand
TGAAAAATGAAAAACAAAGAGTACGGTAAGAAGCTGGGGCTGCAGGGCATTTAGTCCCCGAATAGGGGACTTGCGGTGCAAAAAGTGTGATTGAAGTCCTTTTTCAGTGCCCCCTTTAGGGGGCGACCACAAGAGTTAGACCCTTACAGGGCCTGTTCAAACCACCCGTTCAACGGGTGGTTTTGATTGGTGCGGGGTTCAGTGCCAGACTGCGGTTTTTTGTGCCGTCCGCAGATGTCAAATAAGAACAGGGCCCCTTATCACTTTCTCCAGATACTTGCCCATGACAATCAAGGCGTCAAGGCCGGCATTCCGGCGGTTGGAAAGGGTTCTGGATGAGATATGAAGCTCTTGTTGCAGATCGGACCAGGACTTTCCCTCGAAATAGTGCCCCCGGATGACCTCCGCCTGCCTGTCCTCCAACTGGGAGACATAGAAATCCAGTTTCTCAATGCGGGTCTGCAATATCTCCAGCTCCTGGTCGATGTCCAGCATGGTGTCACGGTTCATGCGCTCCGTCTTTTCCCGGAAATTCAGCGCGATCTGCATCGTTTTGTCTGAAATGTGACCGGGCATTCCGCCTCCCGCGATCAACGGGCGGGCCAGCGCCAATCCGCCCAGCACCTCATACTCCGTTGCCTGTGAAGGGTTGCTGCGCTCAAATTCCAACAGCGTGATTTTCTTTTTCCACTCCGGATAATTTTTCAGCAGGTTTTCAACATCTTCCCGCGTAGCGAACATGATATAGAGCCTCCGTACAGTCTGATTTAAAACCTGAATTTGCAGAACAGTTAAAGTGGGTCTGCTTGGTTCACTGTCTGCGTATGGGGGAGGCCGCCCTTTACACGTATACGCCGTTTGAACCCTGATGATCGTAATTTGGTGCATAGAAATACCCCCTTCCAATGACACACCAAACTAAAGGGTCTTCCTGTTGTTACCATACCAAACAGTTTAAGGATTCTATAGGGATTATATAAGTACATTCAAAGGATAGCTCGACATAAATCGACATAAAAACAAGGAAAAGCACAGGATAGTGAAAACTATCTCCACTATCCTGTGCTTTTAGTATTCTTTTAGGGGAATAGAGAACCCGGTTACTCAGGACTGACAAAACGGTAGCCTGTGCCGAACACGGTTTGAATGTATCGTCCATCCTTTGGAGTGAGCCCCAGCTTTTTGCGGATGGAAGAAATCAAATCAGAGACGCTTGTCGGTGAAGCATATAAGTATTCCTCATTCCACACCCGCTCATAGATCTGAGCCTTGCTGAACACGATATCTGGATGGCTGGACAACAAGTGAAGAATGTCAAATTCTTTTGCTGTTAGTGTCACGGGCTGGCCATCTATGCTGACGCTTCGACGCATCGAGTCGATATTCAATGTTCCGCGCTCAATTTGTTTAGCGGAATGGAGTGGCCTTGGGTGAGCTAATCGGTTTGCTCTGCGCAAAACCGCGCTGATTACGGCGCAAACTTCCTCAGCGTCAAGGGGTTTTTCGATGCAAATATCAACGCCAAGGTCTAATATCTCAGTTCGTGCCAAGCTACACGAGTAGCGATCTGCCGCCAAAATGTAAGGAGGAGGATCCAAAAAAGCAGCCATTGTTTTCTCCAGAAAAGGAAACGCCCTATTCAAGTCAAAATCCAATAGAAGAAAAGCGTATGAGTGTGATAACAAGTATTCAAAAGCAGTATACACGCTTGTGGCAATACTGGTAAAAAATCCATGTTTTTTCAGAGCTGTACATAGAACAACTGGCTGTTCTTTAGGAGACAATATAAGCAAAATGTTTCGATTTATTTTGGGTATCCTCCCTACTTTCAATAAAACGGTCAAGTTTGGTCAAGCCATCATTTTTACTGCTTTGAATATTAGGGCTTCTTTGAAAATTGTCCATGTGCGCAAACGGCAGTTCTTTTTCCGCTTTCGCTAATTTACGGATAAACTCTGCACGACTATACCAAGCCGTTTACTTAATTGCTGCTATTCACACCCTATTATAATACTGGTAAAATTCATGCCGCCCAGTGAAATTGTTCCAAAGTTGACAACGGTGTTTACTACAGCTAGTAGCAGAAACCCCAACACATAAAACGGAAATGCACCCACGATGTTTTTCGCAATGCCTTCTAAGTGGCCAGCTGATTCCACAGAGCTTTGGAGTTCAATCTGCTTAAAATGTGAAAGTCTCTGGATCAGCGTCAGGGGTGATGCTACGGTTGATATTCATGCTATCAATTTCGGACATATCCTCTGCGTTTAGCTCAAAGTCAAACAGATTGCAATTCTCTCTTATATGCCCAACCTGCGTACCTTTTGGAATCGTCACCACACCGTGTTGCAATTCCCAGCGCAGCACCACTTGCACAGCGCTTTTCCCATATTTCCGTCCAATCCTGCTTAATATCGGATCATAGACATACAGCCCTTGCCCCAGTGGCTGGCAAGCCTCCAGAACTGTGCCACGCGACTGGCAATATGCTCTCAGCTCTGGGCAGGACATCTGTGGATGCATTTGATACTGGTTAATAGCTGGTACCGTCCCCCCCATGGAAATAATGTCGTCTATGTGGTGTGGATTGAAATTGCTTACGCCAATAGATCTGGCCAGTCCCTCCTCGCGGATGCGCTCCAAAACCTCCCAACTCTGCTGATACCGACCCCGGACTGGCCAATGGATGAGATAAAGATCCACATAGTCCAGTCCCAGCCGGGACAGACTTTCCTGGAATGCGTCATATTCACGCCCCATACGCATATCTGTTGTCCACAATTTGGTAGTGACAAACAGCTTATCGCGCGGTATTCCGGACTGACGGATGGCTTCTCCCACAGCTGTTTCATTATAATATACAGAAGCTGTATCCAGATGCCGATATCCAAGTTCCAAGGCATTTAGCACAGATTGTACTGTTTCCTTCTGGTTTTCGCTGATGAGGGCAGTGCCATAACCAAGCTGTGGGATTTGAACTCCATTGTTTAACGTAATCATGGTTTCAAACGTCATCATTCTTTCCTCCATGTGCAAAATTCTTCCAATATTTTTATACTATTAGAAGTTCCGATACGCTCAGCACCGGCCTCCAGCATTGTCTGGCATTCCGCCCAACTGCGGATTCCCCCCGCTGCCTTGACTGAAACTGAATCTCCCACGATTGTTTTCATCAGCCGGACATCCTCCGCGTCTGCCCCAGAAGGCCCAAACCCAGTGGAAGTTTTGATAAAATTCGGACACACCATTTTAGAAATTTCTGAAAGTGTGCAGATTTCGTCCTTCGATAGATAACAGTTTTCAAAAATCGCCTTAAGGACAACACCATTTAATCGACAGAGCTGTGTGAGCTGTGACATTTCTAATTCCACAGCCTTCCAGTTGTGTTGTTTTACCTGGGTAAGGTTGATCACATAATCAATTTCATCTGCACCGTCATGGATAGCACGTTCCGTCTCAGCCAGTTTGATCGCAGTAGTAGTCTGTCCCAGTGGAAAACTGATAGCTGCGCCTACATGAACAGGGCTCCCATTCAAACATTCCCGGCAAAAGGCCACGGGAGCAGAGTTGATTGCTACCATTTTAAAGCCATACTGAATGGCTTGGGTACAAAGTTGAGCAAGTTGCTCATGCGTTGCGTTAGGCCGAAGTAGCGTGTGGTCAAATAATGCTGCAAGGGTTTGCGTTGTCAGTGTGTTTATGTCGATCATTGTATTTCCCCCTTCGCCCGCACATTTGCGGACTCAATCTCAATTCTATTTCCCCTGCGGAATACCCGCTTTTGGAGGCCAGATAAGCCAATTGTATTGTAATCATGGCCTGCGTCGGCCCTGTATGCAAAAAAGCATATCAGCGGTTTATCCCCTGTGTTCACCATTCGGTGAGCAAATCCCTTTGCCGCATAGGTTGCGCTGCCGGGCACCAGTGGAAACCAGCGCACCGTGCCGTCGGTGTGTTCAGTCAGCAGTAACCCGGAGCCCTGTAAAGTATAGTAAACCTCCCCGGTTTCCAGGATTTGATGAAAATGTCCTTTGGTCATAAAGCATTCCTCGCCAATATTTCCAGGATAGAGGGTTGTAAGGCCAAAGGAAACGTCTCCCGGATGCTTTGGCGCGGCCAGTTCATGAAATTCATAGATTATTGGATCGATTCCCTGTTCTAACAGTTCCTTGACTGTAGCTTGATCCCTAAAAAATCCTGCCATATGGCTAAGACGGCGTGTTGTTGTCTGCGTTGTCAAGGAGGAAGGGAAAGTCAGCGCTACAGAAAAGCCCGTGAACCAGTTCAGGAATGGTGGCAATCCCAAAAGGGACGCAAATACTCCCGGGAGTTGGTCTGTGGAACTGACAGTCGCATCTGCTCCGCCTTCCAGGGCTGGCATACCAATTCCTACACAGAACATCCCTGCCGCGCGTATAGAGGCTATGCCGCTGGCAGCATCCTCCACACCGACACAAGCCTCCGGTGGCAGTCCAAAATGAGATGCGGCAGCTAAATAAATATCAGGGGCAGGTTTTCCATGGGTTACCGAGTCCGGATCTACACAAAAGTCGAAATTTAGTCCCAGTTTTTCCAAGATAAAGGCTGCACTATGGCTAGAAGATGCCAGTGCTATAGGTATATTGTGCTCCTGAAGAAGTTGGAGGGTTTCCATGATCCCAGGCATAATTTGTTGCTGGGAAAGCATGGTTCGCAACAATTCTTGATAGACTGTGTTTTTTTCGTCTGCCGTGCGGTGCAGTTCTTGTGGAGTAGCCGCAATATGATAGTGTTTTGCCAGTAGCTCCATGCAGGTATACCGAGGGATGCCTTTAGTAAGATCCTCTGCCCCGCGTGTGTGACAGATGCCCCATTTGTTCAGCAATACCTGTTCCCACGCCATAAAATGAAATTCATCGGTGTTAACCACAACGCCATCTAGATCAAATATAACAAGGCGAACTTCCATGGCAATCACTCCCTTTCAGTTTGACATTCATTATACCAGCACCTCAGCCCACAATCAATATTTATCGATAAATTTTCGATAAAATTTTTTATTTTCTTCGATTTAAGATTGACTTGTTTTGAAAAAACCAGTATGATATAAAAAGGGGCAGCCGTATAAGACTGTTTTACAGAGTGTTGCTGTCCTATCTTTTTCCTGTGCATAAAAGAACAGGGAGATTGTTCGATTACCAACGAGGAGGAAAGCATATGAAGGTTGAAGCAGTTTACCATCGACCAAGAAACGAATTCGCATATTATGACACAAATGGTACGGCCACAATTCTTTTGCGGGTAGGCAGCAACGATATCCTTAGAGCAAGGTTGTTCTGGTTTGATAAATACTGTATAGATGAAAGTATAGCGGCGGTGGAAATGGAATCTATCCTCAGCGACAGCCTGTTTTCTTATTTTCGCATCAGTATTACACCTAAATACCGTCGGCTCCAATATTATTTTGAATTGATGGATCGATCGGGCGCAGTGTGGTACTTGGATGAAATAGGCTGCCATCAGACGGCAGACGGCTGTACGGAGAGCTGTTTCCAGATGCCTTATTTGAACCGGACAGATGCCATTACTGTACCTGGGTGGGCCAAGGAAGCGGTGTTTTATCAAATCTTCCCAGATTCCTTCGCCCGTAAGGAGCCCACCCCTACCGGGGAGGACTTTCCATCCTGGGGCAGTGAACCAGATGTCGTTGCTCACCTTGGCGGCAATTTGGGAGGTCTGCGGGACAGATTGGACTATCTCTCCGGACTGGGGATCAACGCTTTATACCTGTGCCCAATCTTCCAGTCTAATAGCTGCCACCGGTATAATACCTATGATTATTTTAAAGTGGACTCCCGGCTGGGAACCTTGGAAGACTTCAAATCCCTGCTAATGGATTGTCACCGCCGGGGTATTCGCGTCGTGTTAGATGCGGTTTTCAACCACACCTGCGATACCTTCCCACGCTTCCAGGATGTATTGGAAAACGGTTCTGAATCTCCCTATGTCAACTGGTATTTCATCAAGGAATATCCACTGGCAGTGGATGAGGTATACCGTTATGAGCGATTTTCTTTTGAACGGCATATGCCAAAGCTGAATACGGAAAACCGCGAGGTACGCCGCTATCTGTTAGAGGTGGCGCGGTATTGGACACAACTTGGCATCGATGGCTGGCGGCTGGATGTGGCCAATGAGATTGATTTATCTTTTTGGCGGGATTTTCGACGGGAGGTAAAGGCTATCAATCCGGAGGCCCTTATCATCGGCGAGGTATGGGGAGACTCCCAACCGTACCTCGCGGGAGATATGTTTGATAGCGTGATGAATTATCCTTTCACCACCATATGTCGCTCCCACTTCCTTGATGGCACGCTGGGCGCTACAGCTTTCCGGCAAGAGATAAATCGGTTGCTTACACACTACCCGGAACCCATGACCCAGTGTATGTATAATCTGCTGGGATCCCATGATACTGCTCGGTGGCTGACCCTTGCCAAAGGACGGGAAGAAGCCGTTGCTTGTTCTGTGGTATTCCAATTCTTATTTGTGGGAATGCCTGCCATCTACTATGGGGACGAAACCGGGATGGTCGGGGAAGATTTTATCAAAGCCAGACGATGTATGTGCTTTACGCCGGCAAACATGGCGGGACAAACGCTGCTGAAGCTATATCGAAACCTTGTAGCCTTCCGCAAAGCCCACCCAGCGTTATCCGAGGGCGTATTCCGTTGGCTGGATCCCCAACCCATTCAGGGATCTGCCCCGCTGGCGTTTCTCCGGCGTACGGATGGGGATACAGTTGTGATGATTTGGAATCCAGGAGACGAACCGGTACAATGTAAGCTGCCGTGGGACGGACAGGCGGGGCAAATTCTTTCCCTGGCTCCCATGGGGTACAAAATTTTTGCCAATGGACAGGAGGTCATGTTATGAGAATTGTTGTGACTGGTGGGAACGGAAATATTGGGGCGCACATCATCCGGGAATTGCTTAGGCAAGGATATGACGACATTGTTTGTTTTGACAGGATGGAGCGTTCTATTCATCCGGAGGCGGTACGGTATATTTCCGGGGATCGGCACAACGAGCAGGCATATATCCGTGTGATGCGTGAGCTGAAGCCCGATATCGCTTTTGAGTTGACTTGCTTTGATGCCCAAGACGCACAGGTGAGCATTGAAGCCTTCCGGGATGTAAAGCACTTTATTACCGCCTCTACTGTATGTACCTATGGGAAGCACTTCAACCACTTTCCCATCCGGGAAGAGGACTGGTTTCAACCCTGTATACAGTACGGTATCAACAAGCACGCCGCAGATTTGATGTACCTGGACGCCTTCCGTCGCGAGGGGTTCCCTGTCACCATCATGAAACCCTGTACCTCGTATAGTGAAATGAGCGGGATGTTGCGCAACCTTACTACTGAGCACACCTGGATCGATAGGGTCAAAAAAGGGAAACCTATCCTTATCTGCGGGGACGGCGACATCCTGCACCAATATATGCATACTGAGGACACTGCCCGCGGCTTCGTGGGGGTTATGGGCCGGCAGCACTGCATCGGTCAGGTTTATAACGTAACCCAGACTGGGTGCACCACCTGGGCAGAATATCACCGGACGGCCATGCAGGTATTGGGCCAGGAGGTAGAGCTGGTGGGCCTTCCCCTATCCCAGCTCATGGAGATAGACCCTGAACGGTTCGCGCTGTGCAATGAGATTTTCGGGCAGCATACCTATGCCGCCAATGACAAGCTGCGCCGGGACGTGCCCGAGTGGCAGCCCCAGATTGGCTTGGCAGAGGGAATGTGCCGGGTTTTCCATGCCATGGAGGAACAGGGAACTATTCCTGACAGTAGCCTGGAGCAGTGGGAAGATGATATTATCACTGCAATAAAGCAGGGTTATGGGGCCCTTCCCCGCTTCCACAGATGATGGTCTGATTTTTCAAGAAAAAACGTCTTGGGACTTTTCCCCAAGACGTTTTTTCTATCACTTATCTTAATATACAGGACATCTTTGCCATTATCCCTTTGTTCCTCCGGCAGTCAGACCGCTGATCAAATATTTCTGGAGGAATACATACAATAGTGCAATGGGAAGGGCGATAAGCAGTGATCCTGCGGCAAATTTGGTAAATTGCATCTGAGAGCCTCCTGTCATGCTGCCCGATACAAAGGATTGGAGTCCCACGGCCAGCGTGTTCAGGTTGGGATCCCGGATAATTAGTTTGGCGATGACAAAATCTTGAAGTGGTGTCATAAAGGCCCACAATGCCTGTACGGCCAAAATCGGTTTTGCCAGGGGCATGACGATGCGGAAAAAGGTAGTGAAATTTCCTGCACCATCCAAGTGGGCAGCTTCATCCAGTTCCTTGGGGATATTATCCAGATAGCCTTTTACTAGGTAGGTATTGCCAGGAATAGCGCTGCCAACATAAATAGCAATGAGGTAGGCATGGGCGTGGTTCTGAACCAAACCAAGCAGTATTCCCAACGCATAGAAAGCAATCATAGCGGAGGTGAGCGGAAGGATCTGAAGCACCATGAAGATAAGCAAACCGAACTTTTTCCCCCGAAAATTAAACCGCGAATAAGCGTAAGCAGTAAAGGACACTAGGATAAGCTGTAGCACCATGACGATCAAGGATATTTTCATCGAATTTTTGAACCACAACAGGTAATTGCTGTCCGGATTGGTGAACAGCCAGATGTAGTTATCCAGGTTCATCTCTTTAGGCACCAGCGTAGAGGAAAACATGGACTGGGAGGGATTGAAGGATGAAAAGACAATCCATAAAATGGGATAAATGATCACGATGCACACCACAATTAGGAACAGGTACATTCCTGCGGCGCACAGAAAATTTTTTGCTCTACAGGCTGTGTTGCGCTGCCTCACATCATTCATCGTTCATTTCCTCCCTTGAAGGCGTCGGTACGGATATACTGGGTCAGTGCGATGACCATAACGATGAGCGAGATGAATACGGTAATAGCTGCGCCCATACCAAATTCTCGTGTTACACTCTCTGTAGTGATTTTGTATACCCAGGACACCAGCAAATCTGTCCCACCAGTAAGCTGTCCCGCAATGACGGGCCCCCCGCTGTTGAACAAGTAAATGACATTGAAGTTTGAAAAATTAAAGGTAAACTGAGTAATAAGCACCGGTGCGGTAGCTGCCAGCACCCATGGCAGCGTGATACGCCTAAACTGCTGATACCGGCTGGCCCCATCAATTTGGGCGGCGTCGTACAGCTCGGAGGGGATGGATTGGAGCACGCCGGTTACCATCACAAAAATATAGGGAAAGCCCAGCCAGCCCTGGATCAGAATCAGCGCCAAGCGGGTAAAACCTACCTGGGTTTTCCAGGGCAGGGCCGAGAGCTTTAAAAAGGGCAGCAGCTTATCGAAGAAGGGGATAACCTGCTGATTCATAGCACCAAAGGAATCATTGAAAAAAACGGCAAACATTAAAATTGAGATAAAAGCGGGTACTGCCCACGGCAGGATGATGATGGTGCGCCAAAAGCGCTTGCAGCGGATCTCCTTCTGATTGACTATAACTGCAACCAGAATGCCCAGCACAATGGTGAGTAACGTGGCACACACCGTCCAAATCACTGTCCAAGACAGGGTGTGCAATAAGGCGTTCATCCACGAGTCCATGGTGAACATATCAATATAGTTTTGCAGCCCCACCCAGCCAAACAGCTTTTTGGGCGGCATATGATTGACGTTATAGTTGGTCAGGGAGATCATGATATTGGTGACAGTGGGGAACACCACGGCCAGGGTCATGACTACCAGCCCGGGGGCCATAATCAGATATGGAAAGCCCCGGTTCATCACGGATTTATATTGCTCCCGCAGGCTGTATAGCGGCTTTCCCTCATCCCGGAGACGACCGTTTTTCCTCGCGTTAAAAATGCTGAACAGGTAAACCGCAATTCCGACGGCGACCAATACCAAGGCAAGCAGCCCTTCCACCAGAAAGAACAGGGAATGATCCTGGCCTGGCACTGTGCCCAGTGTGAACAGGCCGGCCAGCCCGCCGCCCTGTACGCCTGAGAAAATGGTTTCTGCAGTGAGAAAGCCATAGGCGGCCATAACGATCAAAATTGCGCCGCCTTGCCAGAACTGCCCGTTATAAAAGTGGCCAAAGCCCGGGATCAGCGCCAGTAATGTGGCAGTGGTTTGGTGCTTTGTGTTTTTTCCCTTCATATTGTCCCTCCTCTGCAGCTCTCTCTATAACGATATGCCGGAACCGCAGTTCCGGCATATCGTTTGGGGTGTCTTACTGGCCGGCGTGTAGCGAGGCGATATTATCCTCAATCTGCTTGACAGCGATGTCCAGGGCTTCTTTTGGATCGGCACCGGTGGCCAGGGAACCCATTGCGGCGTGCATAGGATCCCAGGTCTGGTTGCCCTCAATGATTTTCACCATGGGCACGCTGTAGGAGATCTGTTCATTGAACGCCTTAATGGTTTCATTAGTGGAGCTGTTGTCGTCCAGGTATTTCTGGTTGCAAGGGATTAGGCCGGTCTTTTCCGCAAAGGAGGCCGCAAACTGATCCTGGACAATAAAGTTGAGGAACTCTGTGGCCAGTTCAGGCTCATGGGCAAAGCCGCTCATCGCCATGCCGGTAAACCCAGAGTAGTTTGCAATTACATTGCCATTGGGAAGCTTGGGCATACGGGCCAAGCCATAGTTGATATTGGCCTCCACCAAGGAGGGAATTACGTCGGCGCCGCGCACCATCATGCCCACCTTGCCCTCAGTAAACAGGCCCAGCATCAAATCATTGGCGGTGGTACGGTCACCCATGCCCTTGGGCATCAGGCCGAACAGTTCCTTGACCCGGGTGGCGCCTTCCACGGCACCCTCGTTATTCAGGCCAATCTCGGATGGATCGGTGTTATTATTGCCATACACATAGCCGCCCCCGGCCCAGATAAAGCCAGCGGAGTTGTAGAAATCGCCTAGGTTGCAAAGGAAGCCCAAGGAACCGTCGCCGTTATTATCAAACTTGGGATCATTGATGACTGCCAGCAGCTCATCCCAAGTGTCGGGCGGAGTGGGAACCAGATCTTTGTTATAAATCAGCAGGTTGGTGCTCATGTACAGCGGCACCAAATAGAGGTTATCCTCAAAGGTGCAGGCATCTACTGCAGCGGGTACAATGCAGGACAGCGCCTCATCGCTGAGCTTGATGGGAGCGTACATTCCTTGAGTGCTTTTGTCTCCCACGTCATTGTGGGGGCCGGCCATCAGATCCGGCCCAAGTCCGGCAGGGCCGTCCAAAGCGTGCTTATAGTCGCCGTCTACCATAGGCATTTCTGTGAGTTCCACATGATTTCCGGTTTCTTCCTCCCACTTTGCAGCCATCTCCTGCACCCAGGCATAGCAGGACGGTTCTGCCCATACAGAAATGGTGCCGCCTCCTGTGGGAGAATTGGTCTGTTCAGGTGCATCGGAAATGGGGGCGGTGTTTGCCCCGGTGCCAGACTCGGAGGGGGGACTCTGCGTACAGCCAACCATAGTTGTAAGTACCAGGGCTGCGGATGCCAGCAAAGCTGCAATGCGTTTCATGGACATTCTTTTCATCGATATTCCTCCTTACTTGTTGATTGGCTGCTCCAGGATGACAGGATGCAGCTATGTGTCAAGGCGCGCAGATGTTGTTTAATCGGCCTCCACAAACATTCCGCTTTGCTTGACACTCCTTAGATTATCAGAAGAAATCGATAATGTCAACTATTTTTATCGATAATTTTTAAGACGAGCAAAAAAGCCGTTGTGTTTTGGGGATAAATATGATATAATAAATAATAATAATGATCTTAAGCTGCTCAAACAGCGGCTTGGGATTTAGCAGCGGTAGGTGGATATAATGGCAGTCAAGGCAAAGGACATTGCCAATCAGATGGGAATCAGCGTCAGCACGGTCTACAAAGCATTTAACGGAGCAGATGACATCAATGCAGAAACACGGGCGGCGGTATTAGAAACCGCTGCGGAAATGGGTTATACCGGGGGGGCACGGCAGAAGATTTCCAAACGGGTGTGCGTATTTATGGGGCGCATGGAAGCCCCTCATGTGACGTACTATTTGTATGAAGTAATGCTGGCCTTCAAGCAAGTGGCTGAAGGCCACGGTTATG
The DNA here is from genome assembly GCA_910579155.1 of uncultured Oscillospiraceae bacterium. Next base: position 19,701 of record CAJTTS010000034.1, on the reverse strand, counting down.
AGGTGATTATCCGCAGCCTTGAGGACGGGAACTGCACTTCTTTTTACCACATTATGGAGCAGGAGCGCTTCGATGGTGCAATGGTGCTTGGCCTTAATGATAGTAGCCCCTTTTTTGACCAATTGGATAGAATTGCCTATCCAATTGTTTTAGTGGATAACTATGTGGAAGGGAAGCTAATTTCTTGTGTGACATCGGACAACCTTTCCGGCATAGGGATGGCAGTGGCCCATTTGATCCAACTGGGCCACAGGCGGATTGGCTTCATTAACGGAGAGCAGCAAAGTTTCAGTAGCCGGGAGCGTTTTGCTGGGTTTCTCAGTGCCATTACCTTGGGTGGGCTTACGTATGATCCGGAATTGGTGTATCATGGAAACTTCAGTGAACATTCTGGGGAGGAGGGGGCGGAAACGCTGTTGGATAAGGGTGTTACCGCCTTGGTATGTGCCAGCGATTTAATGGCTATTGGCGCCATCCGGTGGCTGAAGAAACAAGGGCTCCAGGTTCCGCAAGATATGAGCGTGACGGGATTTGACGATATCCGTATTTCCACCTACATTTCCCCAGCCCTCACCACTGTGCGCATCAATATCAAGGACGTAGGGTTTCGGGCTTTCATGTGCTTGAAAAGCTTGATTAAATACCAGAATGCGACACGAGTTGTGGAGACACCACGCCTGATGGTACGAGAATCCACCGCACCTCCCCGCTTAAGGCAGCAATAGACAGATTGTAAAACAAAAGCAGCTGGGCTGTAAAAAGCCTGGCTGCTTTTTTGATCAATTTCTATTGACAAAGTACGGATTGTGTGATTAACTGTTTAATATATTATCGATAATTTATCGATAACTTAAGAGAGGAGTGGTTATTTTGAAACGTATTTTACGAGAACTTGATCCATTCTGCTTAATCCAGACAGAAATTGACCACAGCGAAAACCGGCCGGCTGAATCCGTCATGAGCTTGGGAAACGGGTATATGGGCGCTCGTGGAAATTACGAGGAAGATTACACCGGAGATACACTAAAAGGCATATATATTGCCGGCGTTTGGATGCCGGATAAAACCCGTGTAGGCTGGTGGAAAAATGGATACCCCCGCTATTTTGGGAAGGTCATCAATGCGCCGGATTTTTTGATGTTCCACCTATCTGTAAATGGCAGGAGAATTGATCTCGCCCAGACCCCTATTGAGACATTCCGCCGGGTGATAGATATGCGCACCGGTGTCATGGAGAGGGAGATGGTGCTGCGCACAGAAAGCGGCCGGCTGAAGATTGTGTCCTCCCGTTTTTTCTCGATTGACACCAAACAAATTGCCTGCATGACCTACTCTGTCACCGCCTTGGATGATGTGGGCTTCGTGACTATAGAGACGGGCTTGGATGCCAACGTCAAGAACTCAGACGCAAATTATGGAGATCAGTTCTGGGTGTTGCGAGCCCTGGAGGGAGGAGACAGGCTGTATTTGGAGAGCGAAACCATGGAAAATTCGTTTGATGTCCCCCGATTTGCGGTGGGCTTTACCTCCCATGCCCACTGCATGGAGGACAGTGTACGGCAGAGCTGCATTCAGGGAGAGCGTTGCGTATTCCATCGTTTTGAGGCCGAGTTAAGTGCCGGGGACGCGTTCCACATAGAAAAGTTGGTCAGTGTGGTCACCACCCGGGACATCCCCCGCGAGGAATTGGCCTCAGTGGGAGGCGGAATCCTTGCCCACGCGGCAGATGAAGGTACAGTTACCCTTCGCCAGAGGCAGGCGGCAGCATGGGCAAAGAGGTGGCAGCTATGCGATGTAACAATTGATGGTGATATTGCCGCCCAGCAAGGCATCCGCTTCAACCTGTTTCATTTGTGGAGCACTTATGATGGGAGTGATGAGCGGCTAAACATTGGCCCCAAGGGTTTCACTGGGGAAAAATATGGCGGCGCGGCCTACTATGATACAGAAGGGTATTGTTTCCCCATGTATCTGGTTACATCCACACCTGATACGGCGCGGAAGCTGTTGAAATTCCGCTATAATACACTGGAAAAGGCAAAAGAGAACGCAGCAAAAATTGGGATGGCCGGCGCTCTTTACCCTATGGTGACTTTTGACGGCGAGGAGTGCCACAATGAATGGGAAATCACGTTTGAGGAGCTGCACCGCAATGCTGGTATGGTATATGCGATTTACTGCTACACTGAATATACCGGCGATGAAAGCTATATCCGGGATTATGGCATCCATGTAATGGTGGAGATCGCGCGTTTCTGGGCTTGCCGCGCCAGCTATCAGCCAGACAAAGATTGTTATATGCTTTTGGGTGTCACCGGCCCAAATGAATACGACAATAATGTGAACAACGATTTTCTCACCAATTATATGGCTAAGTGGTCCATCGAATATACGCTGGACTGGGTAAAAAAGCTGTCCTACCCGTTAGACACGGCGCAGATGCAGAAAATGCAGGAAGTCGCAGACAAAATGTACTTGAACTATGATCCAGAAACTATGCTGTTCATCCAGCAGGACGGATTCATGGATAAGGAAATCTACCCCGCCGCTGAAATCCCTGCCGATGAGCTTCCCCTGTGCAAACATTGGTCTTGGGATCGCATCCTGCGTTCCTGCTTCATCAAGCAAGCAGATGTCATCTTAGCATTCTACTACTTCCCCCGCAGGTTCACGCTGGAACAAAAAAGGGCAAATTTCCTTTTTTACGAGCCTTTGACTGTCCATGAGTCCTCCCTGTCCCCCAGTATGCACAGCACTGTAGCGTCGGCGTGCGGATTTGAAGCAGACGCCTACCGGCTGTACCAGCAGGCCGCGCGTCTGGATTTGGATAACTTCAACGCCGACACAGAGGATGGCCTGCATATCACCAGCATGGCAGGATCGTGGATTGCGCTGATGCACGGGTTTGCCGGAATGTTTTACCAAGGGGGACAGCTCTCCTTTTCGCCTCACTGTCCGGAAAAATGGGAACAGGTTAAAATGCGGCTGCATTACCGCGAAAGGCTGCTGGAAATCCGCTTCAACGCTGAGGAATTTGTTTGTGAGCTACTACAGGGGGAGCCTCTGGAAATTGCGATAAATGGGGAGTTGATCTTTGTTCGGGACCGCTGGCAGCAGGCATTGAAATGACGCTGCATTTGAGGTGTTTTTATGACAATCTTTCCTGAAATAAAAAAACGGTTTGGCTTTGGCTGTATGCGCCTGCCTATGGATGGCAGTCAGGTGGATTTGAGCCAAACCTGTGCTATGGTAGACTGCTTTATGGAGCGGGGATTCAATTATTTTGACACTGCCCACGGATATATCAGCGGGCACAGTGAAACCGCTGTCCGCGCCAGTCTCGTTTCACGCTATTCCAGGGAATCCTACATCCTTGCCAATAAGCTCAGTGATGGTTATTTCCGCACAGCGGATGATATCCGCCCCATTTTTGAAACTCAGTTGGCGGCCTGCGGTGTAGACTATTTCGATTTCTATCTATTTCACGCGCTCAACAGCACGCTATATCGCCGTTATACTATGTGCCATGCCTTTGAAATTGTCCAGCAGTTGAAAACGGAGGGTAAGATTCGCCATGTGGGGATGTCTTTCCATGACACAGCGGATGTGCTGAATCGCATTTTGACTGACCACCCAGAAATTGAGATAGTCCAGCTCCAGTTCAACTATCTGGACTTCGACGATCCCAAAGTACAGAGCAGGGCCTGTTATGAGGTATGCGAACGGCACAATAAACCCGTCATTGTTATGGAGCCTGTGCGGGGAGGCAAGCTCGCTGATCTTCCACCAGAGGCGGCTCAAATACTGGATGGATGGGGTGGCGGGAGCAGCGTTAGCTACGCACTGCGGTTTTGTGCCCAGTTCCCTAATGTGCGCATGATCCTGTCCGGTATGAGCAGTATGGAAATGATGGAGGACAACACCGCCACAATGTCTGCTCCTGCCGAGTTAAATGAGGTGGAACAGGCAGCACTGGAGAATATACGGTCAATCTTGATTGGAGAGAAAGCCATCCCCTGCACTGCCTGCCGATATTGTGTGGATTGTTGTCCAAAGGCTATACCGATTCCGGATCTTTTTGCTATGTACAACGCAAAAAGGCAAGGAAAGGAATGTACATCCTGTACTCAAGGCTGGAAAAAGGCATCCGATTGTATTAGGTGTGGTAAATGCGAGCTTGCTTGTCCACAGAACCTGATGATTCGAGACTTGCTGCACCAAATTTCTGATATATGAAGATTCTCCCGGCAAGCTGTAATACAGCCTAATAGATCGCCAGACATTTGAAAGGATAATGGTTATGGCAAAAAATACAATCAAAAAATACCGCAATCAAGTCATGTACTCAATATATGTCCGCAACCACAGTAACGAGGGTACGTTTGAAGCAGTCCGCCAAGATTTGCAGCGGATAAAATCCTTGGGGGTAGATATTATATGGCTCATGCCTATCCATCCTATAGGCGCTGAATCGCATAAGGGTACATTGGGGTGCCCATACGCAATTTCTGACTATCGAGCCGTCAATCCTGAGTATGGATCCCTTGAGGATTTTCAGCGTTTGGTAGAAGATATCCACCGTTTTGATATGAAATGTATCATTGATGTGGTATATAATCATACCTCACCAGATTCTTGGCTGGCCCAGAATCACCCTGATTGGTTTTACCATAAGGGTGATGGCAGCCCCGGTAACCGCATTGGCGAATGGCCTGATGTTGTAGATCTTGATTACTCCCATTCTGAATTGTGGGACTATCAAATTGAGACGCTAAAATACTGGGCGTCTATGGTGGACGGGTTCCGATGTGATGTAGCTTCTTTAGTGCCTCTTGAATTTTGGCTTCGGGCCAGGGATGAGGTGGAATCTGTCCGGCCTGGGTGCTTTTGGCTCAGTGAGTCAATTGATCCTGCCTTTATTGCCAGAACGCGGGCGCAGGGAATCCCCAGTTTGTCAGACTCCGAGATTTATCAGGCCTTTGATGTCAGCTATGAATATGACATTTTCACCCATTTCAGGGAGTACCTGATGGGCAAAATTCCTTTGGCCCGATACGCTGAATATGTTAATCAGCAGGAAACTATTTATCCAGATAACTATGTAAAACTCCGGTATCTGGAAAATCATGATAATTTGCGCGCCAGTTTCATCATACCGGATGAGACTGCACTTTTGAACTGGACCGCATTTCTTTATTTTCAAAAAGGGATGGTTTTACTTTATGGTGGCCAGGAGGTGGGCTGTGCGCATTTGCCCAGCCTTTTTGACAAAGACCCAGTGAATTGGGATTTTGCAGCAGATCGTTCCGAACAGCTTCGGTACTTCTACACTATGAAACAAAATCCTTTGATTACCAATGGTGCATACCATGTCCAAGCTATGATAGATGATATTCTGTATGCTACTTATTCTTCTAAGGAAAAACAGTTAATCGGCATTTTCAGCTTAAAGGGAGCAAGTAGTTTAGTGACGGTGGCCGCCCCCGATGGAATATATGTGAATCTTGCTGATGGAAGCAGCGTAGAAGTAAAATTTAACCATATCTGCTGCCATGGGGTACCTATTATTTTTGAAACTTCCCGGGTTGAATAGTAAAACTGAAAAGCGCAACAACCACAGGTATAATTATATTTTCCAATTTCTTGCACCTTGTTAACTTGTTGCGATAATCATATTACTACAGACAGAATAGTTCTTATAGCTAATTAGTGGCACTTTGGTATCTTTTGCTCTATACTATACAGCGTGGCCCTCCTTTTCCTTTGCGAGATGCAGAATTTTTGTCAATACGCAGATTGAATATCCTGGTCATATGTTTATGACAGCTTGCTAACAGGCTAACTAGGAACACAGTGCGGCTCTAACGGCCACTGCTCCTATAGGGAGACTGTCTTATTAAAGGATCTGAGATTATAAGTAATATGTAAGCGTAAAACAGTGCGGCAGCCTGGATATCCAGGCTGCCGCACTCAGCTTGTCGAAAAAGTCTGCCAGGAGGCAGACTTTTTCTCGTAAAGATGATAAAATAGAGAATAACTCTTAATGACAGCGCTGGCTGCGGCGGCAGGCTGACCATCAACGGCGGCATAGTGAATCTAACCGCCGGAAACAGCACATCTTACGGTTTTGGCAAAGGCAGCGGAGAAGCCCCCACCACCGGGACGTGCGAGCTGACGCTGGCGGACGCAAGCTATCTGGCTTCCAGCACGACCCTCGACCCTAACGGCAAGTACACCATTAACGGCGACCCCACCGAGGATATGATCGTGGTGCCGGAGCTGGTGTATACCGGCGAGGCGCTGGATGTGTCCGGCATCAAAATTGACGCCTCCAAAACCAGCACAGGCACCTATTTCAATCAGACCTTTACCGTCAAAGCCAGCGCGGAGGGCTGGACACACACCATTGACCCGTCAGAGGTAAAAGCGGCTGGGGACTATACCGTGACCTTCTCCAAAGAGGGGCATACGTCCATCAGCAAGACCTTTACCGTGGCGAAGTCCAGCACGGATTTAACGAGTGAGGGCAAGGTGAAAACCTTCAACGGCAGCGAGGAAACTACCAGCTTCACCGCCAGCGACACCATCACCGTCAAGGCCACGCCCACGCCCACCGGGGACGCTCCGGCCCCGGCCAACTCCGCCATGTTTGCGTCCAGCCTTGCCGCGCCCACTGCGGGCCAGATGGCGGTATTTGTGGGTACTACGCAGGTGTCCGAGCCTGTCAGCGCGGTGGACGGCACCTACACCATGACCGTCCCCGCCTCCGAAGTGCTGCTTGCCGCGAGTGGCCCGAAAACGGGAATCACCCTCACCGCGAAATTTATTGAGAATGGCAACATGGCCGGGGCCGAGGGGACGGCAACGGTCAACATCACCGCTGCGGCGAAAGCCGAGAAGGACAATGCGGTGATCGGCTACTATGGCGAAAGCAACCTTGCCAGCGCGTTCACCGAGGAAAACACAGGAGCAACGGTGACGCTGCTGACAGACGTGAATTTTGAAACGTACATCGCGCTGTCCTCCGGGAACTTCACAGTGAATCTGAATGGGAAAACAATCGCCAATCCCACATACTGTGTTTTTTTCGTGTCGGGCAGCGGCCATTTGACCATAAGAGGAAATGGCAAGGTCATTTACACCGGAACAGATGGTAATTATCCTCAAGCCATTACTTTACGTGGAGGCGCACTAACACTGGAAGGCGGAACCTTTATCGGCTCAAGGTATGGTGTGCTCGTTGATGATAACACATCAGTTCTATCCGTCACAGGTGAGAGCGTGTCCATACAGGGTACCGTAGGTGGATTGCGTGTCGCTCCAGCACGATTCGCCCAGCTCTCCGCCGGAACTTACAGTAGTATTTCGGTGGGTTCTTCCCATACACTTGCCAGTCTGCTGGCTGAAAACTGCGCCTATTACAAAGGCAACACCCCTATCCTCCTGTCCGAGTTGAAAGAGTTGGCTGGCCCTGTGACGGTGCAGGAGTGCCAGCACAAGGATGTCACGCCGACTGCTAATAACGACGGTACTCACACCCTGAGCTGCCCCTACTGCGGCTATACCAAGGCGGCGGAAAACTGCGACTACGGCGAATACACCCACAACGACACCAGCCACACCCGGATCTGTAAGCTCTGCGGGTATCAAAATGTGGAGGCGCATAAAATCAAATGCACCGCCGAGGCCAGCGGCACGGTCATAGCGGTGAGCGAAGCCTGCAAAACCTGCAGCTATGGAAAGGATTTAGGCACCGTGACGATCCACATTCCCAAGCTGGTCTATGGGGATTTGACCGGGGTGGTCACGGCGGAAGAAACCCTGACGGAAACGGTGGTGGTAGCTGCTAATGTGAATAGCCCGTCTGGAGTAACAAATATTTTTTCTAATGACGTTATTGTTGACCCTCCCACTATGGCTAAACTGACAAACGGCACCCTCCTGAGTGCCGGAACACATAAAATGAAAATTGAAATCATTATTATTCGCGACGACGATAATAAGTTGGCAGATTGTGTGCTGCCCTTCACCGTTGACCCCGCCCCGCTGACGCCCTCCATTACCGGCACCGCCGCCAAGACCTATGACGGCACAACTGCCGTCCCTGCTGGCCTGTCCATTACATTGGAGGGCAAGGTGGGCAACGATGATGTGACCGCCACGGCCACCGGCTACGCCTACGACAACGCCAATGCGGGAGAGAACAAGACCGTTACCGCCAGCGGCATCACTCTGGAGGGTGGCAGCAAGGACAACTATACATTGTCCAGCACCACCGTCACCACAACGGGGATCTCCAAGGCGGATCAGGCCACGCCTGCCGCGCCTTCTGCGGCGGAGGTCACGGACAACAGCATCACGCTGAATACCATTACAAACGGGGAGTACAAGGTGGACGGTGGCGAGTGGCAGGAAAGCCCGACGTTCACCGGGCTTGATCCGAATAAGGCGTATACTTTCTATTCCCGTCTGAAAGAGGACGACAACCACAACGCCTCCCCTGACAGCACAGGTGCGTCCATCACCACAAAGAAAACCATGCTCGACGGCGCAACTGTGACCGTCAGCGGCAGCTACACCTACACCGGCACGGCGATTGTCCCGGCAGCAGGGGAAGTGACGGTGGAGCTGAACGGAACAACGATTGATTCCGACCAGTACACCATCAGCGCCACCGGCAACATTGACGCGGGTGAAGCCACCGTGACCGTCACCGCGACAGCGGACGGCAATTACTCCGGCTCTGCCAGTACGACCTTTACCATCAGTCCGGCCACGCCTACCCTTGCATGGGAAAGCACCATCCAGGAGCTACCCTATACCGGCAATCCAGCGGCCATTACCGCACCCAAAGCCACCGGGCCGAATGGTATTCAGCTTGGCATCACCCACGACACAGGCCCCTGCCAATTTTCCTATGCAAAGCAGGGCGGCAGCGAGTTTAAGGGCGGTCTGCCCACCGACGCCGGGATTTACACCATCAAGGCCCGCGTTGAGGCAAAAGGCAACTATGCCGCCGCCGAGAGTACGAACACGCTGACGCTGACCATCAGCAAATCCCAGCCCACAATCGCCTTTGCCGAAGGCTATGACCCAAGCAAAACCTATGACGGTCAGACGATCCCTAACCCCACGGCGGACGATCTGACCATCACTGGCGCGACTTATGCTGATGTGACCTTTGACTGGAGCGCCGAGCCAATGAACGCGGGGGCATACACCCTCACCGCCAACATCCCGGAAACGGACAATACAGCGGCGGCAAGCACCACCCCGCTGACAGTGACCATCAGCCCCAAACCTGTCACCAGCCCTGCCATTGCGCTGACCCCCGATACCTTTGTCTATGACGGCACCGAGAAGAAGCCCGCCGTTGTTGTTAAGGACGGCAATACCATAATCCCGGCCAGCGAGTACACAGTGGGGTACAGCAACAACACCAACGCTGGCACCGCCACCGTCACCATCGCGAATGTGGCGGGCAACTACGATGTCAGCGGCTCCACCACCTTCACCATCACTGCCAAGCCCTTCGCCGGGGCGTCAGTGAGTGCCACCGGCCCGTTCACCTACACCGGGAGCGCCCTCACACCCGATCCTGTTGTGACCCTGGGTGGGCAAACGCTGGTGAAGGACATCGACTACACCGTGGCCTACGCCGGCAACACCAATGCTGGCACCGCCACCATTACCGTCACAGGCAAAGGCAACTACTCCGGCACCGCCCAGGGCGCCTTCACCATCGGCAAAGCCGACCTGACCGTGGACGGCACCGGCACCGCCAAAGGCACCTACGGCGATAAGCTGTCCGCCCTGACCGTTGAGGGCCTGACCGCCAAGCTGAACGGAAACGATGTGGCGGGCACCTGGAAGCTGGCCGGGGACACGGTTCCCAACGTGGGGGACAGCGGCGAGTACACCGCCACCTTCACCCCGGCCACTGGCGCAGGCAACTATAATCCGCTGACGGCCAAGGTAACGCTGAACATCGCCAAGGCCGCCTACTCCGGCACAACCACCGCCAGCACCTCCGGCAAGTTCGGCATGACGAAAACCTATGATCTATCCAACCTGCTCCCGGCTGGCTATGTGCTGGATACGCCCACCAAAACAGATAATAACGGCATTTTTGAGGGCGAACCCTCTGTGGACGGCGCGGTGCTGACCTATAAGCTGGTGAATGACGGTCAAAAGAAGGGGCAGACCGGCACGATCACCGTTCCCGTGACCAGCACCACCAATTACAACGCTTTTGACTTGACCATCACCGTCACCGTTACAGACAAATTCGTGCCCACCCTGGCGGCGAACCCCATCACCATCACCTACACCGGCGAGGCCGTTCCCGATACCGCAATTAAGGGCACCGCCACGGTTGACGGGAAAAACGTCCCCGGCACATGGAGCTTTGCGGAGAATCAGGCGTTGACCAACGTGGCGGACAGCGGCACCAAGACCGTCAAATTCGTGCCCACCGACAAGGACAACTACGCCGAGGCCACGGGCACCGTTGTTGTGACCATCAACAAGGCCACTCCCACGGGCGCGCCCAAGTACACCGCCATCTCCGCCAGCGGCAAGACCCTGGCGGATGTGAGACTGACCACCGAGGGGAGCAATCTGAAACCTACGGGCACCGTGGCCTGGGCCCTGGCCGACACCACGGAAGTGACGGCCAACACCGCCTATGAGTGGATCTTTACCCCCACCGACACGGCCAACTACACCACCCTGACGGGCAAAATTACGCCGTGGGTACAGAGCACAGGCGGGGGCGGCACCTATGTGCCCTCCGGCCCCAGCACCCCCGGCAGCTCCACCCTCCCCGTCACCACCACCGGGCAGGGCAGCTCCAACGTGACCACCACAACCACCGCCGCCCCCACAGCCAGCACTCAGGGCGGCACAACCACCACCACCGTCAACACCACCATGGGCCAGGAGATCGTAAAACAGGCCGTGGCCAACAAGAGCGAGGATGTGGTGATCGCCCCCAAGATCACCGGGAGCGTGACCAAAGCGGAGGTGTCCATCCCTGCCTCCACCGTGGGGCAGCTCGGGAGCCAGACAAACGCCAGCCTGACGGTATCCACCCCCGTGGCCGACGTGACCATCCCCAACGGGGGCCTGGGCAGCCTGTCCAGCGCGGGCGGCGCCGTCACCGTCACCGCCCAGCAGACGGGGAACACGGTGGAGCTGACTGTGACGGCGGGAGGAAAAACCGTGGAGAATGTTCCCGGCGGCGTGACCCTCACTGTGCCCACGGCCAGCGCCACCCCCGGCACCGTGGCGGTGCTGGTACGGGAGGACGGCACACGGGAAGTTGTACGGAAGTCCGTGGCGGATAACGGCGCTGTGACCATCCCCCTGGACGGTTCCGCTAAGCTGGAGATCGTGGACAACAGCGGCACCTTTGCCGACGTGCCCGCCACGAGCTGGGCGGCGGACGCCGTGGCCTTTGCCAGCGCCCACGAGCTGTTCAACGGCACCGCCCCCGGGCAGTTCAGCCCCGAGGCCCCCATGAGCCGAGGGATGCTGGCGGTGGTGCTCCACAACCTGGAGAACAACCCCACCCAAGCCCTTACGGGCGTATTCGCGGACGTGGACAACGGCCAGTGGTACGCCGAGGGGGTGTCCTGGGCAGCGGCCCAGGGCATCATCGGGGGCTACGGCAACGGAGCCTTCGGCCCCAACGATAACATCACCAGGGCGCAGTTGGCTGTCATGCTGTGGCGGTACGCCGGAAGCCCCGCCGCTACGGATCGGGAGCTGCACTTTGCCGATGCGTACAAGGCCAGCGATTGGGCGGAGGAAGCCCTGCGCTGGACAACGGAGCGCGGCATCCTCAATGGAAAGGGCGGCGGTATTTTGGACCCCACCGGGCAGGCCACCCGCGCAGAGACAGCGCAGATGCTTTACAATTTTCTGCATAAACGAAAGTGAGTGACGTAAATAGCTTGACATAATCAATCTATAGCCCTTTTTCAACTTTTGTACCGAGTCCGTTGCTTTACATGATGCACCCTGTCGTTAAGTTGGATCGGTGGCGCGATCCAGCCGCAAGGCCACGGGTCGAGGCGATGTGCATCTCGCCTTGATTGAGTGCGGAGAGATAGAGAGTCCCCCGCCTCCACCGCTTGCCCAACACGCTGTATGTGTTGCTGTTTTACAAAGATTTACCAGCGGTCAGACAAAATTCACTATCTGTACCGCCGCCAGTGGGATCTTTTAGAACCACTGAATTCAACAACTTAATTACTTTTTTTGAAGAAAGGCCGCAAACATATCGGGTGTTTGCGGCCTTTCTAAATTCGACACCGTTTGACACCGTCCGACATATTTTTTTGTCGGGTCGTCTCGCATGGTGTCGAGTTTTTTTGCCTCGCTGTCGAGGGCCTCCGCTTCTGAAATCAAGGGTTTTGCCCCAATTTCAGAAGAACAGGAGGTCTGCCAAATGGCACGACAATTTTTTAGGAAAGTGGAACCTTATGACCAAAATCCCAATAGTAATTGGATCATGATGAGTGGCAAAGAATTCTATCGCTTTATTATTTCTCCTGAAGCAAGAGGACGTTATTTTATCAAATGGGATGACTTGGTAATCGAAGCATCAAGGGATCAATACCTTGATTGGCTTTGTGATGAGGAACACAGCGGATACTTGCGGCAGCACGAAAATGGATGGAACACCCTCTCTCTATATAGCGACATTGCTCAAGAGAACGTGAACGGAGAAGAACTGGTGGCTGATACTTCCGTCAATGTGGAACTTAGTGCTATGAGGAATATTCGGCAGGACGCGCTTACATCAGCACTTCATCAATTGGACAGCCAAAGTTTTTACTTAATTTATTCCATATATCTTGCTGATTCCAGAAAAACTGAACACGAATTTGCGATTGAAATCGGTATTACTCAGCAAGCGGTTCACAAGCGCAAAGAAAAAATTTTAAAGCAGTTAAAATTTTTGGTTGTTAAATTCGAAAAAAGTCCCCAATGACTATTAGAGGGGCAATATAGGCTGCTTCTCTCCGCACCTTGAAAAACACCGGGCCAGCCCGGTCACATCCGGCGACTGAAATACGTTCCCTGACGGAGCGCCAGCAAGCGCAGAGCGACGCTGGAGGATGCGCCAAGACCCGCCTGTGCGGTTTCCGCATAAAAGACGGCCAATGTAAGGCGGCGAGCGGTACCCATCCGTCCACAAAACAGCAGGACAAGCTGTTTCGCAACGACCCCGTCAGGCAATAATGATACTCCTGTCCAGCCATTTTCATGGGGCAGCTCGGAGAGATCCTCGGAGGGGTGAGATTCCCGTGACGCGCATTCTGCGCGGTTTCAGTCTGTCGCCCACCACCTGGGGAAGTAGTGTCGAATACAGGTGAACGAAAGGCAGTAAGACAACGTCTTTCGAGCAAGACCTTGATAACAGAAGCCACGGGGGCTGTCTGACCCTAAATCAGACAGCCCCTGTTTTTGTGTTATCAAACACCTGCAAATCATTCAGTTTTGAACCCGTCACTTCGTTTCGTGCGGTACCGGGACTTCCAGAGTTGATAAAAATTGCGGGGCCTTTCCTGAATGGGGAGGCCCCTTCCCATAAAAAGCGAACCGAAGCGTTTCCGCTTCGGTTCCATGAGGATGGAGGATAGAATGAAGAATGAAAAAGAAAAGGCATCTCTTGCGAGTTTTATAGTATCTGGATTTCATTACAAAACTTCGAGCGAGGATGTTACAAAAGCGTTAAACTTCCTTACGCTCCGCCGCCAGCTCGTCCAGCGACAGCTGGACGGCGCACTTCTTCGCGCTGGCCGAGCCGAAATACCGCACCGGGATGCCGTGCTTCCGGGCGGCGTCAATGATCCTGTAATAGTATTTGTGGGACATGGCGTTGACCTGGAGCCACACCACATCCGCGCCCCGGACAGTGTTCAGGTCCGTCAGCTCCTCCCGGTCATAGAACCGGGCCCCGGGCAGCAGAGGCTTGACCACCTTGCGCCAGCTGTCGTGGCCGCCATACACCACCACCCGCCGCTTCACCTGCCAGGGCAGCTCCACCATCGGCGCGCTGTCCCCGTCCTCCGCGTCCTCCTCGGCCCGCAGACGGTAGAGCGTCTCCCGGAGCTGGGCCAGCTCCGAGCGGTCCGCCTCCCATTTTCGCTCCGATTCCCGAAGCTGCTCCCGCAGACGGCTGGACGTGCGCTCCGACTCATGGAGCGCCCCCCGCAGCTCTTTCACCTGACGGGCCAGCGCCTCGTTTTGTTCCGCCAAGGCGCCACTGTCAGGCAGGGCCACAGCCGCCCCGCTGGACTCCGTTGGCCCATCCTGGACTGATCCCTCTGAAATCGGCTCTTCGTCCTCCTCATCATCCCCAAAGAGGTCTATGTCCTCCCAGCCGCTCTCCCCGCTCTCGGTGAAATAGGCTATGAACGCCGCCCAGGCCAGCTCATGGGCCCTCCGCTCTTCCACTCCCTGCCGCATGAACCAGCGGATCAGCTTGTCCGACGGCATCCGGTCACGGGGCAGGATGATCCCGGTTGCCAGGAAGAACAGCTGCGCCTCGGAGAGCCGCCACTCAAAATCCAGCGGGTCCTCCCCACTCGCCGTGGGTCCCTCGCTGTATTCATACCGCAGACAGTAGTCTGGCTTGCCCTTTTCAAACAGCCCCGCCCTCGCTCCGAAATCATCCTGGGCCCAGGGCAGATGACGGAGGGCGCAGATCATAACGATGCCGGTCAAGACATTCAAATTGACCAGCGCGTCCCCCTCCCGCTCCAGCAGGAAATAGGCCGCGCACAGCTCGTAGGGATCGCTGACCCCATATCCCGCCAGCAGTTCCGCTGCCTTTTGGGATCGGAGCTCCTCCCGTATTTTGGACTGCGGATGGCAGATCAAGTCAGGGGCCAGCAATAGGAAATAAATCTCCGGCAGCTCGTCCCGTTTGCTCAGCATCCCCAGCCGTTGTCTGCCCAGCTCCTCCATCGTGGATGGAAACCCCTGCGTGACCGGCTTGAGCCGGTCGTGTATTTCTGCCGCCCGACTGATGTAATCCAAAAGAGCGCCTTTGAACGACTGGCGCAGCCGCGCCGCGGTTTCATCGTCGATCAGGTCCAGCAGACGGCGGAACTGCCGCCGACAGGCATTTCCCCGCTCATCCAGCAGGGTGGCTATGCGCAGGATGGTCGTCCGGTCATGGAGCAGGTCATCCGCGCAGTGCATATCGTACTCCAAGTCTTCGCTTGGGCCCACGGGCAGCAGATCCAGATACTCATCCGGATCGTCACAGGCATCCTCCAGATAGTCCAGCAGCCACAGCGCGGCGCCCATCAAAAACTCCGACTGTCTGGCAATGTGCCCCGGCAGATCGTCCGGCACCGCCGCCGTCGTGGACACCACTTTGATGACGGTAGACCGCTCAAACCGCCCATCGTAATATTGGAAAAGGTACGGCAGGATGGCTTGGGCGGCGCTCTGATGGGTCCGGGCCATGGCCGGAGTCACCCTGGGCATCCTTCTGGCCTTGCTGCTCCGAGCATCCCGAAAGGCGGAAAACTCCGCTTCGATCAGCCTATTCTCTTCATCTGACATAGCAGAGCCGTGGATGGGCTCTCCGGCCGGTTTCCGCAGCCCATATTTGTCGGATATCGTGATAGCTTCCTGCCCGAAAAGCTGGTATCGTTGGGGCAAGCTCTGAAAAAGACGGGAATGACTCCAAGAATGGCCTGACACCGAAGCAATAGGGACCATACCACAATAGCAATCATTAAGGGGGCGATTGGATGCCGCATCAAATGACCTATCTTCATATCAGTTGCAATGGCTATGACCGCAATTGGCTCAGTAATAAGGAGCGGAACGCATTCAAGGCGGAGAGCCGCCGAATATTCCAAACGTTAGGCTGGACGATCCATAGGGGAACAAACGGAGTCTGCGACACGGTCACCAAGGACCAGCAGGACCTCTATCTGCATCCCACCAGCTTCAGCGGCGTCGTGGAGGTAGCTGAGGTCCCATCCCTGGTGGAGCACTTTTCCACAGCAAAGACCTTTCGGTGCTATCATGTGGACTATTACGAGGAGTACACGGATATAAGTGACGAAGAATACCGGGCCGCGCTGGAAGCAAAGCGGGATGAGATCACCGATTTCATTCTGGAAAACTGCCGGACAAAGCGCACAGACCGCTATATCGTGGACCCTGTCGCGGCCCGCGTCGCCCAGCAGTTTGAGATATGCCGCCTGTGTGACAAGGACCGATGTAACAGCGTTGGCATCCGGTTCATGTCAGAGCTGATTGACCAGCTGCTCCAGCAAGGCCGCATGGTCACAGCGGAAACAGACTGTGGGCCAGGCATCCGGACCGCCACAGCAAAAGAACTGAAAAATAGCTATCGGCATCCTGTGGAGCAGTTAGACGGTCAAATCTCCATGATGTTCTGAGACACACTTGATATGCTTGCGTGTACCCCCTGCCCTTACGATCCTGGGGCCAGTATAGCCAAAAAGCTTTCGCAATTGTTCGGAGGATGGGAAACACGGCGCGTCCCAGAAAATTTTTGTGGAAATACTCGCGGAAACATGATATACTGAACATAAAGAACAGATTCGATTGGAGGTGCTGTCTGATGGGATTACTGCCGATGGGGGCGGATATCCTGCCGCCGTCCGATGACCGGGTGTTCAAGCTGATCCTGACCAAGCAGGAGGCCAAGCCTGTATTGATCGACCTGGTTTCCTCTATCATCAAACGCCCTGTGGTCGATGTTGAGGTCCGCAACAGCGAGATACCTCCCGATGATACGCACGAAAAGGCCGAGCGGCTTGATGTGAACTGCCGTATCGACGACGGGACCCAGATCGACTTGGAGATGCAGGCCAGCCGTATCCAGGAGGACTCGGACGGGAAGCATCAGAACCTGAAGGGCAAAAGCATATACTATCTGTGCGATCTCCACTCCTCTCAGCCATCCAAAGGTGTGCGGAGATACGACAGGCTGGCCCGGACGTATCAGGTGACATTCTGCTCCTATACGGTGTTCCCGGAGCGGACGCAGTACGTCAATTCCTTCTCCTTGCGGCATGATGAGGACAATGAGCTGCTGTCAGACGCCATCCATGTTGTGTATGTGGAACTGAGCAAGCTCCAGGAGATCATGGAGAAGTCCGTGGATGATATGACGGATCTGGAGAAATGGGCTGTGTTCTTTCAGTACGCCAGCGAACCCACCTACCGGGAAACAGTAAATGAGGTCATAGCGTCGAAGGAGGTGCTGCAAATGGCCGGAAACCTGTTGATGAGCATCAGCCAGGATGAACGGGAACGGGCGGTGTTCCGCAGCCGCAGGATGTACCAGACCGATATGCAATCGAACTTGGCTACTGCTGAGGACAGGGGTGAGCGCAGAGGAGAACGCAAAAGTAGAATTGAAATTGCCCGAAACGCCCTGCAAATGAAAATGTCGGTGGCTGACATAGCGAAACTCACCGGACTTAGCCATGATGAAATAGAGAGCCTACGCAAAGAAAATTAATTTCTGACAAAGAGAGTTGGGTGCGTTGACAACGTACCCGACTCTCTTTCTATTGGGGAGGTTTGAATATGGAAAGAGCAGTGAACAGCAGAAAAAAATCCAGTATGACCATGATCGTGGAGGGCCGGGAGGTGGCCCTCCATTTTTCGGACGAACCCAACACCCAGATCGTGGTCAAGATCAAGCAGGCGCTCCTGGGGACCTATCTGGCGGCGAAGGAATAATTCTTTCGTTTTCCTGGTTATTTCAGTAGCTATTCAGGCCGTAATGTGAGATAATGGCCATAGCGAAGCCACCGCACCTCGACAACTGAATAGGGATCAATCGTCTGACCTCTCACATTGCGAATCAATGAACAGAGAGGAAAGATGAAAATGGCTGAAAGAGTCCAATGTTTATACCGGGTGTCCACCACCAAGCAGGTGGACCACGACGATCAGAACCAGGCCGACATCCCCGTCCAGCGGAAAGCCTGCCGGGAGTTCGCCAAGAAGATGGGTTGGATCATTGTGGGCGAGGAGCAGGAAACCGGGGTGTCTGGCTTCAAGGTCAGCGCCGACGACCGAGACAAGCTGCAGCTCGTCAAGGAAAAGGCGGAGCTGAAGAAGTTCGACATTCTGCTGGTGTTCATGTTCGACCGCCTGGGCCGCAGGTCTGATGAAACCCCCTTCGTGGTGGAGTGGTTCGTGAAAAAGGGTATCCGTGTGTGGAGCGTCAACGAGGGAGAACAGCGCTTCGAATCCCACACCGACCGGCTCACCAACTACATCCGCTTCTGGCAGGCCGATGGGGAGAGCCAGAAAACCTCCATCCGTACCAAAACAGCCCTGAGCCAGATGGTGCTGGAGGGACGGTTCCGGGGTGGGAAAACGCCCTACGGGTACAAGCTGGAAAAGAGCGGTATCTTCAACAAACGGAAGCACGAGGTCAACCGTCTGGCCATCGATGATGAGGAGGCCGAGGTGGTGCGCATGATGTTCGACCTGTGCGTGTCCTCCGGCTACGGCAAATTCCGGCTGGCCCACTTCCTCAATGACCACGGCATCCGCAACCGCCAGGGCGAAAACTGGCATGACGCCACCATCGGAGCTATCCTGCACAATCCGCTCTACAAGGGTGTCCTGCGCAGCGGCGAAACCTACTCCGAACCCTTTGATGAGCTCCAGATCATTAAGCCCGAGCTGTTCGACATGGCCCAGAGCCTGATGACTGAGCGCACCAACGAGAACAAGGAATACCGGACGATGCCGCTGAACACCACCGGCCAGTCCCTGCTGTCGGGCAACGTGTTCTGTGGGCACTGCGGCGGCAGGCTGGTCCTGACCACCAACGGGAAGGTCTACCGCCAGCCGGATGGGACGCCGCTGAAGAAGAAGCGTTTCCGCTACGTCTGCTACAACAAAACCCGCCACCGCATCGACTGCGACGGCCAGACGGGGTACACCATGCACATCCTGGATGACATCGTAGTAAATATCCTTCATCAAGTTTTTGACAAGATGAAAAGCGCCACCAGCGACATGATCGTGGGGAACGCCTGCCAGAAGCAGATGGCGCTGCTCCAGGCCGACCTGAAGCGGGCCCGGACGGAAAACACCAAGGCGAATACGGACTATGAGTCCCTCAAGGCCGAGGTGCTCAAGGCGGTGCAGGGTAAAAGCGCACTGCCCATGGAAGTGCTCAACGAGCTTCTGGAGGAAACCCGTCAGCGGGTGCTGGATACCAGCCGCAGGGTCACTGAGCTGACGATGGAGCTGGACAATGAGAACAGCAAGCTGGAGGAGTTCCGTTCGGAGTTCGAGCGGATTGCCACCTGGTCTGAGATTTTTGACAGCAGTGACACCGCCACGAAGAAAATGATCTGCGGGTACATCATCAAGCGTGTCACCGTCCGCCGGGACTACAAGCTAGCGGTGGATTTCACCATCAATGTGGAGCAGTTCCTAAACGGCATCGACAGTGTGACCCAGGCAGAGGTCTACGACCTGCCGATGGCGCAGTAAAGCAAACAGGATTCTTTCAGCTGGGATATGCCACCCAGGCAAAATTCTAAGGATAATGGCCGCTCTCTAAAAATGAAGCGCTCTCTCGCACATCTGGGGTAGTACACCGGATGTGCGGGAGAGCGCTTGAATGGCATTCAAGAGGTCAGCGGTTCGATCCCGCTTATC
>CAJTTS010000033.1 GCA_910579155.1 uncultured Oscillospiraceae bacterium | reverse complement strand
TATTTCCCGTTTTCGCTGAAATGTCGTACAATATTTCGTCCCCATCGGACAATGTATATTCCCCTAGGAAAATGGTTTCCCCTGCCGCTACGGTTTTGAAATCAACGGGGATTATTTCCACGCCAGTTTTATCATCCATATCCCCCAACAGTTCAATCACTTCCGCTTCGGTCATATAGGCGACGTCTGTGATTTTGCTATTTATATCGCGAACAATTTTGATATTAACTGTCCCTTTCGGGTTCATATTCAGCGTGTAAACGGACTTGTTGGTCCGGATGTCTAAAAAGATGTTGACAAGCTGGCCCTGATAGTAATAGTCCTTGCCATCCATTGTAACGCCCACAGCCTGGTATTCCGCCGCCTGTGCTTCGGCCCATTCCTTCTCCTGCTTCTCTTTCAGCTCATCAAATTCCTCATCCCGGTTTAGCTTATCAAAGAGCATGGATTGAAATGCCCAGTTTCCATCTTCCAAAGCCCTGTCCAGCCAAAGTTCCAGTTTCGCTTCATCCATGCAGTCCGTCAAGATGGAGAAAAACGCCATTTCTTCATCAGCATACGCTTTTTCAGCGAAGTCAGCAAACAAAGTGGAATTTGTATCAAGCCAACGTACAGCAACAGAGAAGAAAGCAAAGTTCCCATCAGCATAAAACTTTTCAAGCCATTTCTTTTGAGATTTTTCATCCAGCCGGGGAAATGTGATTTCAAACAATGGCAAGCTGTCAGCCTTATAGTACCGCTCCGCCTGGGCCGCATAGTCCTTGCTGCTTGTGCTTGTGTTCCCTTGTGCGGGAGTTTTATTCACAGCCACCTGGGGCTTACCAGTTGCGCGATCAGTTGCCGCAGCAACAGGGTAAACGCCAACGAAAGCCGCCCCGAACATCACGCACAGCGTCAGTAAACCCGTTAAAAGGCGCATCGCCATTGATTTCTTCTTAAAGTTCATAATCGCATTTATCCTCTCTTTCAATAACTGTTTATTCTCGCTTAACGTAACGGCTCCGAGATTTTCCTTGTATCTCCCGACTGCCGCCATAGCGTCAAGTAAGGTTTTCCCATAGTCCTGTGCGTTGCCGCTCCCCATTTTTGCAAGGACGGCTTCATCACAGGAAAATTCACAAGCCTTGGTAATTTCCCGGCTCATAAGATGAACCAGCGGATTAAACCAATGCAGGCAGACGGTAATTTGAACCAGCCATTTATAGAACATATCCCGCCGTTTGTAGTGCGTCAGCTCATGCAGAACGATATAGCGAAAATCCTTTTCAGGAATATCTGCATTTGGCAGTACAATACATGGATGGAAAAAGCCAATCAACAGCGGGGAAGAAACCAACGGATTGACACATAATTCAATCGGCTTTTTGATACCTAATCGTTCCGCAACAATAGAAAGTTCGTCTAACCGCTGAATGTCAGAAACCGGGGTTAATCCAGCCTTGATATATCGTATAAAGCCCTGATAGATTGTTATTTTTCGTATCAGCAAACCCAGCGCGGCTACCAGCCACATCAGCCAGATATGATTGATTACCAACACTCCAATATCTTGAAGTGGGTGGGCAGTTGTTATATCATCTGCCGGACTATTCACCGTTTCATTATGCTGCTCCGCCCCAACAGCGGGAGCAAGATTGCCTCCCGGAACGTTTAGCGGTGGCTGTTGCTGCTGCGGTAAAGGAGCGGCCTGGGATATTGCCTGATCGACAGTCTGATATGCCTTTCCCATCAGACTTACTTCCGGCCCGAACGGGAGCAGTAGCCGCAAAACAACAACCAGCCAAATGTAATACTGCCATTGCCGGCTGATTTTGTTTTTCAAAAACCGTTTTCCCAAAAGCAGAGCCAGAATAAGCAAGCTACCGGAAAAAGACATGGACAGGAAAATTTTCAAAACTGCGTTCATTGCTGCCCTTTTCCTTTCTCCAGCAGCCGTTTCAATTCCTCATATTCCTCGTCTGCCAGCAAATCGCCCATAATCAGATTGGAAACCAGACCTTTTGCGCTTCCCTCATAAATCTTATCCAGGAAATTTTTCGTCTGTGCTGTCTGATATTCCGTCTCCGAAACGAGCGTGGTATATTCATTGCGGCGTCCGATTTTCTTTGCACTCAGAAAGCCTTTGTTCATCAGCCGCGACAGCAGTACAATCAGGGTGTTCTTCTGACACGGCTTACCCCTTGCCGCCAGACCGTCCATGATATAGGGGAACAACGTCACCTCATCTGGGTTTCCCCATACGATTTTCATAATTTCAAGTTCGGCATCCGAAATTTGCTGTGCCACGTTTTCATCCTCCTTAATGTATAACATGCTGTTGACAGTTAAAATATAACACGATGTCGCCTTTTTGTCAAGCGGGTTTTTGTAGATGTCGGAAATGAGGAACGCTACCGCAGCAAGCATACTGTTTTTATCATATATTCGAAGAAACGTCAGAGTAATATTGACTATGGCTGCGCAGGCTGAGGCGTTGGTAAAAGATTATCCTGAGTTAAACTTTGGTGTAAATAATCTTCCATTTCTCACAAACACAACGGACACAGTTAAATCCTTACCAACTGCAAAAGCAAGCTACAGAAAATACAGAATTAATAGAGCAACACCAACACGAAGCGGTAAAGTTTAGGGGAATATTTGATTATGATGAAGCGGATGTTGAAAAAGACAAGTACCGAATTCTCAGAGCATTAAAGTATGTCCGGCTAATTGGGCACGCCCTAGTCGATCAATATGGATCGCTGACTGATGAGGAGCTAAAGATGATGGTTGGGGCATTGTATACGGTCCCCCAGAAAATCATTTATGCAACTTTAAAACCATATCAAGATCATTACGATGATATTATCGCAGGATTAATGAATTTTGTTAAGGAAATTGATCCCGAAAACAGGATTAGTATTAATGAAGTCCAGGAACTTCTTAATTCCGCTGCAGTTAACTTGGCTCTTAACATTATGAATGATATTGGCTATAATGCATCTAATCGGAATACAATGATTGTCTTAAACGAAGCAGAACTCAGCAATTCAAATCACAAAGTACAGAATCTAATAATGCAAGAAAACGCAGGCAATTCAGCAGCTTTTATTGCAAAGGCAGTTGATTTAAGAAAAGAATATGAAAACGTGCCATTTATTAAATATTTAATTGGTCGGATAGCACATAAACACATTATTTATATATCAGGAATTGACCAAAGGCTGACAGAGAAACTTGTTTCCGGAAAAGTTTTATCACCAGGAAGCAAAAAGGCGGCTTTAGTAGGACAAGTCGGAATGAAGGATAAGAGAAAGTGAGTACCGACTTTGTCCCCAGGACTTGGCCATTTTCGTCTTGGAGATAATGACCAAACTATCGAAACGAGATCTTAAAGTCTTTAGGGGCGTCATCGGTACTCACATTCTAATAATAAACAACATAGTAAAAAAGTTGCACGAAATTCTGCAGCACTCGAAAATTTTCCTGTTTTCAATGCTCATATACCGCGATTTATAAATTTATAAAGCTTATTTATTCTGTTCACAATCAATCAGCATTAAGAGATCCATCCGATTATTTGAAATCTTACTGCTCAGCACCCGTTCCAACAACTCCTCCAGCACCCGCCCCACCTCCGGCCCAGGTTTGACCCCAGCGGCAATCACATCCCGGCCGTTCACAGCCAAATCCTTCAGTATGAGACACTGCCCCTCTGCCAAAATTTGCTCCGCTTTGGTTTTAATCTCGTCCAGTTCCGCCAGACGGCCCTTGACCTTTTCATAAGCCTGCCCCATGCTGTCCGCCCGCTTGACCTCCAGGAGCTGGAAGAAGGCCTCCGGCCCCAGCCGGTTGAGCCAGCGCCGGATGACCTGGTTCCTGGACGGTATCTGTGCATCGTGGCGCTCCACCAACAGCACCACTCGCTCCCGGGTCTTGTTGTTGAATTTCAGCGCCCGGAGCATCTCGTCCGCCAGCTTGGCGCTGACGGCAGGATGACCGTGAAAATGGTCGATTCCGTTTTCATCGGTTGACTTGCAGGCGGGCTTGCCGATGTCGTGGAGCAGCATGGTCAGCCGCAGGGTCACATCGGCGGGCGCCGCCTCCACTGCGTGGATGGTGTGTTCCCAGCAGTGCCAGGGGTTGTGCTGCTCCAGCGCCACCAGCGGTTCCAACTGGGGCCAGAACTGGCAGAATACATCCGGGTACTGCCGCAGAACGTCCCCGGCGTTCGGCCCCACCAGCAGCTTTCGCAGCTCCACGTTGATCCGCTCCGCCGCCACACGGCCCAGCATGGCCCGGTTTTCGTGGACGGCCCAGGCGGTTTGCGTCTCGATCTCATAGCCAAACACAGCGGCAAAACGTAGCGCCCGCATCACCCGCAACCCGTCCTCCTGAAATCGCTGAGCGGGCTCTCCCACGCAGCGGATTAGGCCAGCCTTGATGTCCTCCGCGCCACCAAAGGGGTCGCGCAGATTGCCGTGTAGATCCATGGCGATGGCGTTCATGGTGAAGTCCCGGCGGGCCAGATCCTCCGTCAGATTGGGGACAAAGCGCACATAGTCCGGTCGCCGACTGTCGGAATAGGGCCCCTCCGTGCGGTAGGTGGTAATCTCATAGGGCTCGCCCTCCACCAGCGCAGTGACGGTGCCGTGTTTCAGCCCGGTCTCGATGATTCGCTGTCCGGCAAAACACCGCTCCGTCTCCTCCGGGCGGGCAGAGGTGCAGATATCCCAGTCGTGGGGAGACACGCCCCGCAGTAGATCCCGCACACAGCCGCCCACCAGATAGGCTTCAAAGCCCGCGCCATTCAGCGTTTGGAGGATATACCGCGCCCCGGCGGGAATGTCAAATTTCACCCCACACCACCCTTTCGTTGACCTCCACCTGGAACGCCTCGATGGCGGTCATGTCAGGCGATTCCGGGAGGGAGGTATGCTTGGCGGCGTAGTTCAGCCGCCGCTCCAGCTCATTGAGCAGGTCATAAAAATCAGTGTTGAAGGTGTGATCCGCCCGCTGATAGCGCCCGTTTCGGATATCCATCAGCAGGTCGTGGTCCTTCTCCCGGAAGGTGACGATTTCCTCCCGCTCCAAAATGTCCAGGCACATGAGATAGAGTCGGATCAGGTGCATGGCGTTCTCGCAGGAGCCTTTGATGTGCCGTTCCTTCGCCTCGGCGGGGTAGGCGTCGTGGACCAGGGCATTCTCCAGCCGCCGGAGCTGCTGGCCCGCGTAACCGCCGAAGGAGTTGATGGCCCGCCGGGACAGGAACAGCCTGTGCTGGTCGATAAGCTGCTTCCCAATAGGGGTCAGCACGAAATAGTACTCTGGTTTGCAGCCCAGCAGTTCGATGGTGTTGGGGTTACAGTTGATGAGCGGGCTCAGCAGTTTATTGAAGCCATACACAGTGGTGTCCGTATGGTCATCCACAACCTGCTCAAAATCACCCATGCCCAGCAGATCCGCCTTGCTGTTCAGGGTACAGCCCCGTATGTCGATGTCGGAGCCCTCTGTGTTGGTTCCGTAGGCGTAGCTTCCGCCATAGGTGAGGAAAATGATATTTTTCCCCAGGCGAGGGTCGGTTTTCAAAAAGCCGTATTGCGGCCTGTCCAAAATGTTCATAGGAGCCGCCTCCTCAATAGTAAAAGCCCTCCCGCCGAAGCAGTTTCGCAAATTCATACATGGCTTCCCCGTCGATGTCCCAGGGCAAGGAGAAGCAGAAGCCGATCTCCCGCTCCTCGCTACGGGAAATGTTCTCCTTCATTTCTGCGATGGTCATGCCGTCCTGGCAGAAGGTGTCCAGATAACTTTCTACACCAAAAACCTCGAAAGAATAACCCTTCAGCTTCTCAAAAGAGTAGTCCAGCGCGTCTTTCCGCTTTTTCTTGGCGGTGACAGAGATGCCGTCCGGGCTGATTTCCACATCGCAGTAGCCCTTTACCGAAATCACCGGGATGGGGTAGTAGTCCATCTGCCAAGTGCCGTCCGGGGCCTGGTGTTCGTGGCCGTTGTAGAAGCCGGTACTCAACTCAAAGACGCGGTGATACAGCCCGTGAAATAATTGCGCCTGCTTTGTGGACAGGGCAAAATATATTTCGTTCATACGCTGCTTTTCCTGTTCGGTGATTTCCATGACAGTACCTCCCTGTCTGGCGCGTTAACAAAGATGCCTTATAAGGGAATCTTACCCGTTACCACAGGCTGCGTCAAGCAGAATATGGATCACAACATTTGCTTTGGAACAAAACAGTCTGCGCTAAATTTTTTTGATCCCCTCTCCGCACTCATCCACCAAACTGGGATCCAGATGTGCATACAGATTCGCAGTGGTCAACATGGAGCTATGCCCCAGCCAGTGCTGCACCTGAATCAGCGGGACATGGGCTGCCAGCAACAGACTGGCACAGCTATGACGCAGATCCTGATAGCGGATATACCGCAATCCGTGGTCAGCCAGAAACTTTTTGAAGTCATGGCTCAGCACGTCCGGCTTCATCATCTGCCCCTTGCTGTCGGAGCAGACAAATGTGGGGTCCGTCCTTTCTTTCGCTCCCATTCGTCTTTCAGCGTGGTGGTAATGGGCTCAAACAGAGGCACTGTCCGGCGGGATGCCCTGGCCTTCATGGTGTCCTTCTCCACCAAGATCCGTCGGCCGTTTTCCGCGATTCCCTCCACTACCGTGTGGCGCACAACAATGCGGTTCCCTTCAAAGTCGATGTCCTCCCACCGCAAGCTCAGTGCCTCACCGCGGCGAAACCCGTAGGCCAGCGACAACGTGACCGGCACCTCCAGTTTGGTGCCCTTGACTTCATCAATCGGCCGCTGTGCTTCTTGCAAAGAATAGTAGCTGACCTTGGGTGGCTGACGTTTGGGTGCCTTCAAAAACTCTGTCGGATCCTCCTGTACGATCCCCAGCCTGTGCGCCTCATGGAAAACGCATTTCAGCAGGGCGTGGTGATGCCGGGCGGTGGTGCTGGACAACCCGTTGAACTCAAGAAAACTGTAGTAGTCCTCAATATCCCAGAAGGAAATCTGCCGGAGCGGCGTATCGCCAAAGCAGTTGCGCATATGGTGCTCTACCATGTGCCTGTAATTGCGGTAGGTGGACGGGGAGATTTCCGGCTTGCGCTTCTCGATCCAAGCCAGCGCGAAATCAATAAACACCACGTTGGGGTGGTTCTGTTCCACCTGCTGCTTGCGGGTGTATTCCACGCACAGGGCGTTCAGCTTCTCCTGGGCCCGTCGTTTGTTGTTGGGTACGGGCAGTTCCAGGTCAAACCGTTTTTGGAGGCGCCGCCCATTCGGGTGCTTCAGATTGAGAATCGCATAGTATTTACCGTTGACTGCTACCAGCCTGCCTGTTATCATGGTGATGTTCCTCCCTGCAATCATCTTGCAATTTCTTTTGGCTCTTTGGCCGTGATTTTTGATTAGAAAAGTATATCAAAAAACCGACAATCAAACAAAAAAGTTCGATTATCGGTTGCTATATTCAATGTTAAAATTTATAGAAAAGCAGGCTCATCGGCCTCATAACCCGACGAGTTACCACCCCCCGGTTGCATACTTCTGCAAATTAAGAGTTTTTGCCTGATTTGTTCCGTTTAAAAGTCCTTTTTTCTTCATAGCGTTCGCAATCAACTTGCAATCTTCACCTCCCGCGCAGCCGCCCTTGAAGAGGAACGGCTGCTTTCATTTTCAGGGCCTTTTTCTCCGGGCCTCCAAGCCCGAAGGGTGAGCAGTTACGCCTATCATTTCAAACAGCTTGTCCCCCAAGTGTCCTTTTGGCACCACCCCCTGTGGCGCGGTGCCGTCCACCAGGGCCGCCCGGAGCTGGGGCAGGATCACCGCATCCAGAGAGTCCGGGTCGCCGGAGCACAGCACCTCCTGCGTCTCCAGCCCGGCGGCCTGGGCATGACGCTCCACCCGGCGCATGAGGCTGGACTTGCCGCTTCCCGGCCCGCCTTTAATGATGTACAATGCCCGCATCCGGGTGGGATCGGACAACTGATGGTAGAGAGAATAGAAACCCGTGGGCGTGTTTCCGCCCAGGAAGTACTGTATGTTGGGCATTCGATAAGCCTCCTCCAGATTCCGGCAGTTCCCGCGCCTTGTCTCGGTACTGCCTTGAGATAACACTTCAATCTATGTGAAACGGTCTGGAATGGTTCGGCCCCGCGCCATCCCTGCCTGTTTTAACCCTATTTTCCCCGGCCCGTCCGGTATGCGGCTGGGACGGGCCAAAAATACATCGCCATGGCTCTTGCGGCGGAGGCAAAAATAGGCTAAAATTGGAGCAGGTCCCGGAACGGGGCCTGCTCCAAAATCTGCGCGTCCCGTCCAACTCATCTTACACGGAGGAGTCCGCCATGCACTCAGGAAAACAAAGCAATTACCCCTCCCGCATCGGATGGCTGCTGTCCGCCGCCGTGGTTCTGGCGGTCATCCTGCTAACGGCGGGGGTATTCACCGCCCTGATTCTCAAGCAGCACGCCGCCCAGCCGCCCCAGCCCGGGCAATCCGCTCCGTCCCTGCCCCTTCAAAACTCCCGGCTCCCCAGCCCGGAACCCTCGGCGACGCCCACGCCGGAACCCACTTCCACCCCCGACCAAGCGGATAAGCTGCTGGCGGAGATGACGCTGCACGAGAAGGTGTGCCAGTTATTCGTAGTCCAGCCCTCCGACCTGACCGGCGTGCCCCAGGTGACGGCGGCGGGGGAAACCACCCGGCAGGCCCTGGAGCGCTACCCCGTAGCCGGGCTGCTGTACGACGCCAGCAACCTGGTCTCCCTGACCCAGACTCACTCCATGCTGGTCGATGTGCAAACCTGCTCCAAAATCCCCCTCATCCTCACCTGCGACGAGGAGGGCGGCCGGGTCAACCGCCTGATGCACACCATCGGCACCACCTACATCGGCCCCATGCTGGACTACAAGGACCAGGGCCGGCAGACGGCGGAGGACAACGCCAAAACCATCGCCACGGATATGAAATTCTGCGGCTTCAACATGGACCTGGCCCCGGTGGCCGACGTATGGTCCAATCCCAACAACACCGTCATCGGCGACCGGGCCTACAGTGACGACTTTCTCCAGGCCGCCGAATTGGTGTCCGCCGCCGTAAACGGCTTTCACCAGGGGGGCGTGGCCTGCACCCTCAAGCACTTCCCCGGCCACGGCGATACCTCCGCCGACAGCCACTACGGCTCGGTATACGTCTACAAAACCCTGGACGAGCTGCGGGCGGCGGAGTTTCTTCCCTTCCAGGCGGGCATTTCCGCCGGGGCAGACGCGGTGATGATGGGCCACCTCATCATTGCGGAGGTGGATGACCAACCCGCCCTGCTGTCCCATAAGATTGTCACGGAGCTGCTGCGGGAGGAGCTGGACTTTGACGGCGT
Source organism: uncultured Oscillospiraceae bacterium (assembly GCA_910579155.1). The sequence continues at coordinate 22,584 of CAJTTS010000033.1, read as the reverse complement.
GGTCATCACCGACAGCCTGAAGATGCAGGCCATGACCGACCACTACGGCAGCGGCGACATCGCCGTGGGCGCCGTCCAGGCGGGGGTGGACCTGCTGCTGTGCCCCCAGAACCTGGACCAGGCTGTCGCCGCCCTCACCCAGGCGGTGGAGGACGGGACCGTCACCCAGGAGCGGCTGGACGAGAGCGTGCTGCGGGTGCTGCGGCTGAAAATCAACCGGGGCATCATCCCGGCGGAATAACGGAAAGCGGCCCGGAGGAAATCCCCTCCGGGCCGTTCGCTATGACCTGACGTCCAGCTTGATGACGATGACCGTGCGGTCGTCCCCACTTCGGTCGCGCAAATCGCTCCCCTGTAAAATCCGCGCCGCCAATGCCTGGGGAGATACGCCGTCGAACTCCCCCAGCAGCTTGCGCAGCCAACGGTCCTCCTTGCCGGTGGTCACCCCGTCGCTGACCAGCACCACGCAGTCTCCCGCTTCCAGGGACAGGTCGAAGTGGTCCGGCCCGGCCGCCGCCCCGGCATTCACCCCCGCTGGCAGGGACTCGCCGGACAGCCGCTCCACCCCGCCGCCCCGGCGGAGATAGGTGGGGGCGGCCCCCAGCTTGTACACCGCGCTCTTGCCGTTGAACAGGTCGATTTGCAGCAGGTCCACCGTGGTGAAGCCCCCCTCCTCCTCGCCCCGGAGGGCCAGGGCCTCCCCCACGGTGTTCAGCGCCTCCTCCGGGTCCAGCCCCGCCCGGAGGAACTTTTCCAGCAGCCGCAGGGCGGTCTCGCTGTCCTCCCGGGCCTCCGGGCCGCTGCCCATTCCATCGCACAGCAGGAAATTCAGCTTGCCGGAGTTGTCCTTGAACCAGGCCCCCGCGTCTCCGCTGACACTCTGTCCCTCCCGGTCCGCCCCGGCCACCCCGGCAATGGCCATCAGCGGCTCCTTCTGGCTGAGCCGGGCCCGGCCTTTTTCGCTGTCCGCGTCCCGCAGGGGACAGCCCAGGATGGCCGACAGCCGCCCGATCTCCCCTTCCCGGCCGAGCTGCTCTGCGCCGGGGCCCTCCACCTCCAATTGCAGGTGGCCGTACTGATCGGACCACACCGCGCACCGGCCCTCCAACCCCAGAGCCGCCATACGCTGCTTCACCAGCCGCTGGCGGCGCACGTCCACCGCCGGCTCCTGGGCCAGCTCCGCCGCCGCCCGGTCCAGCACCGCCGCCATGTGCCCGTACTGGGCGCACACCGCCACCCGGCTCTCCCGCACCCGGCTGTCGTAGCGCCTCCGGCTCAAAAGGGCGGACAACTCCCCGTTGGCCGCCACCAGGAAGGTCTCAAACCGGATGCACCGGCTGGAGAAGTGGGGGGGAAAGTCCTCCAGCGCCCCCGCTCCCCGGTCCAGCATGGGGGTGAGGGCGTCGGCCAGGGCGGTTTTGGTCACCTGATACTCCCGCTGCCAGCACCGCTCCTTCTGCTTGCACTTGACGCACACCCGGTCCGCCGCCCGGTCAAAGATTCGGGCGGCGTCGCCATCGTTGGGGGCCACGGGGGCCTGGAAGGCTGTGCGCAACCCCCCGGATACCGTTCGAAACGCCTCGGCGGTCTGCTTCAAGCGGTCGGCGGCAAACTGCCGGGCGTGGACACTCTCCTCCTCCGGGGCCTCCTGGCGGATGAGGGCGGACAGCCGCCGGAGCAGCTTGTCCGGCAGCAGCAGAAATACCGCCGTCCCCGCCGCCACCTCCCAGGCCAGGGCGTCCCCCGGTCCCAGGTCCCAGGTCCACAGGATGGCCGCCGCCCCGCTCAGGGCGTAGGCCGCGGCGCACATCAGGCGGCTCTGCTTCACAAAAATCCCCGCCACCAGCCCCGGAAGCGCATAGGCCAGGGTATAATAAGTAGGCAGTCCCGCGGAAAAGCCCATGGCCAGCCCCGCCGCCACCCCGGCGGCGGCCCCCATGCCCACGCCTCCCTTCCAGGCGGCGATGAGCACAACAGGCACGCACAAAACCCGGCCCAGGGAGTAGCTCCCCGCCACCGTCACCCGGGTCAGGGTCATCATCAGCGTGGCGCACAGCATGATAGCCCCCGCCATCTGCTGGATCGATATCTCGCCGCCGGGCCGGCGCTTCTCCCACAGGTCGAAGGCCTGGCGGTACAGGCACACCGCCCCGGCGGTGAGCGCCACCTCGGTGACGAAGCCCACCATGGACCCCTTGCCCCATCCTGCGGCGGACTGGTATACAAAGCCCACCATCCCGTTCAGCGCGGCGCACACCGCAGGCATAAACCAGGGCCGGTGGTAGAGCTCAAACTCCGCCAGGGCCAGGGACACGGCGTACACCATCATGGCGGCGGCGATATACCGCAGCCCCTCCACCACGCCCCGGAAGGACAGATACCCCAGCGCCGCCCCCAGGAGTGCCGCCAGCCCCTCCGCCCCCGGCCCACACACGCCCACCAGGGCCAGGGCAAACAGGGAGTGTCCCCCCATGATCTCCGCCCCGGCCAGCACCGCCGACAGCAGGAACCGCACCCCGCAGTCGGACAACTTCATCACCATGGCCGCGGACGGCCCTTGCCGCCTTTTTTCCCGCTTGGTTCCCTCGTTTGCCGTCATGGCACATCCCTCCGTGGTCAAATCATAAGTAAAACCCATATTATGGAAACTATTTTGATTATACGGAACGGATCCAAAAAAGGCAGTCGGAAGCTGTCTTGCCTTTTTGGGGAGAATTTGGTATCATATAGGGCAAATCAGCAAAGCAGGAGAATATCCCATGAAAATTGGCAACGTGCAACTGAATACCCGGCTGGCCCTGGGCCCCATGGCGGGGGTCACCGACCTGGCCTTCCGCGCGGTGTGCCGGGAGCTGTCCGGCTGTTACACCGTGTCCGAGATGGTCAGCGCCAAGGCCCTGTGCTACGGGGACAGAAAGACCCCCACGCTTCTGGAGCTGGGGGAGGAGGAACACCCCGCCGCCGTCCAGATATTCGGCTGCGATGAGCCGTTTATGGAAAAAGGCGCGGCCCTGGCCCTGGAGCGGTCGGGGGCGGATATTATCGACATCAACATGGGCTGTCCCGTCCCCAAGGTGGCCAACTCCGGGGACGGCTCCGCCCTCATGCGGGACCCGGACAAGGCGGCGCGGGTGGCCGCGGCGGTGGTGCGGGGGGCGGCGGGGAGGCCCGTCACCGTCAAATTCCGGCTGGGCTGGGACAAGGGATCCATCAACTGCGTGGAGTTCGCCCGCCGCATGGAGGACGCGGGGGTGTCCGCCGTGGCGGTCCACGCCCGGACAAAAACCCAGATGTACTCCGGCGCGGCCAACTGGGACTATATCCGGCAGGTGAAGGAGGCGGTATCCATCCCGGTGATCGCCAATGGGGACGTGTTTTCCGCCAAGGACGCGGTGCGCATTTTGAAGGTCACCGGCGCGGACATGGCCATGGTGGGCCGGGGGGCCTTCGGCAGCCCCTGGCTGCTGGAGCAGTGCGCCGCCGCCCTGGAGGGCCGGGAGCCGCCGCCCCTGCCGCCGCTGGCCCGGCGGATGGACACGGCAGTCCGCCAATTTGAGCTGGCGCTGGCCCACAAGGGGGAAAAAATCGCCTGTCTGGAGATGCGCAAGCACCTGGCCTGGTACTTGAAGGGGGTGCCTTACGCCTCTTATTGGAAGGAGCGGGCGTGCAAAATCTCCACCGCAGCGGAATTTGACCAGGTAGTGGCCGGGATCAAGCGGGACCTGTCCGACCCAAAGGAGCCCGGCGATGGCTGAACGGGCGCCGTCCGTCCCCGTCAGGGCGTTTCTGGCCGCTGAGGGCTGTTGTTACGCTGCCTTCGCCGTGCTGGACCTGGCGGGCCGGGGCGGGTTGACCATCCCCGTCAAATACGGCGGCATTCTGCTGTGCCTGGCCTTTGCGGCGCTGTGCGCCCTGCGGGGCGGAGACCGGCTGGTCCCCGCCGCCCTGGCCCTCACCGCCTGCGCCGACTGGTTCCTGCTGGTGCGCAATGACCACTACGCCGCCGGCGTCGCCCTGTTCCTGTGCGTTCAGACGGTTTACCTCGTCCGCCTGCGGCGCAACCGGGCGGGGAGCGCCTGTCGGCTCCGTTCCGGGCTGGCCCTGGGGGCGGGGCTGGCGGTGTATGCCCTGGACATGGCCTCCCCGCTGAACCTGCTGGCGGCGCTGTACTATTCCCAACTGCTGTCCAACACCGCCCTGGCCTGGTCCCTGGGGCGGAAGCAGCGGCGGTTCGCCCTGGGCCTGACGCTGTTCGTGGGGTGCGACACCTGCGTGGGCCTGTTCAACACCCTGCCCGCCGCCTCCCCGCTATACCCCGCCGTCTCGGTGGCGGTGTGGCTGTTTTACCTGCCCTCTCAGGTGCTCATCGCCCTGTCCGCCCTGCCTGAAAAGGAGGAAGCTTTATGAAAACCAGCAAAACCCTCGCCGCCCTGATGTCCCTGGCCATCGCCCTGGCCCTGCTCACCGGGGCCATCGCCGCGCCCATCCTGTGCCGCCCCTTCTATTACGCCCACATCGGCCCGCTGGGGCTGGAGGAGCGCACCGGCCTCACCCGGGACGAGATCAAGACCGCTTACGACGAGATGCTGGACTACTGCCTGGGCGGGGAGGAGTTCTCCACCGGCGTGCTCAAATGGTCGGAGAGCGGAAAGAGCCATTTCACCGACGTGCGCTTCCTGTTTCGGCTGGACCTGGACGTGCTGATCTGTGCCCTGGGGCTGCTGGGCGCGATGTTCATCGTTTCCCACTCCCCCCGGCGACGGCAGCGGCCCGCGCCTCTGCTGGGCCGGGGTCCCGCCTTCTGGGCGGGGGCGGGGCTGGGCGCCGTGTTCCTGGTGATCGGCGCCCTGGCCGCCCTGGACTTTGACCGGGCCTTCGTGGCGTTCCACGCCCTGTTCTTCCCCGGCAAGGACAACTGGCTGTTCGACCCATACCAGGACCAGATCATCAACATCCTGCCCCAGGAATTTTTCCGCAACTGCGCCGTCCTGATCTTAGCCATCCTAGTTGCCGGCTGCGCCGCCCTCATGGCATTTGACCTAATTTTGCAACGGGGCAGGGGAGAAACCTACTCAAAATTGCAAAAATCTTAGAACGAACGTTTGACATTTCGAACAGCATGTGTTATAATGCTGCCATGAGCCACAATACGCCTGTTGCAGGACCGCAACGCACAGCCGGAAACGTTCAGCGCCCCGCCAGGGGCGACTTTGGAAGGAGCTTGCGCCATGGCTAAACTCACCCCCAAGCAGCAGCAGATTTACGATTTTATCCTCTCCTTTGCCGAGTCCCACGGCTATCCCCCCTCTGTTCGGGAGATCGCCGAGGCCGTGGGGCTGAAATCCCCCGCCACCGTCCACTTCCATCTGAAAGGTCTGCGGGAGGCGGGCTATATCTCCCAGGCCGAGGGCAAAACCCGGGCCATCACCATCACCGACCCCAAACACAGCCGCAGGGACCAGGTGCCCTTGGTGGGCTACGTGGCGGCCGGCACCCCCATCCTGGCGCAGGAGAACATTGAGGAATACCTCACCTTTGACACCAGCGGTCTGTCCGGGGAGCACTTCGCCTTGAAGGTCCGGGGGGAATCCATGCTGGAGGCCGGTATCCTCCCCGGCGACGTGGTGGTGGTCCACCAGCAGCCCTTGGCCCGGAACGGGGACATCGTGGTGGCCCTGTTCGAGGACGAGGCTACCGTCAAGACCTTCCGCCGGGAGAACGGCCACATCTGGCTCTACCCGGAAAACTCCAGCGGCGAGTACCAGCCCATCGACGGCGAGGGCTGCTCTATCCTGGGCCGCGTGGTGGCGGTCATCCGCCGCTACTGATCCCTTTTTGTGTAAAAAGCGCTTCGGCTTTCCTGGAAAGCGGAGCGCTTTTTACATTTTGTTCGGTACTTTCCACAAAAACCCGCCCGTCTTTTTTGGCAATCCTCCGAAGTTGTGTAAAACGGCAAATTTCCCCTTGCAATCCTGGCGGAATATTGATATTATGATGGCACAGGGACTGGAAACGTTTCCGGTAACGCTACCAGAAACGTTTCCAGCCCGGCATTAAAATAATAGGAGGAAATGAAAAATGAGTAAGAAGCTCTTCGCGCTCGTACTGTCTCTCAGCATGGTCATGACCATGCTTCTGGCTGGATGCTCCACCCAGAACGACAATGCCAGCACTCCCCCCGAGGGCAGCGACGCCCCCACCACCGAGTCCACTGCGCCCACCGGCGGCGACGCCGAGGGCCGCGTCTACTGGCTCAACTTCAAGCCCGAGTCCGACCAGGTCCTCAACGACGTGGCCAAAATGTACACTGAGAAGACCGGCGTGCCGGTGAAGATCGTCACCGCCGCCTCCGGCACCTACAGCCAGACCCTGAACGCCGAGATGAGCAAGTCCGAGGCCCCCACCATTTTCAACGTGGGCAACGCCGCCGGCGTGCGCGACTGGACCGATTACGCGCTGGACCTCAACGGCACCCCCATCGCCAACGAGCTGAACACCGACGCCTACAACCTCTACGATGAGACTGGCAAGCTGGTGTCCATCGGCTACTGTTATGAGTGCTTCGGCATTATTGTCAACCCTGACCTGCTGGAGCAGGCCGGCCACAGCCTGGACGAGATCAAGAATTTCGAGACCCTGAAGGCCGTGGCGGAGGACATCCACAGCCGCGCCGGCGAGCTGGGCTTCGACGCCTTCACCTCCTGCGACATGGACGGCTCCTCCTCCTGGCGCTTCACCGGCCATCTGGCCAACGTGGAGTACTACTACGAGCAGGAGGGCACCCCCTGGACCGAGGCTCCCGCCACCCTGTCCGGCAAGTATATGGAATACTTCAAGAACCTGTATGACCTGTGCATCAACAACAGCCTGAGCGACCCCAAGGACCTGTCCGTGGGCGGCCATGACCCCGACAACGAGTTCAAGTCCGGTAAGGCCGTGTTCCAGCCCCAGGGCTCCTGGACCTACGGCGGCGACACCAACTATGTGGGCTCCGTCCCCAACGCCACCATGATCCCCTACTACTGCGGCATGGAGGGCGAGGAGAAGGCCGGCCTGAACTGCGGCACTGAGAATTGCTGGGCCATCAACTCCAAGGTTTCCGAGGCCGACCAGCAGGCCACCATGGAGTTCATGGTCTGGTGCGTCACCGACCCCGAGGCCAGCCGGATGCTGGTGGACACCTTCGGCGTCATGCCCTATAAGAACGCCGCCGAGTCCACCAACAGCTTCCTGGCCGCCGCCAACGAGTACAGCAACAACGGCTGCTACGTCATGAACTGGGCCTTCAACTATCAGCCCAACGTGGACGAGCTGCGCGCCGGCATGGTGTCCGCCCTGAACACCTACAATGCCGACCAGTCCGACGCCAACTGGGAAAACGTCTGCACCGCTTTTGTGGATGGCTGGGCCGCCCAGTACGCCGCCGTCAACTGAGGATACCCTCAGACCCGGCTCAAACAGACTAACGTGGTGGGGCGGGCGTGATCGCCCGCCCCACCCTCCGTCTCAGCGCCCCCCAATTTCTCTGGCTGAGGAGCGCTGAGAGAGGGCGCGTATTGCGCGACATGAAAAAGGGAGCTGATATTTTGAAACGGAAAAAAATCGCCAAAGGCAACACTATCCGCAAATCCACCCGGCGGTGGTTCCCGCTGTTCCTGGGCCCGGTGGTGGCCGCCTTTATCATCGGCTTCGTGTGGCCCTTCATCCAGGGTATTTACCTGTCCTTCTGCCAATTCAAGCTCATCGGCGACGCCAAGCCCATCGGCATCGACAACTACGTCCGGGCCTTTAAGGACGCCGCCTTCGGACACGCCTTCTGGTACACCGCGATGTACGCCGTGGTGTCCCTGGTGCTCATCAACGTGCTGGCCTTTGCCGTGGCCTATGCCCTGACCCAGAACATCAAGGGCAGTAACCTGTTCCGCACGGTGTTCTTCATGCCCAACCTGATCGGCGGCATCGTGCTGGGCCACATCTGGTCCATGATTTTCGACGGCATTTTGAGCAAGTTCTCCACCTCCATCGTGATGGATTCCAAGTATGGCTTCTGGGGCCTCATCATCCTCATGTGCTGGCAGCAGATCGGCTACATGATGATTATCTACATTGCCGGACTCCAGGCGGTGCCCGAGGATATGCTGGAGGCCGCCCGTATCGACGGCGCCACCAAGTCCCAGACCCTGTTTAAGGTGACTATCCCCAACGTGATGCCCTCCATCACCATCTGTATGTTCCTGTCCCTGACCAACGGCTTTAAGCTGTTTGACCAGAACCTGGCGCTGACCAACGGCCAGCCCATCGTCACCCAGCCCGGCGGCACGGCGGTCAAAATGACCGAAATGCTGGCGCTGAATATCTTCTCCACCTACAACAACTCCAGCCCCCACGCCCACGGCACCGCCCAGGCGAAGGCGGTCATCTTCTTCATCCTGGTGGCCGGTCTGGGCCTGGCCCAGCTTGCCTATACCCGTAAAAAGGAGGTGCAGCAGTAATGAACGGTTCTCTTACTGCGGAGCGCAGGACCAAGACCATCCTGTCCGTCGTTCTGGGCATCATCTGCGTCATCTATGTGCTGCCTGTGGTGGCGGTCATCATCAACTCCTTTAAGCTGAACACCTTTGTCAAGACCGACACCTTCGCTCTCCCCACCGGCGAGATGTGGGCCGGCTTCGACAACTTTGTCAAGGGCATGACCTTCGGCAACTACCCCTTCTGGAACAGCGTGAAGTACAGCGTGGTCATCACCCTGCTGTCCACCATCCTGATCCTGATCTGCACCTCCATGGCCGCCTGGTATATCGCCCGGGTGGACTCCCTGTTCTGCAAAATCCTGTACTTCCTGTGCGTGTTCTCCATGGTGGTCCCCTTCCAGATGGTGATGTTCACCCTGTCCTATACGGCGGACCAGCTCAAGTTGAACACCCCCTATACCATCCCCATCGTGTACCTGGGCTTTGGCGCGGGCCTGGCCATCTTCATGTTCGTGGGCTTTGTCAAGTCCATCCCCCTGGAGATTGAGGAAGCCGCCGCCATCGACGGCTGCGGGCCTCTGCGCACCTTCTTCCTGGTGGTGGTGCCCATGCTGAAGCCGACGATGATCTCCGTGGGCATCCTGGAGATCATGTGGGTGTGGAACGACTATCTGCTACCCTCCCTGGTGCTGGACCTGGAGAAGTACCGCACCATCCCCATCCACATCCAATACCTCAAGGGCAGCTACGGCACTGTGGACCTGGGCGCCACCATGGCCCTGATCCTGCTGGCCATCATCCCCGTCATCATCTTCTATCTGGCCTGCCAGAAGCACATCATCAAGGGCGTGGCCGCCGGTGCGGTGAAGGGCTAAACCCGATTCCCGCGCCCTGCCTCGACAAAAAAGCGAAAATTTTGCAAAAGGGATTGCATATGGGGGCCGAAACGGGGTAAAATATTAGGTCGAAAAAGGAGGGGCGCGTATGACCATCAAAGATATCGCCCGTATGTCCGGCGTGGGCGTGGCCACCGTGTCCCGGGTGCTGAACAACCACCCCGACGTCTCCGAGGACACCCGCCGGAAGGTGATGGCGGTGGTGGAGGCGCAGGGCTTTCAGCCCAACAACAACGCCCGCCGCCTCAAGCAGCAGACCAGCGCCTCCATCGCCATTATTGTCAAGGGCACCATGAACATGCTCTTCGCCGACCTGGTGGAGCGTTGCCAACAGCTTTTACAGAACGCGGGGCGGTACGCCTCCGTGTACTATCTGGACGAGGACGCCAACGAGGTGGCCTATGCCGCCCGGCTGTGCCGGGAGCGTAAGCCTTTGGGCATCCTGTTTCTGGGGGGCGACCTGGAGTATTTCCAAGCGGAATTTCATCACGTTGTCGTGCCCTGCGTGCTGCTTACCAACTCCGCAGGGGAGTTGACCTTTCCCAACCTGTCCTCCCTGACCACCGACGACGAGGAGGCGGCTTATCAGGTGATCCGCTACCTGGCCGGCCAGGGGCACAGGCACATCGGCCTGCTGGGCGGCAACTGGTCCTGTACCCAGATCAGCTACCGCCGGGTCCGGGGCTGCCAGCGGGCTTTCGATGAGCTGAAGCTCCCCTTTGACTCCCAGCGGTGCGAGCCCTGCCGTTATTCCTTCGCCGACGCTTACGATACCACCAAACGGCTTTTGAGCCGCTGCCCGGAGCTCACCGCCCTGTTCTGCATCAGCGACGTGATGGCCATGGGGGCCATCCGGGCCATCCGGGACCTGGGCCGCCGGGTGCCGGAGGATATCTCCGTGGTAGGCTACGACGGCATCCCCCTGGCCCGGTTCTTCGTCCCCCGGCTGACCACTGTTCAGCAGGACACCCAGCGGCTGGCGGAGCAGGGCGTGGATTTGCTTCTGCGCAACCTCCAGCGCCCTTGCGCCCCGGCCCACAACCTGGTGCCCTTCCGGCTTATCCCCGGGGAGAGCGTAACCCATCCCCGGCCCTGAATCAATCTTGAATCACGGGACCGCCGTTTCTGACCGGAACGGCGGTCTCCATGAAAGGTGAGATTTCCCATGAGATGCTCCGGCATCCTGATGCCTGTCTCCTCCCTGCCCTCCCCCTACGGCATTGGCGCCCTGGGCGCCGCCGCCCGGGAATTCGTGGACTTTCTGGCCGCTGGCGGGCAGACCTATTGGCAGATTCTGCCCATCTGCCCCACCAGCTACGGGGATTCCCCCTATCAGTCCTTCTCCTCCTACGCGGGCAACCCCTATTTCATCGACCTGGACGACCTGGCGGCGGAGGGGCTGCTGAAACCCGAGGAGTACCGGGATCTGAACTGGGGGGACGACCCGCAAAACGTGGACTACGGCCTGATGTACGTCACCCGGTACCCCGTGCTGAAGAAAGCCGCGGACCGGTTGCTGGCCCATCCGCCCCGTGAGTACCGGATGTTCTGCAAAACCTCCGTCTGGCTGGACGACTACGTCCTGTTCATGGCCTTGAAGGACAAGCACGGGGGCGCGTCCTGGTTCACCTGGGAGCCGGATATCCGGCTGCGCCGCAAATCCGCCCTGGCCGCCGCAAAAAAGGAGCTGGCCGGGGAGATCGATTTCTGGAAAGCGGTCCAGTACCTGTTCTTCCGCCAGTGGAACGCCTTAAAGGCCTATGCCAACGGCCTGGGTATCTCCATCATCGGCGACCTGCCCATCTATGTGTCCGGGGACAGCGCCGATGTGTGGGCCAACCCGGACCAGTTCCAGTTGGACGAGAACGGCATTCCCACCGAAGTGGCGGGCTGCCCGCCCGACGGCTTCTCCGCCGACGGTCAACTGTGGGGCAACCCCCTCTTTGACTGGGAGCGGATGAAGCAGGACGGCTACCAGTGGTGGCTGCGCCGCATTGCCTTCCAGTTCACCATCTACGACATGCTGCGCATCGACCACTTCCGGGGCTTCGACTCCTACTATGCCATTCCCTACGGGGCGGCCACCGCCAAAAACGGCCGCTGGCGTCCCGGCCCCGGCCTGGACTTTTTCAAGGCGGTGAACGCCAAGCTGGGCAAGCAGGACATCATCGCTGAGGACCTGGGCTTCCTCACCGACTCGGTGCGCAAGCTGCTGCGGGACACCGGCTATCCCGGCATGAAAATCCTGGAGTTCGCTTTCGACAGCCGGGACGAGGGCAGCGACTACCTGCCCCACTGCTATCCGTCCCACTGCGTGGCCTACACGGGCACCCATGACAACGATACCATCCTGGGCTGGATGGACACCGCCCCCAAAAAGGACGTTTCCTTCGCTAAGGCCTATCTCCGGCTCAACGCCCGGGAGGGCTACAACTGGGGGATGATGCGGGGGGCCTGGGCGTCTCCCGCCGACCTGGCCGTGATGCAGGCCCAGGACCTGCTGGGCCTGGGCAGCGAGGCCCGGATGAACATCCCCTCCACGCTGGGGACCAACTGGAAGTGGCGGGCCCTGCCGGGGGCGTTCACCCCCCAACTGGCCAAGCGGCTGTACCGGGAAACCAAGGTCTACCAGCGTCTGCCCAGGAAAAAGGCCTCGGCCCAAAAGGGCAGCGTTCCTCAAAAAACATGACGAAAGCGGCACGCCGTCGGCGTGCCGCTTTTGCTCCTATGGGCAACATCATTTCATAGCAATTCCGGGATTGCGCAATCCTCTTCACATAATTCGGGCGCACGACGACCCCATGGACCGCCAACAGACCGCAGGCCAGACCTGTGAGATTATGTCAGCGGGGGAATATCCTGCGGCCTCTCTACCGAAGGGGCCGGTGGATTGGGCGATGGCCACGGCTGCGGTGACGGACGGTTAGGCCGCCAGGGCGCAAGTGGCCCAGATGTTGAAAAACTTCATTGAGAACCAGGAGGAAAACATTTGAAAAAATTAGCAATCCTTTTGTACTGGCCCACTGCGCCACAACGCGACGGCCCCTCGCAGGAATCCTCCGGCGCTGTAAGCACGGATTCCACCAAACCGACGTTCCCAGTAGACATCCAGCAGGAGTGCAATTTCTACCGCCAGTAAACGAGAAACCTTATCTTTGTTAGTTTCTAGAATTGGCCTGTTGGCTTCAACCAAATCTTTGAATGATTTCACAAGGACACCTATTTTGTGCATAATTGCATCATAACAATAAGCGAAAAATGACAAAAGCACCTGCTTCGCAGGTGCTTTTGCTTTGGAGCGAGTGACGAGGCTCGAACTCGCTACCTCCACCTTGGCAAGGTGGCGCTCTACCAGATGAGCTACACTCGCAACGGACAAAAATGATTATAGCGGGAATGAGGCCGCTTGTCAAGAGAAAAATAAAATTTTTCTTTTCCGGCGGGAGAAGAAAACTGTAACCGCACTGTAACCCTTTTTGGGGTTGACAATGTAAACCAGGCGTGCTATGATAGGACTACAAAGTAAACCGGATGGGGGAATGCACCATGACATGGAAAAACGACGCGGGCGAGACCAAGCTCACCGCCAGCGAGTGGAGCGTGCTCGCCTGCCTGTGGGAGGACAGCCCGCGCACGGTAATGCAACTGGTTTCCGACCTGAGCGGTCGGGTGGGCTGGGCCAAGAGCACTACCATCACCACCCTGCGCCGCATGGAGGAAAAGGGGTTGCTCCACTGCGAACAGACGGGCCGGGGCAAATCCTACACCCCGGCGGTGGAACGGGAACAGGCCGTCACCGCCGAGACCCACAGCTTCTTGGACCGGGTATACCAGGGCAGCGTGGGGCTGATGATGAGCGCCATGGTCAAGCGCCAGGAGCTGTCCCATGACGAGGTGGCCGAGCTGCGCGCCATCCTGGACCGGATCGGGGAGGGGAAGTAAGATGGCGGTTATACTGCTGGAATGGGTGTTTACCTCCGTATTCCTGATCCTTGTGGTGCTTGCCCTGCGCGCTGCGCTGGGCAGGCGGGTGAGCGCCGGGCTGCGGTACGCCCTGTGGGCGGTGGTGCTGGTGCGGCTGCTGGTGCCGGTGCAGCTCTTCACCTCCCCGGTGGTCGGGACGTGGGTGACGACCGAGAAGCGGACCGAAAAAACCGTATACACCCCGGCCAACCCGCTCCTCACGGAGGGGGAGGAGGACGCCGCGCTGTCCCTGGGCGGGCAGGACGGCCCAACCGGGACTTGGGGCGCGTTCCCTGACGCTCCCAATCCCCCCACAGTGCCCAACGCGCCGGAGCCTCCCCAGCCCCCGGACGTGTCAAAAGCCCCCGGCTGGCTGGGCTGGGTGTGGCTGGCCGGGTCGGTTGCGGTTGTTTTTGTGCTGTTGGGGTCGAATTTGCTGTTTTTCTGGAAGCTGCGGCGGGAGCGTATCCCGTTGGACGGCGCGGACCAGCCCCTTCGGGTGTATGTGGCGGCGGGATTGCCCTCCCCGTGCCTGTTTGGGGTCATCCGGCCCGCCGTCTACGTGACCCCGGAGGCGGCGGCAAGCCCGGACATGCTCCGCCATGTGCTGGCCCATGAATACACTCACTACAGGCACGGAGACCACATCTGGAGCCTCCTGCGGTGCGCCGCCCTGGCGGCCCACTGGTGGAATCCGCTGGTGTGGGTGGCGGCGCGGCTCAGCCGGTGGGACGGGGAGCTGGCCTGTGACGAGGGGGCGCTCAAGCGCCTGGGGGACAGCGAACGGGCGGGGTATGGAAACACCCTGCTGGCCCTGGTCACCGCCAAGCCAGGCCCGGTTGACCTGTTCCGGTGCGCCACCACCATGGCGGGGGACAAAAAGAGCCTCAAGGAGCGTATCACCCGCATCGCCGCCGCCCCCAGGCGGGTGGCGTGGGCGGTGGCCGTGGCGGTGCTGGTGACGGCGATGGCCTGCCTGTGCGCCTTCGGGCAGGCTGCGGAGCCGGAGGCGGACGATCCCGTCTCCTCTGCCGATCCTGCGGTCTCCGCAGGACCCCTGTCCACTGAAGGGGAACCGGAGGACTGGGACGACCTGCCCGCCCACTTCACGGTGGACGTGGAGGGCATTCCCGAGGATGTGCTCCACTTCGTGGGGGAGGAGGCCAGGGAGTCCTGCGCCAACCTCCGGAAGTATTGGGGCGAGCACCACGCCGGCCCCGTGGTCATCGACGACTGGCGGGTGAACACCCTGAACGGCCCCTGGACCGGTAAGGCCGGGGACATGGACGTGGAGGTGTGGCAGTTCAACTATGAGGCGCACACCACCACGCCGGACAAGGTGGAGAACTTCATCGACGGCGACGCCTACCTCACGGAGGACGGCTGGCTGAGGAACGTCGCGCGGGACAGCAGCTACGTGGTGTTCCTGGTGAACGGCGCGGGAAAGCGGGGCCTGCTGATGACCTATTTCAGCCACGACGGCGACGTAACCCCCGGCGACGCGGAGGCCTATTTCCAATGGCTGGGCGGCCTGCTGGAGGGGAAGGTGCACCCGTCGGACTTCCCCCAGACCGACCTGAACCGCAACGGTGTGCCCGAGACCCTGGAGGTATATATGATCTACGGCGGCAGCGGCCAGCGGCTGGACGTCCGGGAGGGGGGCGAGGTGATCTACTCCGAGGAGGGCCACTACGCCCATGTGGGCTATAACTCCCTCTTCCTGTGTGACCTGGACGGGGGGGATTACCTCCTGCGCTACCATCCCACCATGTACCAGGGCTACTGCACCTACAACTACCAACTGTTCACCCTGGAGAACGGGGAGGAGACGGTGGTGAAGGAGGGCGAGGTGGAGTTTGACGACAACTTCGCGCCCATGATGCACCAGAGCTTCGACCCGGAGGCCATCAACGCCTTCATGGAGGAGGTCAACGGCCTGCTCTCCCGCAGCGTCCAGCTCCTGAACACTGACGATTACCTGGCGGACACGTTTGAGAAGGAGGGGCGGCTGTACGACAGCCTGTGGTGGCTGGACACCTGGGAACCCACCTTTGTCCGGGACGGGAGCAAGTCCCTGCTGGAAAACCTGCGGGACTACCAGGCGGCCATGGAGAAGGAGCAGTACGCCGAGACTCCCCAGGTGTTCCCCGTGGACGAGCTGGGGACGGATATCCAGCTAAGCTACCAGGACAAGACGGCCCGCTTTGAAAGCCCCGGCTGGGACTATAACTTCCAGCCCGCCGAGTACGTGGAGCCGCCGGTCGCCGACCTGGACGGGGACGGCCGGGAGGAGATCGTGGTCATCCTGGTGGGGGGCCACGGCACCGGCGCGGTGGAGAATTACCTCTACCTGTTCGACGCGGACACCCTGGAGCAGTACGACACCGCCGGCCTGAACCAAAGGATTCTGGACCAGATCGAATCCGCCGGGGACGGGGACGGCTATTCCCTCTCCGCCCCGTGGATGGGCCGGATCTCCGTCGCCAAGGAGGCGGGGGAGGACAACGAGCACGCGCCCGCGGCGGACGCCCTGGCCCTGGGGGATGTGATCGAGTACAGCCTGGAGGAGGACGGGCTCCACTGCCGCCTGGGCTGCGACGCCAGCGGGATAGCCGTCGACTACATCGGGTATCTGGATATCACGCTGGGGTTCGCCCCTCGGGAGGGCGTGCGCTGCGTGAGCGCCCAGTACATACCTTACGAATAAAAACGAGGCCGCCGGGGCGTCTGCCCCGGCGGCCTTCCCGTGCGGCGACCTGTCTGCGCAATCGAACATATGTCCTGGCAATTCCCACGAAAATTTGCAGCTTTGGGCAAATGTACTGCAAATCCGTTATTGACACAGCCCTGGTAATTCGCTATAATGTTTAACAAATCGCGGCGGGGCAGTTTGCATCCGGCAGTTGAAAATGAATGGGACCGTTTGATAACTTGCAAAGAAGCGCGGCGTGCCGGATCTTGGGGCGTGTGTGCCGCGCCCTATTTCATTTCCGCGATTTAGCAAAGCAGCGCTTTGTAGCACAGAACGGGATATATCCCGTTTTTCTGTCCCCCGGCCGGGGGACAGAAAAAGCCCTTCCCGCCGCGGGCAGGGCTTTATGGTGATTTAGCCTGCGCAGGATGGGCGGCAAATCCGGTCCTGCCCGGTTAAATATAAAAAAAGTTGAAACAGGAGGATAAACATGAAGAAGATCGTAAGCCTTATGCTGGCTCTGGTCATGCTGCTGAGCCTGTTCGCGTGCGGCAATAACGCCGACAACAACAGCCAGGCGCCCCAGAACAGCCAGGGGGGCACCGCGCCCGACGGCGAGGAGAATTTCGAGCCCCTGACCTATGACGACGAGACCATCTATATGGCCTCTTTCCAGGAGTTCTATGACCTCTACCAGGAGGCCCTGGCCATCACCGACAACCAGTCCGAGCGCGTGGCCAAGATGGCCGTGGCCGAGGCCAAGCTGCTGGAGAGCGGCGTTCTGTTCCCGCTGAACTCCCACGGCGGCAACTATACCATGGGCCGTCTGGCCGTGCGTTCCGCCCCCACCGTGGCGTGGGGCAACGATGAGTACCGTTACCACAACGCCATCGTGACCAACGAGCTGATTAAGGCGGAGGACCGCTCCGCCATGGCCGCCCATTGGGCCGAGGTGGCTGGCGACGGCACCTATGAGCAGTGGGCCAAGGACTACCTGACCAGCAATGGCTACACCCTGAAGGACACCTTCACCCGCATCTACACCTCCGACCCCAACACCTGGGACGTGCTCAACTCCTACTATCAGTCCGACTCCGAGCCTCTGGTCAACACCTATGACGGCCTGATGGAGTACGACATGGAGAACGAGCTCCAGTTCGCCCTGGCCGAGAGCTATGAGACCAGTGAGACCACCATGGAAGTCATCGTCTATGACGACGAGACCGGCGAACCCAAGCTGGATGAGAACGGCGACTTCGTTATGGAGGAGAAGACCTTCCCCACTTATGTATTTAAGATCCGTCAGGGCCAGATCTTCACCGATTCCCAGGGCCGCGAGGTGGGCAAGATCACCGCCCAGAGCTTTGTGGACGGCATGCAGCACCTGTTGGACGCCAAGGGCGGTCTGGAAGAGCTGCTGTCCGGCGTTATCGTGGGCGCTGAGGAGTATATCCTGGGCACCACCACCGACTTCTCCACCGTGGGCGTGAAGGCCGTGGACGAGTACACCCTGGAGTACACCCTGACCAGCCCCCGCTCCTACTTCCTCACCATGATGGCCTACAACATCTTCGCCCCCCTGTGCACCGAGTACTACACCTCCCTGGGCGGCAAGTTCGGCGCGGAGTACACCCCTGATTACGAGTACGGCACCGCTTTCGACAAGATCGCCTACTGCGGTCCCTACCTGATTACCAACGCCACCGAGAAGAACACCATCGTGTTCGAGGCCAACCCCTCCTATTGGAACAAGGATAACATCAACCTGAAGAAGATCACCTGGCTGTTCTTCGACTCCAGCGAGGAGACCCGCCGCTACACCGATACCGTCAGCGGCGTGTTCGACTCCTGCGGCCAGGTCGCCGAGTGTGTGGAGCTGGCCAAGGCCCAGACCCTGGAGGGCGATGACGCCAACGTGTTCGACACCTACTTCGCCGTCAGCTCCCCCGACTCTACCTCCTTCGTCGGCTTCTTCAACCTGAACCGCCAGGGCTACGCCAACTACAATGACACCAACGCCTGCGTGTCCCAGCAGACCGACAACGACAAGGCCCGGACCCACCTGGCCCTCAACAACCGGCACTTCCGTCTGGCCATCGCCTATGGCATGGACCGTGCCAGCCACAACGCCCAGACTGTGGGCGAGGAGCTGAAGTATATGTCCCTGATCAACTCCTATGTCCCCGCCACCTTCGTCACCATTGAAGAGGACGTGACCCTGGACATCGGCACCTTCCCCGCCGGCAGCTACTACGGCGAGATCTTGCAGGCGCAACTGACCGCCGACGGCTATCCCATCAAGGTCTATGATCCTGACGCCGACGACGGCGCCGGCTCCGGCGCGGGCTTCGACGGCTGGTACAACGAGGAGGAGTCCAAGAAGGAGATGGCTCTGGCCGTAGAGGAGCTGAGCGCTCTGGGCCTGTACGTCACCAAGGAGAATCCTATCCAGATCGACGTGACCTACGCCAGCAACATGCCCACCTACACCAATCGCGCCAACGTGCTCAAGCAGTCCATTGAGAAGAACACCGACGGCCTGGTGCAGGTCAACCTGATCCCCGCCGTGGACGGCAAGGAGTGGCAGGACGCCGTGTACTACTACGAGAGCGGCAGCGAGGCCAACTTTGACCTGAACGACTACACCGGCTGGGGCCCCGACTTCGGCGATCCCTCCACCTACCTGGATACCCTGATGCCCTACGGCGACGGCTCCATGAGCAAGAGCTTCGGTGTGTGGTAATCCGGAAATCGAAAAGCGGCCCTAGGAAACAGAGCTAATCATACGCGCGTGCGGGAGAATGGTGCGTGCCATTCTCCCGCTACGCGTATTAGGCGCAAATTCTTCCCCCTTATGGGGGAGGAAACGGATGGCAAGAGAACGCGAAGGAACATAAAAACCGTTTCCTCCCCCGGGAGGGGGAACAGAACCGAAGATTAGGTGCGTGAGCGATTATGGGAAAATATCTTGTGAAACGCTTGATTCATGGCGCGGTGTCCATCGTCATTGTGGTCATCATCGTCATGATTATGATTTACTCCCTTCTGGACCGGATGCAGGTGTTCGCCTCGGACCCCCTGTTCTCCCGGCAGAACAACAACGCCCGGACCACGTATATTTACTCCAAGTGGGAGGAGTACGGGTACGTGGACTATGTGACGTACGCGGAGTGGCTCCAGCAAAAAACCACGGACGGGGAGATCGACGAGGAGACCCGCGCCAAGGCGGTGGGCATTGCCCAGACCCCGGACAAGGACTCCGAGGTGGTGGCCCAGTACGTGGAGGAGTTCACCCGGTTCTATGAGGACCAGGGCTATGAGGTTCAGCGCCTGGACGCGGTGATGAACGGCAAGCGCGTGGCCAACGGCGGCCAGCAGGCGCTGTTCGCCTGCCGTGACCAGCCGCTGCTGGACCGGGTGATCGGATATTTCACCAACCTGGTGGCCATCGACAACATCCACAAGGTGGAGGGGGACGTGGGGGAGCGCGGGCTCACCTTCACCTGGCACGACCCGGTGTACGGCGGCGAGAAGTTCTCCCCGGCCATCATCGGCAACGGGACGTATCATAAATACCTGTTCTACGTGGACTCTGTTTTCCCCTACGTCCACCAGAACTTTGCCACCATCCAGCTCGGCACGTCCTACTCCGTGAACAAGGGCGTGGATGTGTTCGACACCATGACCCGCAGCCAGGGCTCCTACGTGATGTCCACCATGACCTTCCCCACCGGCCTGACCGAGAGCAGCGCGGACGACCTGCACTCCGCCACCTACCAGTTGGGCTCCCGGGAGGGCAACGTGGTCAACCTGGCCCGGTTTACCGACGACTACACCAATGTGAATACCTTCAAGGGCGGCATGTCCAAGGTGGGCTACTCCTTCGTCATCGGCCTGATCGCGGTGTGCATCGCCTATCTGTTGGGCGTTCCCCTGGGCATCCTCATGGCCCGGCAGAAGGATAAATTCATCGACAAGCTGGGCACCGCCTATATCGTGTTCATCATCGCCGTGCCTTCCCTGGCCTATATCTTCCTGTTCAAGGCTGTCGGCAGCTCGGTGTTCGGCCTGCCCTCCCTCTTTGACATGGAGTCCAGCAGCAAGATGATGTTCGTGCTGCCCATCGTCTCGCTGGCCCTGCCCTCCATCGCCAACCTGATGAAGTGGATGCGCCGGTATATGATCGACCAACTGAATTCGGACTACGTGAAATTCGCCCGGTCCGGCGGCCTGTCGGAGGGGGAGATTTTCACCAAGCACATTCTGAAGAACGCGGCCATCCCCATTATCCACGGCATTCCGGCCAGTGTGCTGGCCGCCCTGACGGGCGCCATCATCACCGAGCGTGTGTATGTGGTCCCCGGCGCGGGCAACCTGCTCACCGAGGCCATCAACAAATTCGACAACGGCGTCATCGTGGGCGTGGCCCTGTTTTACGCGGTGCTGTCCGTGGTATCCATTATTATGGGCGATATCCTCATGGCCACTGTGGACCCGCGGATCTCGTTCACGTCGAAGGATAGGTGAGAGCTATGGATCAAGATTTGAAGAATTTGGGTATGTCGGAGGAGGAACTGTTCTCCCCGGTCAACCACAGCGACCTGGAATCGGAGAAGATCACCGCCCCCCGGTACTCCTACTGGCAGTCGGTGTTCCGCGTGTTTTTCCGCAACAAGCTGAACATCGTCATTCTGTCCGTGCTGGTCATTGTCATCGCCTTCGCGTATATCTATCCCGCTGTGACGGATTACGACCCCTACGCCAACGTGATGCTGGCCGAGACCAAGCATCTGTCCCCATCGGCCGCCATCCGGCACTTCGGCTTTAGCATCCACCACATTCTGGGCACCAGCGGCGCCGGACAGGCCACCTTTGACGCCGTCTGGAACGGCGCCCAGATATCCATTTCTCTGGCTTTCATCTGCGGCGCTATCAATATGACCATCGGCGTCATCGTGGGCGCCATCTGGGGATTTTCCAAAAAAGTGGACGTTATCATGATGGAGGTCTACAACATCATCGGCAATGTGCCCTATATCCTGTTTATCTCCGTGATGGTGATGCTGTTTGCCGCGGGCTTTTGGACCATGGTGCTGGCCCTGACGGCAATCGGCTGGCTGAGCATCGCCTACTTTATCCGCACACAGGTGGTTATCATCCGGGACCGGGAATACAATCTGGCTTCCCGCTGCCTGGGCACTTCCACGGTGAAGATCGCCATGATGAACATTCTGCCCTTCATGACCTCGGTGATCGTTACCCTGCTGGCCACTGAGATCCCGTCTTATATCTCCTACGAGGTGTTCCTGTCCTATATCGGCTTGGGTATGAAGGATATGTCCCTGGGCCGCCTGATCTATGAGGCGGAAAGCGCCATGGTTACCCCCGGCTGGGAGTTTGAGTTCTGGAGCCCTGTGGCCGTGGCCTCCATCATCACCGTGGTGCTGTACGTGATCGGCCAGAACCTGGGCGATGCGTCCGACCCCAGGACCCATATGTAAGGGGGAGCCGGCCATGGAAGAGAAAAAAGTTTTGTTGTCCGTCAAGGACCTGGACGTAAAGTTCCGGGTCCGCGGCAGGACCCTCACCGCCATCCGGGGCATTTCCCTGGACATCTATGAGAACGAGGCCATCGCCATTGTGGGAGAGTCGGGCTCGGGCAAGAGCGTGTTCACCAAGACCTTTGCGGGCATGTTGGACTCCAACGGCTATATCGACAACGGCTCTATCATCTTCAACGACAGCGTACTGGCGGACACCGTGGTCAAGCTGGATAGTCGGGCCAGGTCCCATATCGCCAGCTCCAAGCAGAAGCTGGACGAGTACGCCCGCCTGGAGCTGGGTGCGGCCACCTATCAGAAGATTTTGGCCCTGGAGAGCGAGAAGCGGGAAAAGAGCGGCCTGAGCGGCGCGGAGCTGGAGGCACAGAAGGCGGAGCTCCAGGAGCTTGTGCACCAGCGCACCGACGCCTTCAACCTGAAGCAGACCCTGGACCCCGCCAAGGAGAAGGATAGGCTCAGGCAGGTCAATCAGGAGATCAAGGACTACGAGGTCAAGATCAAAGAGCTGAAAAAGAAGAACGAGCAGCTCGCCCGGGAGAAGAAGCACGCGGTGGATACGGACGCCGCGTATATGAAGAGCTACCAGGAGCGGATGGACAAACTCCAGGAGCAGTACAAGAAGGAGATCGGGGGGCAAGTGGGCCCGGAGAGCACGAAGCGCAACGAAATCCTGGCCAAGGAGATTTACCTGTCCGTAGGCCGCTTCAACCTGAGAAAGCGGAGAAAGCTGACCCACGGGCTGCTGGAGGCGCTGAAAAAGGCCATGCAGCTTGGGGTGGACCTGGACGACGAGGGCCAGCGTAACGCCGTGTTCGACAATGTGGCCTTCCGGGTGCGCTATCTGGACGAGACGGCGGAGCAGCTCCACGGCACCTGCATCCTGAACCTGGCCAATGTGAAGGACCCCAAGGACTGGTCCCAGATTCGCGGCAAGCGCATCGCCACCGTGTTCCAGGACCCCATGACCTCCCTGAACCCCATCATCACCATTGGCAAGCAGA
>CAJTTS010000032.1 GCA_910579155.1 uncultured Oscillospiraceae bacterium | reverse complement strand
ATTATTTCTTGACGCCGGTCTTACCGACCTTGCGGCGGATGACCTCGTCAGAGTATTTGATGCCCTTGCCCTTGTAGGGCTCGGGAGGACGCTTCTCGCGGACTTCGGCGGCGAACTGGCCCACCAGTTGCTTGTCGAAGCCGGAGATGACGATCTGGTTGGCGCTGGGGGTTTCCACGGTGACGCCCGCAGGGGCCTCCATGACGACCTGATGAGAGAAGCCCAGGTTCATAACCAGCTTGCCGCCCTCCATGGCCACACGGTAACCCACGCCGTTGACGTCCAGGGTCTTCTTGAAGCCCTCGGTGACGCCCACCACCATGTTGTGGAGCAGGGTGCGGGTCAGGCCGTGGAGGGAGCGGTTCTCCTTCAGGTCGTTGGGACGGGTGACATGCAGCTCGGCGCCCTCCAGCTTGATGGTCATATTGGGGTGGAACTGCTGGGTGAGGGCGCCCTTGGGTCCCTTCACGGTGACGAGGTTGTTGTCCTCGATCTTGATCTCCACGCCGGCGGGGACGGCGATAGGAGCTCTGCCAATTCTAGACATTCCTATAACCCTCCTTACCAGACAAATGCCAAGACTTCGCCGCCGACATGGGCCTCGCGGGCCTTCTTGTCGGTCATGACGCCCTTGGACGTGGACACGATGGCAATGCCCAGGCCGCGGAGCACCCGGGGCAGCTCGTCGGCTCCGGCGTAGACGCGCAGGCCGGGCTTGGACACCCGGCGCAGGCCCGTAATGGCCTTCTCTTTGCCGGGCTGGATATACTTCAAGGTGATGCGGATGACACCCTGAGTCCCATCATTGATGGTCTGGAAGTTCTTGATATAGCCCTCGTCCAGAAGGATCTGAGCGATGGCCTTCTTCATGTTGGAAGCAGGAACATCCACGGTGTCATGCTTGGCGTTGCTCGCGTTGCGGATGCGGGTGAGCATATCCGCAATGGGATCAGTGATTTGCATGAGTCTTTACCTCCTATTAAGAT
The DNA here is from genome assembly GCA_910579155.1 of uncultured Oscillospiraceae bacterium. Next base: position 32,383 of record CAJTTS010000032.1, on the reverse strand, counting down.
TACCGGAAGTGTCACGACGGCTTGGACGCTTTGTCACGCCTCGCCTGTTCGCGGCGCGCGGCTTCCCGACCACTCGGGCTGGCCTTGGGCCGCCATGCGGCCCTGTGTTCGCCCTCGCTTCGGTCCATCCGCGCTGCTCACGACGCATCGGACGCTTCCCGGTGCAGACGGAAAGGTATCGGGGGTTAGGCATCGTCCTCCGACCTGTTGTCCGCCTTTTCCCTCGCTGGGGGTCTCTTAATGCGGCACTGTTCGACAATGCCATATAACAGGCCCATAGGCGGGAGTATTCAAACTCCCGCCTTTGGACGAGTTACCGTGAAATTACCAGGACGCCTTCTTGACGCCGGGAATCTCGCCCTTGTACGCCAGCTCCCGGAAGCAGATACGGCAGATGCCGTAGTTGCGCAGGTAGGCGTGGGGGCGGCCGCAAATCTTGCAGCGGTTGTAGCGGCGGCTGGAGAACTTGGGCTCAGCCTGCTGCTTGTTAATCATGGACTTTTTGGCCATAGCAGTTATCCTCCCTCTCTCAGCCGTTTTCGGTGTGGAACGGAGCGCCCAGCAGCGTCAGCAGCTCCTTGGCCTCCTCGTCGGTCTTGGCGGTGGTGCAGATGACCACGTCCATGCCGCGGATCTTGTCAATCTTATCGTACTCGATCTCGGGGAAAATCAACTGCTCCTTCAGGCCCAGGGCGTAGTTGCCGCGGCCGTCGAAGGCGTTGGGATTGATGCCCCGGAAGTCGCGCACGCGGGGCAGGGCCACGTTAAACAGGCGGTCCATGAACTCCCACATCTTGTCCTGGCGCAGAGTGACCTTGGCGCCGATGGGCATATCCTTACGGATCTTGAAGTTGGCGATGGGCTTCTTGGTCTTGGTGATGATGGGCTTCTGGCCGGTGATGGCGGTCAGGTCGGCCACCACACTGTCCAGCACCTTCGCGTTGTCCTTGGCCTCGCCGCAGCCGCAGTTGACCACGATCTTGGCGATGCGGGGAATCTCCATGGTGGACTTATAGCCGAACTTCTGCATGAGGGCAGGAGCCACATCGGCGGTGTACTTCGCCTTCAGGTTAGGCACTTTTTTCTCATCTGCCATTGTGATACTCCTCCTCCCTTAAATTTCGGCGCCGCAGTGCTTGCACACGCGGACCTTCTTACCGCCCTCCACCTTGTGGGCGGGACGGGTGGGCTTATTGCACTTGGGGCACACGGTCATGACCTTGCAGGCGTAGATGGGGGTCTCCTTCTGGATGATGCCGCCCTCCTCGCCCTGCTGGCGGGGCTTCTGGTGCTTGGAGGCCAGATTGACCTTCTCCACGACCACCTTGCCGCCCTTGGGGTCCACGGACAGAACCTTGCCCTGCTTGCCCTTGTCCTTGCCGGACAGGACGACCACGGTGTCGTTCTTCTTCACGTTCATACTCATACCTCGCTACCCCCTTACAGCACTTCGGGAGCCAGTGAGAGGATTTTCATGTAATCCTTGTCACGCAGCTCGCGGGCCACCGGGCCAAAGATACGGGTGCCACGGGGGTTCTTGTCGTCGCGGATGAGGACGGCGGCGTTCTCATCAAAGCGGACGTAGCTGCCGTCGGGACGGCGCACGCCGCGGGCGGAGCGGACGATCACGGCCTTGACCACCTCGCCCTTTTTCACCTGGCCGCCGGGAGCGGCCTTCCGCACGGAGGCCACCACCACGTCGCCGATGTTGCCGAACTTGCGCCGGGAGCCGCCCAGCACGCGGATGGTCTTGATCTCTTTGGCGCCGGTATTATCGGCCACCTTCAGATAGCTTTCTTCTTGGATCATACTGGCACCTCCTTTTACTTCGCCTTCTCGATGATCTCAACCACGCGCCAGCGCTTGTCCTTGGACAAGGGGCGGGTCTCCATCACGCGGACGCGGTCGCCCACGCCGCACTGGTTGTTCTCGTCGTGGGCCTTCAGCTTATAGGTCCTTTTCACGATCTTCTTGTACAGAGGATGGGCCACGCGGTCGGCGATGGCGACCACAACGGTCTTGTCCATCTTGTCCGAAACCACCAGGCCGACTCTGGTCTTACGAGAAGAGGTTCTCACTTCACTCATCGTTTACTCCTCCTTATCGGCCCTGCTGCTCACGCAGGATGGTCTTGACGCGGGCGATGTCCTTCTTGACCTCCGCGATGCGGATGGGGTTGTCGAGCTGATTGGTGGCGTGCTGAAGACGGAGGTTGAACAGGTCCTTCTTCAACTCCACCAGCTTGGCGTCCAGCTCGGTGGCGCTCATTTTACGCACTTCGTTTGCCTTCATCTTCACTCACCACCCTTCTCCTCGGTCTCTTTCTTGACGATTTTGCACTTGATGGGCAGCTTGTGGCTGGCCAGACGCAGGGCCTCGCGGGCGGTCTCCTCGGGCACGCCGGCGATCTCGAACATGACGCGGCCGGGCTTGACCACGGCCACCCATCCCTCGGGGGCGCCCTTACCGGAACCCATACGGGTACCCAGCGCCTTTTTGGTGATGGGCTTATCGGGGAAGATCTTGATCCAGACCTTGCCGCCGCGCTTGGTGTAGCGGGTCATGGCCACACGGGCGGCCTCGATCTGGTTGCCGGTAATCCAGGCGGGCTCGGTGGCCTGGAGGCCCCACTCGCCGTAGGAGACCTTGCTGCCGCGGGTCGCGGTGCCGGTCATGCGGCCGCGGTGGACGCGGCGGTACTTTACTCTCTTAGGCAGCAGCATTACTGGGCGCCTCCTTCCTTAGGAGCAGAGGGACGCGGGCCGTTGTTGGGACGGGGGCCGTTCCCGGCGGGGCGGGGACCGCCCTGGCGGTCGCGGTTAAAGCTGCCGCCCTGACGCCGGTCGCCGCCCTGGCGGTTGAAGCCGCCCCTGCGGTCGCCGTCGCGGCGGCGGGGCCGCTGCTCGCGCTCCTTGTAGTTCTTGGTGTCGATGGTGCGGGGGGTGGTGCGCAGGGTCTGGGTGAGCACCTCGCCCTTGTAGATCCACACCTTCACGCCCAGACGGCCGTAGGTGGTAGCCGCCTCGGCGAAGCCGTACTCGATGTCGGCGCGGATGGTCTGCAGGGGGATGGTGCCGTCGTGGTAGTGCTCGGTGCGGGCGATCTCGGCGCCGTTCAGACGGCCGGACACCTGAACCTTGATGCCCAGGGCGCCCATGCGCATGGCGCGGCCCATGGCGTTCTTCATGGCCCGGCGGAAGGCGATCCGCTTCTCCAACTGCTGGGCGATGTTCTCAGCCACCAGTTGCGCATTGGTGTCCACGTTCTTGACCTCGACGATGTTCAGCGCCACGCTCTTGCCCAGCTTCTTCTCCAGCTCGGCGCGCAGCTTCTCGATCTCCTCGCCGCCCTTGCCGATGACCACGCCCGGACGGGCGCAGTGGACGTAGATGCGGATCTTGGCGTTGTCGCGCTCGATCTCGATCTTGGGCACGCCGGCGGCGTACAGCTTCTTTTTGAGCTCCTTGCGGAGGTTGTAGTCCTCAACCAGCAGGTCGCCCACCTTCTCGTCACGGGCGTACCAGCGGGAGTCCCAGTCTTTGATGACGCCCACGCGCAGGCCGTGGGGATTCACTTTCTGTCCCATTTGCTTTCGACCTCCTTTTTCAGCGCTCTTTGACCACGACGGTCACATGGGAAGTTCTCTTCTTGATGCCGTAGGCGCGGCCCTTGGCCCGGGGCATAAAGCGCTTGATAATGGGGCCGGGGGTGGCGTAGGTCTCGGCGACGTAGAGCTTCTCGGGGTCCATGCCGTGGTTGTTCTCGGCGTTGGCCGCGGCGCTGTGGACCAGCTTGGCCAGGGGATCGGAGGCGGCCTTGGGGATCAGAGCCAGAATGGCTTCGGCGTCCTTGACGCTCTTGCCGCGGATCTGGTCGCACACGATGCCGACCTTGCGGGGAGAGATACGGATGTATCTCAGTGTGGCTTTCGCTTCCATTCTCTCTCTCCTCCTTACTTACCGGTCTTGCTGCCCGCGTGGCCCTTGAAGGTACGGGTCGGCGCGAACTCGCCCAGCTTATGGCCCACCATATCCTCGGTGACATAGACGGGCACGTGCTTGCGGCCGTCGTGGACGGCGATGGTGTGGCCCACGAAGGAGGGGAAGATGGTGGAGGCGCGGCTCCAGGTCTTGAGGACCTTCTTCTCGTTCTTCTTGTTCAGCTCGTCCACGCGCTTCAGCAGCTCGGGAGCGCAAAACGGGCCCTTCTTGATGCTTCTGCTCATCTGTTACACTCCCTCCTTACTTACCGTTGCGGCGCTTGACAATGAACTTGTCGGTGCGGTTCTTCTTCTTGCGGGTCTTGTAACCCATGGCCGGCTTGCCCCAGGGGGTCACGGGGCCGGGACGGCCCACGGGGCTCTTGCCCTCGCCGCCGCCGTGGGGGTGGTCGTTGGGGTTCATGACGGAGCCGCGGACGGTGGGACGCCAGCCCATGTGGCGCTTGCGCCCGGCCTTGCCGATGTGGATGTTGGCCCAGTCGGTGTTACCCACCTGGCCGATGGTGGCCAGACACTCCTCGCGGACCAGACGGACCTCGCCGGAGGGCAGACGGACCTGAGCCATACCGTTCTCCTTGGCCATGAGCTGGGCGGCGGTGCCGGCGGAGCGTACCAACTGGGCGCCCTTGCCGGGGTAGAGCTCGATACAGTGGATGGTCTCGCCCACAGGGATCTCGGCGATGGGCAGGGCGTTGCCGGGCAGGATGTCCGCGCCGGTGCCGGTCATGATGGCGTGGCCGGCTTTCAGGCCCACGGGGGCCAGGATATAGCGGCGCTCGCCGTCCTCATACTCGATGAGGGCGATATTGGCGGAGCGGTTGGGGTCGTACTGGAGGTTGATGACCGTGGCCTTACCCGCCTTGTCCCGCTTGAAGTCGATCACGCGGTACTTGCGCTTGTTGCCGCCGCCGCGGTGGCGGACGGTGATACGGCCGTAGCTGTTGCGGCCGGCGTGCTTCTTGAGGCTCTCCAGCAGGGAGCGCTCAGGCTTAGCTTTCTTATCAATCCCCTCGAAGGCGGACACAGTCATGTGGCGGCGGGAGGGGGTTGTGGGCTTATATGTCTTAATCGCCATTCTTCATTCTCCTCCTTACACCATGCCCTCGAAGAACTCGATGGTCTTGGAATCCTCGGTCAGGGTAATCATGGCCTTCTTCCAGTGGGGACGGCGTCCCTCGGGATAGCGGCCCATACGCTTGACCTTGCCCTGCATATTCAGGGTGTTGACCTTGGCCACCTTCACGCCGAAGATCTCCTCGCAAGCCTTGGCGATTTCAATCTTGTTGGCGTCCCGGGCCACCTCAAAGGTGTACTTCTTCTCGGTGGCGGCGGCCATGGACTGCTCGGTGATGATGGGGCGCTTGATGATATCGTATGCGGTCTTCATCAGGCGAACACCTCCTCGATGGCGGCCAGCGCGGCCTGGTCGATGATGACCTGGTTGGCGTTGACGATGTCGTAGACGTTGATGAGGCTGGCGGGGCTGGTCACGATGCCGGGGATGTTCCGGGCGGACAGCACCACGTTGGGGCAGGCGGTGACGACGACGGCCTTTTTAGACTCCACGGTGTTGAGGAAGCCCTGGAAGGTCTTGGTCTTGATCTCGCCCATCTCCAGCTTATCCACCACCAGCACGTTGCCGGCGGCGGCCTTGGCGGACAGGGCGGACTTCAAGGCCAGACGGCGCACCTTCTTATTGAGGGTGTACCGATAGGAGCGGGGCTTGGGGGCAAACACGATGCCGCCGTGGGTCCACTGGGGGGCCCGGGTAGAGCCTTGGCGGGCACGGCCGGTGCCCTTCTGGCGCCAGGGCTTCTTGCCGCCGCCGGACACTTCCGCACGGGTCAGGCTGCTCTGGGTGCCCTGACGGCAGTTGGCCAGGTGGTTTTTGACCACATCGTGGACCACATACTGGTTGGGCTCGATGCCGAAGACGGCCTCGGAGAGCTCGACCTCGCCGATCTGCTTACCGGCCATATTGTAAAGGTTCGCTTTAGGCATTTGTCATTCTCTCCTTTCTCACTTGTTACGCGCAGAGGCCTTCTGCGGGTTGACGCGGGCGGACTGCTTCTGGGGATTGACGCGACCGCTGCCCTCGACCAGGTGCTTCTCGGCCAGCTTCTTGGCGCTGCTCTTCAGAGCCACCACGCCGCCCCGGGGACCGGGCACCGCGCCGCGCACGGCGATGACGCCCAGCTCCTCGTCCACCTGGACCACGTCCAGATTCATGACGGTGACCTGCTCGTTGCCCATCTGGCCCGCGCCGTTGTGCCCCTTGAAGATGCGGGAGGGGTCGGTGCTGGAGCCCATGGAGCCGGAATGGCGGTGGACGGGGCCGCCGCCGTGGGTGTTCTTCTGCACATGGCCGCCGCAGCGCTTCACCGCGCCCTGGTAGCCGTGGCCCTTGCTGATGCCGGTGATGTCCACCCGGTCGCCGGGGGCGAACACGGTGGCGGTGAGCTCGTCGCCCACGTTCATCTCGGCGGCCTTCTCCAGCTTGAACTCCTTGAGCACCCGCAGGCACTTGCCGGCCTTCTTGCTGTGGCCCGCCTCGGGCTTGGAAAGCTTCTTCTCCGGGACTTCATCGAAGCCCAGCTGGACGGCGGCATAGCCGTCCTTTTCCTCGGTCTTCTTCTGCACCACGGTGCAGGGGCCCGCCTGGATGACGGTGACCGGGATGACCTTACCGGCTTCGTCGAAGATCTGGGTCATACCCACCTTCTTGCCGATGATGGCCTTTTCCATGTGTATTCCTCCTTGTTAAGGTTATTGGTCGGGCGAGGTGACCATTGGGCTGCCATTGCTCGGCCGACATGACCCGTCCGCCTCAAAACGCGGCGAACTGCGGTACTGACTTGGTTGTGCGCTGTTGTCACGCCTCGCCTGTTCGCAACGCGCGGCTTCCCTCCGACTCGGGCAAAACCGATCCGGGGCGCTGGCCCTCCTCGGGCTTTTGCCCTCGCTCCGGTCCATCCGCGCTGCTCACGACGGCTCGGACGCTCAGAGCTTAATCTCAATCTCCACGCCGGCGGGGAGCTCCAGGCTCATCAGGGCCTCCACGGTCTTGGGGGAGGGCTTGATGACGTCGATCAGCCGCTTATGGGTGCGGCGCTCGAACTGCTCCCGGGAATCCTTGTTGACGTGGGGGGAACGCAGGATGGTGACGATCTCCCGCTTGGTGGGCAGGGGGATGGGGCCGGAGACGGCGGCGCCGCTGCGCTTGGCGGTGTCCACGATCTTCTCGGCGGCCTGGTCGATGAGCTGGTGGTCATAGGCCTTCAGCCGGATGCGGATCATTTCTTTCTGAGCTGCCATTGTTTTTCCTCCTTGATTACGAAGTCGAACGTTAAATGAGACTGCGTCCTTGTCACGCCCCGCCTGTTCGCGGCGCGCGGCTTCCCTACCGGCTCAGGCAAAACCCATCCGGGCCTTTGGCCCTCCTTGGACTTTTGCCCCTGCTTTGGTCCATCCGCGCTGCTCACAACGGCTCGGGCGCTTCTTCGTAACGGGTGAGCGGTTTTCAATCCACGTTTCCGTGCGTATCACTCCCCGGCATGAATAAAACCGGCGCAAAGCAGGCCGGTTCTACCCACCCAGGGCGATATATGCCATGGAATGAGCCTCTCAGCCGCCCGATCTTACGGACATACTCCGCGGAAGTTACCTCGCCGGGCGAGCAATCTCCCGCATCATCGCAGTGCGCTCTTTTACAAGCGCTTGACTATTGTACAACATACTCACATGGAAAGTCAAGGAGATTTTTACCCATTTCCCAAAGTTTTTTCACGGTTTTGGGCCATTTATCGAGAAAGGCGTATGTGCAACTTCACCAACAGCGCAAACGGGCCTCTCCGTCAATACCGGAAAGGCCCGTTTCACATTGCTTATTTAATACGCTACGCCCCAATAAACCATATGCTTGGCAGGCTTGCCGCAGCAGGCGCACACGTCGCCCAGCTTCTCCTGCTCGAAGGGGATGCACCGGGAGGATACCCCGGCCTCCTCCTTCATCTTCACCTCGCAGGCCTCGTCGCCGCACCACATGGTCTTGGCGAAGCCGCCCTGAGTCTCCATTTTCTCCTTGACCTCGGCCAGGGTGGCGCAGGGGTAGGTGTTGTCCTCCAGATTCTTCTTGGCCCGCTGGTAGAGCCCGGTGTGGATGTCCTCCAGCATCTTGGCCACGGCGCCCTCAATGTTGTCCAGGGAGACGAAGGACTTCTCCCCGCTGTCCCGGCGGACCAGCACGCACTGGTTTTTCTCCATGTCCTTGGGGCCCAGCTCCAGGCGCAGGGGCACGCCCTTCATCTCGTACTCGGCGAACTTCCAACCGGGGGAGTTGTCGGAGTCGTCCATCTTCACCCGGAAGCCCGCCTTTTGCAACCGCGCCATGACCGCCTGATTGGCCTCAATCACGCCCTCCTTGTGCTGGGCCACGGGGATGACGATGACCTGCACGGGAGCCACCTTGGGCGGGAGCACCAGGCCCCGGTTGTCGCCGTGGGTCATGATGACGCCGCCGATGGTGCGGGTGGTAATGCCCCAGGAGGTCTCAAAGGGGGTGGCCTGCTTGTTGCTCTTATCCGCGAAGGAGATGCCGAAGGCCCGGGCGAACCCATCCCCGAAGTAGTGGCTGGTGCCGTTTTGGAGGGCCTTCTTGTCGTGCATCATGCACTCGATGGTGTAGGTGCGCTCCGCCCCGGCAAACTTCTCCTTGTCGGTCTTCATGCCCATCACCACCGGCATGGCCAGCACGTCCTCGCACAGATCGGCGTAGATGCGGTGCATCCGCTCCGTCTCCTCGACGGCCTCCTCGGCGGTGGCGTGGAGGGTATGGCCCTCTTGCCAGAGGAACTCCCGGTGGCGCAGGAAGGGGCGGGTGGTCTTTTCCCAGCGCAGCACGGAGCACCACTGGTTATAGAGCATGGGCAGGTCCCGCCAGGAGTGGACCACGTCGGCCCAGTGGTCGCAGAACAGGGTCTCCGACGTGGGGCGGATGCACATGCGCTCGTCCAGCTTCTCGCTGCCGCCGTAAGTCACCCAGGCACACTCAGGGGCAAAGCCCTCGATATGATCCTTTTCCTTTTGGAGCAGGGACTCGGGGATGAGCATGGGCATAGAGACGTTCTGGTGCCCCGTCTCCTTAAAACGCCGGTCCAGATACGCCTGGATATTCTCCCAGATGGCGTAGCCGTAGGGCCGGAGGATAAACATTCCCTTGGTTTTGGCATAACCGATGAGCTCCGCCTTGGTGCATACGTCGGTGTACCACTGGGCGAAGTCCACGTCCATATCGGTGATCTGGCTGACCTGCTTGTTTTTGTCCTGTGCCATGTCGCTTCAATCCTTTATATATAAAATGGGGTTTTCTCCATATCCTAGATAGGTGCTCAATATTGTATTGCCAAACCGCCAAAAAGTCAAGGCCCCTTTCCATTCCCACATGCGACGGGCTATAATCGAAAATGTCACAAAATAGTGCCCCATTATTTTGTACAGATGTACAATCCTGACGCAAATACAAAAGAAAAGGAGCTGTTACCCATGTCACATCCTCACACCCGCACCGGCCGCATCGTCCTGCGTCCCATTTCCGCCGCCCCCAAAGTGGGCTTCCCCCTGCCACAGATCAAACCGGCCGCCGACGCCTCCGTCACGCTGGAGCGCTGGCTGGACATCTGGATGGAACAGGACATCGAGCCCTGCCGGGCGGAGACCACCATCAACGGCTACGACAGCATCATCCACAACCACATCCGCCCCGCCCTGGGCAAGGTGCGGCTGGCCGACCTGTCCCCGGAACTCATCAACGGCTACTACCAGTGGCTGGCCGACGAGAAGGGCCTGTCCCCCAATACCATCCGAAAGCACCATGTGCTGCTCCACACCGCCCTGAAATCCGCCTTCCGCCAGGGGGTGGTCCCCGTCAACCCCATCCAGCGGGCCACGCCGCCCCGGGCCACCACAGTGGAGGTGGCCTATTACACCCCCGCCCGCCTGGGCAAGCTTCTCCGGGCCGTGAAAGGGGACCCGCTGGAGGTCCCGGTCCGCCTGGCCTGCTTTCTGGGATTGCGCCGCAGCGAGATCCTGGGTCTGCGCTGGCGGGACGTGGACCTTCACTCCGGGCAGATATCCATCCGCTGGGTGCGCACCACCATAGGCTCCCGGGTGGTGGAAAAGACACCCAAGACCACCGATAGCTGCCGTACCCTGTCTATCGTTGCCCTGGACGACCTGCTGGAGCTGCTCCGGGAGCTCCGCGTCAGGCGCGTCCGGGACGGTATGCCCTGCTCCCCGGAGGACTTCCTCCTCCTGGACGGCGTGGGCCAGCCCCTGCACCCCAACCTGATGTCCTCCGCCCTTGCCGCCTTCATCCGCCGGAACGAGCTGTCCCCCATCACCTTCCACGGCCTGCGCCACACCTTCGCCAGCATGGCCAACAACGCCCGGGTGCCCATGTACCAGATCAGCCGGGCCATGGGCCACAGCAATCCCAACATCACCCAGCGCATATACACCCACCTGTTCGACCAAACCCACGGGGAGGTGTTGGCGGCGGTGGCGGACGTCGTCAAGGCAAGCTCCACACCGCTCCCTTCCGCCTGAGGCAAAAAGGGGCGGCGCAACCGCGCCGCCCCGCCGTATCCTTTACTTGTCCTCCGGGCGGAAAGCCTTGGCAGGCAGCAGGTTGCTCAGCGCCACCAGCTCGTCGGCAAAACCGCCCCGGTCCCAGGCGACGCCGGGCTCCCGCAGCGTCCGCTCCTCCATCTCGCCCAGAGGGATGGAGGCCACCACCCGCAGCCCCCGGCCCTGGTTGCAATCAGCCACCAGCGCCCCGCCGTGGAGCGCCGCCGCCCTCCGGGCGATGGCCACCCCCACGCCGCCGCGCCGCCAGTCGGGTGCAGCCTCCTCGGCGCTGCAAAACAGGTAGCTGAGCCGGTCCGGCGCCACGCCCGGCCCGTCGTCCTCCACAGTAAACACCGCCCGGTCCCCGTGCTGGGCCAGGGTGAGGCGCACATGCTTTCCCGCCCTCGCCCCGTTGGACACCAGCTCCATCACCATCTGCCGGATGACCACCTCGTCCACCGTGGCAAGCAGCAGCTCCGGGGCCTTCACCGTCAGCTCCACCCCGGCGTAAGCCAGCAGCCGCCCCAGGCGGTCCCCCAGGTCCTCGACCACGCGGGTCAGGTCGGTGAGGATGGGCTCCACTTTCGCGTCCTCGCCGCCCAGCCGCTCCGTCAGCTCCAGGCGGCCCACCACCCGCAGCATACGGCAAATACTCTGATTCAACGCCGCCAGATATCCCCGGCTCTTCTCGTCTGTGGCAGTGCGTTCCAGCAACTGGCTGGCCGCTGTCATCTGTGCCAGTTGCAGCCGCAGCTCCGCCGCAGTTCTGGCCGTCCCCTGGTCCATGCCGGTCCGGTCCATTCCATCGCCCCCTTTGAATCCCTCTCCAGCTATGCTATGCAGATTCGTCCCGCGCTTCTCTGGAAATGCCTTCCGGGGCGGTTGTTGAATCATGTCGAACTTTGTCGAATTTTTTCTATTGTAGCAGACCAGCCCCGGTTTGGCAAGGGCACAGGCGACAAAAACGCCCGGAGCCAGGCCGCTCCGGGCGTTTTTACAAAATTTTACTCCTGGTCCAGCCGCTGGGCCACCTGGTCCATGGGGTTGGGCTCATAGCGCTCCACCCGGCCTTCGTCCACGGCCCGGGCCAGCGCGGGATCAACGGGCAGCTTGGCCAGCACCGGCAGGGACAGCTCCGCCCCCAGGGCGTCGATGGCGCTCTCGCCGAACACGGGGTGTTCCCCCCCGCAGTCAGGGCAGCGGAAATAGGAGTAGTTCTCCACCAGCCCCAGCACGGGCACGTTCATCATCTCGGCCATGCGCACCGCCTTGGTGACGATCATGCCCACCAGGGCCTGGGGCGCGGTGACCACGACCACCCCGTCCACCGGCAGGGATTGAAACACGGTCAGGGGCACGTCCCCGGTCCCCGGCGGCATGTCCACGAACAGATAATCCAGCTCGCCCCACACCACGTCGGTCCAGAACTGCTCCACCGCGCCGGCGATGACGGGGCCCCGCCACACCACCGGGTCGGTCTCCCGCTCGATGAGCAGGTTCAGGCTCATCAGCTTGACGCCCCCCTCGGTGACGGCGGGGAGGATGCCGTCCTCGCTGCCCAGGGCCCGCTGGTGGATGTTGAACGCCTGGGGCACCGACGGCCCGGTGATGTCCGCGTCCAGCACGCCCACCTTCCTGCCCCGCTTCGCCATGGCGGAGGCCAAGGTGCAGGTGACGGCGGACTTGCCCACACCCCCCTTGCCGCTGACCACAGCGATCACCTTTTTGATGTTGGACAGCTTGTTGGCCGGCTTGCGCAGGTCCTGGGGCTCCGTCCGCTCCCCGCAGCTCGCGCCGCAGGAGGAGCAGTCATGGGTACATTCGCTCATTTTGATCCATCTCCTTCCCTGCGCCCGGATGGCGAAAAAAGGGCGCAAAAATTTTTTGATAAAATACCTTGACAGGCGAGGTATCTCGTGCTATATTATTCTCACAAAGTTACTTCGCCTCGCGAGGTATCTTGATTGGCCGGGTATCTCAGATATCTGGAACACGAATTGCGCCAGGAAGGGAGGACGCCATGTCAATTTCAGCGGACACCCTGCGCGGACACACCGACACTATTATTTTAACACAATTGATGCGCGGGGACAACTACGGCTATGAGATCAATAAAAACATTTTAGAGCGCACCCGGGGGGAGTATGGCTTAAAGGAGGCCACTTTATACACCGCCTTCAAGCGGCTGGAGCAGAGCGGCCTGATCGCCTCCTACTGGGGGGACGACGGCCCCGGCGCCCGCCGGAGGTATTACGCCATCACCGACGCCGGGCGGCAGCGCTGGGCGGAGGGAAAACAGGAGTGGGAAAACACCCGCGCGCTGCTGGACGCGCTGATTTCTGTCGAGGAGGATCAAAACAATGGATGAAATGAAAGTAAAGCTGGCCGACGCCGTGGCCGCCAAGCTGGCCGACGCCCCCCAGTCCGCCGCCAAGGACGAGCTGCTTGAGGAGCTGTCCGACAACCTGTACCGCCGCTTCCTGGATATGACGGGGGCGGGCATGTCCGAGGAAGAGGCGTTTGGCCGGGCGCTGGACGACCTGGGAGACGTGGACGAGCTGCTCCGCTACCTGGGTGTGGAGCCCGGCGGCGACGTGACCATCGACCAGAAAGAGGGCCAGACCCGCATCACCACCAGGAGCGGTAAAACCGTCGTTATCAATAATCCCGGCGGCGAGCCCATCAACACCAACTGCGGAAGCGCGGGGAAATCCGGCGCTCCGCAGGAGGAAACCGGGACCGCTTTTGAGGGCGACATCCGCTATGGCTACCAGCCCAAAGACTCAACAGACGGGCAAGGCGGCGCCCGCGATGGCTCACAGCCCCCCCAGAGCGACCTGGACGCCATCCTGGCAGGCGTGTCGGAGGCGTGCAATACCGCCATCGACCAGGCCAAGGCCGCCCTCAAACAGGCCAAAGAGGCCCTCCGGCAGCGCACCACCTGGGAGAAGGACAACGGCCACGTCCGGGTACACTTCAACACCCGTCCCGACGGCCAGACGCCCCCCGAGTCCCCCGACGCTTCCCAGCCCTCCGCGCCCCCCAGCGGCGACGGCTGGGAGTTTGAGGCCGAGCTGAACTCCGACGAGGGCCGTTTCTTCGCCGGGGCGGGGCCCAAGCAGCGCAAGGACGTGGTTTACGGCTTTGGCTACGACAAGACCAAGGGCGGCTTCTTCGCCCAGTGGGGCGAGTACCAGGGCGAACATCCCGACGGCTCCCAGCAGGCCCAAGGCCCCTATTTCTCCGGGGCGGACGCGTCCATGGAGGCCAAGGACGACGGCTCCTATTCCGTCACCGCCCTGCGGGACCTGCGGGGCATCGAGGTGCACACCAACGCCGGGGACGTGTCCATCCACGTCAGCGAGGCCCCTGACGCCGGCGTCATCATAGACGGCGACGTGGACGACCTGGACGTGACCTGCTCCGCCGACGGGGTGCTGACCATCCGGGAAGGCCGCACCGCCAGCTCCTCCTTCTTCTCCCGCCGGGGGATCGGCTCCGCCGACGTGGAGCTGTTCCTGCCCTGCCGCTTCTGGGAGATGATCTCCGTCACCACCGCCAGCGGCGATGTGGACATCGACCGGGAGGGGCTGGACATCGGCCAGCTCACCGTCAGCACCGCCAGCGGCGATCTGAGCGCCCGACTGAAGGCCTGCCGCACGCTGAGATTCAAGTCCGCCAGCGGCGACCTGGACCTGAAGGGGACCTGCGCCAACCTCCACGCCGAAACCATGAGCGGCGACATCTCCATCCGGGGTCAGGCGGACGAGGCGGTGTTGAAGTCCGCCAGCGGCGACATCGAGATGGAGGGACCGGCAGGCCGCTTCCACGGTGTCACCATGAGCGGCGACGTCAGCCTGGAGACCTCCGTCCTGCCCCAGGTCATGGAGCTGTCCTCCAAGTCCGGGGACTGTCAGGCCCGACTGCCCGACGCGGGGCCCTTCTCCGTGCGGATGAAGACCGTCAGCGGCGAGATGGGCTGCGACTTCCCCGTCAGCTATGTCAACGGCGCGGCCGTTTACGGCGACGGTTCCGGCCCCGCCTACTCTATCACCTCAATCAGCGGCGACGTGTCGCTGGAGCGCTATTGACGAAAGGAGCGTTTCCCATGAAGTCCTCCTCTGCGAAGCAACCGTTCCATTCCGGCATCCACGGCCCCCTGGTCTCCGGGGCAGGCATTGTCCTGGGCGCGGCGGGCCGCCAGAGGCGCTCCGCCCCCTGCTCCACCGAGCCGAACCTGTGCCCCTGCGCCGGCCCGCTCCCCTTCTCCGGGTGCGGCCCCTGCGGGTCCATCCCCAGGCCGATGTGACGTGCGGCCGCCCATTTTATACGATATCGCCGCATAGGATTGGAGCGGCCGCCTCTGCCGTCCGAATCTATCGTTTGAACATTGGAAAGGAGTTTTTGTCATGAAACGTCTTTGTCGCACCCAGGGCCCCGACGCCGTCATCTGCGGCGTGTGCGGAGGCATTGCCCGTTACTTTGGTGTCGATCCCACAATTGTGCGCGTGGTCACCGTCCTGCTGGTGGCGTTCGCGGGCATGTCCCTGTGGGTTTATATCATCGCCGCCCTGATTATGCCCAAAGAGAGTTCCGCGTATTGAGCCTGCCCGTCCAAGCAGGCCCGGCGCGGCGCCGGGATCGGCAGCACAATGCCCCGCCGGGAGCTATCCTCCCCCGGCGGGGCATCTCGCGTTTTGTAACTCACAGGTTGGCTTTGATCTTCTCAATCATCTCGGCATACTCGCCGTCGGACAGCTTCACCTTACCGGGGTTCATCTCAAACACCCCGCCCCATTCATACCTGTCCTTGTACTTGGGCACCAGGTGGAAGTGGAGGTGGCATCCGGTATCACCATAAGCGCCGTAGTTCACCTTGTCCGGGTGGAAGGCGGCGTGGATGGCACGGGCGGCCCGGGCCACGTCGGCGAAAAAGGCGTTCCGGTCCCCGTCGCTGATGTCCACCAGCTCGCTGACGTGGTCCTTGTAGGCCACGATGCACCGGCCGGGGTGGCTCTGCTCCCGGAAGAGGATCAGGGTGCTGACGCTCAGGTCACAGATGTAGATCCCGAAGCTGTCCAGCAGCTCCCCCCGCATACAGTAGCCGCAATTTTGATCTTTCATGTGGTTTTCGTCCTTTCCGCCGGGCCGCGCCCGGTTTATTTATTTGCGTCGTCACCAGCATACCAGCATTTGCCCCGCGCCGTCAAGTCTTTATCCGAAAAAGCCCCCGCCCTCCGGCGGAGGCTTTCTCCGTTTGCGGTTGTTGGAACGCTCAGCCCTTGGCGGGCACGTTCTTGGTGGCCACGATGTCCACCCCGGTGCCGCACACATCGGCCAGCACCACCTCGCCGATGGCCACGGGCGCCTCCAGCTCGATGTCTCGGATGGCCCTCACGCAGTCGAAGATCTTCCCCTTGGGGATGTCGGCGGCGGTCTTGACGGAGGCCATGGCCAGCTTTCCTCCCTTCACCTTCACCGTGCTGGTGACGATGCGGGTGGGGTTGGTCAGCTCCTTGCGGGCGTAGGCGTCGCCCCGTGGGCAGGTGTTGCCGGCGACGGTTCTGACCTCGCCGCCCTCCAGGGCAACGGTCAGCGGACACCCCAGCGGGCAGTTGATACAGATCAGGTTCTTCTCTTCCATCTTCTTACGCCTCCTCCAGAGTCACGGTGATGCCCTGCGCCTCGGGGTGGTCCTTCAGCAGGCTGGTCTTGAGGATGACCGTCTCCATCTCGCCGGGGGCCAGCACCGGGCGCTTGCGGCTGAAAATACAGGCATCCCCCGCATAGACCGCCACTTTTTTGTTTTGATATACGTTGCCCACCCGGAAGCGCAGAGTGACGTTCTCCCCGGCAGCATCGGGCCGGATGGCCACAGGCACGGTGTAGCGCACGCCATTTTCGCACTTGACGGGCAGGGCCTTATAATCCTCCTCCACCCTGCACCCGGCGGCGATGTAGTCAGCGGCGCGGCGTCCGGCGGCGCCAGCCTCCTCGGACACATAGTCCACCAGGTCGTGGACGTGGAGCACGTTGCCCGCGGCGAACACGCCGGGGACGCTGGTCTCCAGGCTCTCATTGACGGTGGGGCCATTGGTGATGGGATTGATTTCCACCCCGGCGGAACGGCTCAGCTCGTTCTCGGGGATCAGGCCGCAGGACAGCAGCAGGGTATCGCACTCGTAGCGCTCCTCGGTGCCGGGGATGGGCCGGTTCTTCCAGTCCACCTGGGCGATGGTGACGGCCTCCACCCGCTTCTTACCCTCAATGTCCACCACGGTGTGGCTCAGCTTCAGGGGAATGCCGTAGTCGTCCAGGCACTGGACAATGTTCCGCTTCAGTCCGCCGGAGTAGGGCATGAGCTCGGCCACCACCTGGACCTTGGCGCCCTCCAGGGTCATGCGGCGGGCCATAATCAGGCCGATGTCGCCGGAACCCAGGATGACCACCTTCCGTCCGGGCATATAGCCCTCCATGTTCACCAGCCGTTGGGCGGTGCCCGCGGTGAAAATGCCGGCGGGACGGTAGCCGGGGATGTTCAGCGCGCCCCGGGGCCGCTCCCGGCAGCCCATGGCCAGGATCACCGCCTTGGGATGGAGCTGGAACAGCCCGTTCTCCCGGTTCATGGCGGTGACGGTCTTGTCGGAGGCCAAATCCAGCGCCATGGTGTTCAGCTTGTAGGGGATGTCCAGCTTTTTCACCTGCTCAATGAAGCGCCCGGCGTACTCGGGGCCGGTTAGCTCCTCCTGGAAGGTGTGCAGGCCGAAGCCGTTGTGGATGCACTGGTTCAGGATGCCGCCCAGCTCGTTGTCCCGCTCCAGGATCAGGATGTCGCGCAATCCCGCTTCGTGGGCGGCGACGGCCGCGGCCAACCCGGCAGGGCCGCCGCCGATGATGACAAGTTCATATTCTCTCATGGTTCGGCCCTCCCCTCAAATCGCGTCCTTGTTAACGCCCACGATCAGCTCGGACCCCGCGCCGGACTTGGTGATAGCGCTCTGGTCCACGCCCAGTTCACGGGCCAGAATCTCCATGACCCTCGGCGAGCAGAAACCGCCCTGGCACCGGCCCATACCGGCCCGGACGCGACGTTTCACTCCGTCCACACTGCGGGCCCCGGGCACGCGGTGGATGGCGTCGATGATCTCGCCCTCGGTGACGGTCTCGCAGCGGCAGATCACGGCGCCGTAAGCGGGATTCTCCTTGATGAGCGCGGCATGGGCCTGATCGTCCAGCTCCTTGGGGGCCAGGATACCCTTGCGGCGCGGGTCGAAGGACAGGTCCACCTCCAGTCCCAGGATGCCCTTCACGATACCGGCCACCATGCGGCCGATGGCGGGGGCGGAGGACAGCCCGGGGGACTCGATGGCGGCGCAGTCCACGAAGCCGGGCTTGACCTCGCCGATGAAAAACTCATGGCGGGGCTCATGGGCCCGCAGTCCCGCAAAGCTGGTGATGGTCTGGCGCAGGGGCACGTTCTTCACCGCCATGCCGCACTTCTCGCGCACGTTGTCCAGGCCCGCCTGGGTGGTGTTGACGCCCTCCTTGTCCTCAATGTCGATGGCGGTGGGGCCGACGATGATGTTGCCGTGGACGGTGGGGGCCACCAGCACGCCCTTGCCGTACTTGCCGGGGAGCTGGAAAATGGTGTGGCGCACATGCCCCTGGGCCGAGTGGTCCAGCAGGAAGTAGTCCCCCCGGCGGGGGATGATCGTCATCCGGTCGTCCGCCGCCATGTTGTGCAGCCTGTCCGCGTACAGTCCGGCGGCGTTGACCACCACCTTGGCCTCCACATCCCCCTTGACGGTGGACACCTTCCAGCCGCCGTCGATCTTCTCAATATTGGTAACCTCGCTGTCAAACCGGAACTTAACCCCGTTGTGGGCGGCGTTCTCCGCCAGGGCGAAGGTCAGCCCGAAGGGGCACACGATGCCGCCGGTGGGGGCGTACAGCGCCGCCACGGCCTCGTCGCTGATGTTGGGCTCCATCTCCACCAGCTCGTCCCGCTCCACGATACGCAGACCCTCCACGCCGTTGGTCACGCCGTTGGCGTACAGCTTGTTCAGCGCGGGGCGGTCCTCCTCGCTGAGCATGACCACCAGGGAGCCGTTGCGCTCATAAGCGAAGTCCAGCTCCTCTGACAGGCCGGGCATGAGGCGGCTGCCCTCCACGTTCAGTCTGGCCATCAGGGAACCATGGGCGGCGTCGTAGCCCGCGTGGACGATGGCGCTGTTGGCCTTGGAGGTGCCGCAGCACACGTCCTCCTCCCGCTCCAGCACCAGCACGTCCGCCTTGTACCGGGAAAGCTCCCGGGCAATGGCGCAGCCGGACACCCCCGCGCCGATAATGACGATATCAACCATGCAGTTTCGCTCCTTTGTCATACCTTTTCCCCTCCGCCGGGTTTGATTCCTCGGCGGCCTCAGTCCTCCCTGGCCCAGCCGTAGGAGCACTTGACCGCCCGGGCCCAGCCCTTGCAGCGCTTCGCCCGCTCCTCCCCGGTGATGGAGGGCTCGAAGGTGCGGTCGATGGCCCAGTTTTTGACCACGTCCTCCTTACCGTCCCAGTAACCCACGGCCAGTCCGGCCAGGTAGGCCGCGCCCATAGCGGTGGTCTCCACACACATCGGGCGGTTGACGGGCGCGCCGCTGATATCGGCCTGCATCTGCATCAGCAGGTTGTTGGCGGACGCGCCGCCGTCCACCTTCAGCGCGGCCAGCTCCACGCCGGAGTCCGCCTTCATGGCCTGGAGCACATCGTTGACCTGATAGGCCATGGACTCCAGGGTAGCCCGGATGATGTGGTACTTGTTCACGCCCCGGGTGATGCCCACGATGGTCCCCCGGGCGTACTGGTCCCAGTGGGGGGCCCCCAGGCCGGTGAAGGCGGGGACCACATAGCACCCGTTGGCATCCTTCACCTTGCGGGCCATGTACTCGGAGTCCGGAGAGGAGTCGATGAGCCGCATCTCGTCCCGCAGCCACTGAATGGACGCCCCCGCCACGAAGATGGAGCCTTCCAGGGCGTAGTTGACCTTACCGTCCAGCCCCCAGGCGATGGTGGTGACCAGGCCGTTGTTGGAGAACACGGGCTTCTCGCCGGTATTCATCAGCAGGAAGCAGCCGGTGCCGTAGGTGTTCTTGGCCTCGCCTGGGGTGAAGCAGGTCTGGCCGAACAGGGCGGCCTGCTGGTCGCCCGCCGCCCCCGCGATTTTGATGGGCCCGCCGAAGAACTGGGGGTCGGCCTCGCCGTACACGTAGCTGGACGGCCTGACCTCGGGCAGCATGGACCTGGGTATGCCCAACTCGGACAAAATCCCGTCGTCCCACTCCAGGGTGTTGATATTGAACAGCATGGTGCGGGCGGCGTTGGAGTAGTCGGTGACGTGGACCCGGCCGCGGGTCAGCTTCCAGATCAGCCAGGTCTCCACGGTACCGAAGAGCAGCTCGCCCTTCTCGGCCCGTTCCCGTGCGCCGGGGACGTTCTCCAGCAGCCAGCGGACCTTGGTGCCGGAGAAATAGGCGTCGATGACCAGGCCGGTCTTGGCTCGGACAGCGTCCATCAGCCCCTTGTCCTTCAGGGAGTCGCAGTATTCGGAGGTACGGCGGCACTGCCAGACGATGGCGCGGTGGATGGGCTCGCCGGTGTTCCTGTCCCACACGATAGTAGTCTCCCTCTGGTTGGTGATGCCGATGGCGGCGATGTCTGCGGCGGTGACGCCCAGGTTCTTCATGGCCTCCTGGGCCACCTCCAATTGGGTGGACCAGATTTCCTCTGCGTCGTGCTCCACCCAGCCGGGCCTGGGGAAAAACTGGGTGAACTCCTTCTGCGCCACGCCGCACATCTCACCCTTCTCGTTGAACAGGATACAGCGGTTGCTGGTAGTACCCGCGTCCAGCGCCATCACATACTTCGCCATGCTCGTGTTCCTCCTTTAGAAAATCGGAATATAAAAAGAGCGCAGGATCAAAGCCAGCGGTTTTCCACTGTCTCGCCCCTGTAGCGCTCATCTCAAAGGTTTCCGGTATTCGGTTCCCCCGGCGGGATGCCCGCCACGGGCAATGCCAGCGATCACATTGCATCTCATAATGTAGCATATACGGAAGATAAAATCAATATAATTTGGGCTGCGCCCATGATTTTTGACAATCCCGACAAAATTTATCCCCGCTTTTTGCAACAATAGCCAAAAGTCCCCTCCGCCTTTTGACGAAGGGGGCTTTTTGTCCTATTTTTTTACTCTACCTCTAAATTGTTCAACATTTCCACCGCGATCTTCAGGGCCTGCTCCACGGTGGCGTCACCCTTTGGCTCGAACTTGTTGTTGCCCATACCGCCGATGATGCCCTTCTCAGTCATAAAGGCCACGGCGTTCTTGGCGTAAGCGCTGATCTCCCCGTCATCGGAGAAGGCGGTGGCCTCCACCTCGGAGACCTCGCCGCCCAGCTTGGTGTACACCCGGGACAGCATAGTGGCCGCCTGCTCACGGCTCACGAGGGTGTCCGGCTTAAACGTGCCATCGGGATAGCCGTCCACGATACCCAGATCATAGGCCACGGCGATGTCATCGTAGTAGGCGTAGTCCTCCTCCACGTCCTCGAAAGGGTTCTCCTCGGACACGTCCAGCTCCTCGCCGGACATCGCCCTGTACAGCCACACCGACAAAGAGGCGAACTGCGCCCGGGTGATCTTCCCGGTCAGGTCGCAGTCATGGTCATACACGATATCCAAGCTGACCAGGCCCGCGTCAACGGCCTCATTCACATACTCCACCGCCCAGGAACTGGTCAGAGTACCGGAGTCCGTCACGTAAATACCGTAATCCTCCAGGGCGTCATAACTCATATCTTCGGGGCGCTCCTCGTCGGTGACCAGGATGTACATCGCGTTTTCCCCATCCGCATCCCAGAACTCGAACAGCGCGTTGGAGTCAAGTCCAAAGGCACCCATCAGGGCATCGGTGGTGATATCCCGGTAGCTTTGCTGCTCCTCCTCGTACACCGCAAGGTTGTCATGACCGTAGTTCCAGTAAAACAGGCCGTAGTAGGAGACCGTGCTGGTATCCTTGAGCGAAGTGGCCGAAGTGGGGACCAAGCCGGCTTTCTGCGTGCTGGAGTTCATCTCAAGGAGCCTTTGCTCATAGACCCCGTCGCCGTCCGAATCGGTGTAGACGAAAAAGCCGCCGCCCTGCGCATAGGTATTGTCCGGCCCAATGGTGATGGTGACGCCCAAGGGCAGCTCAAACGCCTTCACGTCGATGGCGGCAGCGGGCTCCTTGGCCTTGGTGTACGTGCCGTTGTTGGGGCTCCAGGTCACGAACTTGACGGACATGTCCTTGAGCAGGCCGTCCGTATTCTCCACATCGAGCCAGACAGACTCGCCGTTGATCGACTCCAGGGCATCGTCCCGCTCCGCCGCGAAAGCCGGGACGGTCATGCCCACACAGAGGGCAAGCGCCAGGAATACGCTCAGAATTCGTCTCTTCATGTGTCTTCTCTCCTCGTTTTCTTACAGTTTCTGTAAAGCCCTTCCCGGCATCCTGTTATAAAATACCATGAAAACAGGGCCTTGCTTTCCCAATTTTACTCCTATTTCCCACCGATTGCAATAGGCAATTACCGCAACTTGAGCCGCAGGTCCTCCCCGTAAAAGGTCAACTCCCGGTACAGCCCCTCCAGCCGCGAGGCCAACTGGGCGCCGTACTCCGCCCCGATTTCCCTGGTGGACAGGTTGCTTGAAATGATGGTGTGCCGCCCGGATTGGAGCCGGCCGTTCACCAACTCGTACAGGCTGGCCCGGGTAGAGGGCAGGTTGTGCTCGCTGCCCAGGTCGTCCAGGATCAGCAGGTCGCAGCTCAGATACCGCCGGGCGTCGTCCCTGGCCCGGCGTTCCTGCTCCATGTCCCGGGCGAAGCGGCGGTCGTCGAAGGCGCCGAACACGCTGCTGGCGGTGTCGTACACCACGGAAAATCCCCGGCGGGACACCTCCCGTGCCACGCACCCGGACAAGAAGGTCTTGCCCAGCCCCGTGCCTCCGGACAGCAGCAGGTTTTTCAGCGGGTAATCGGGGAACTGCCGGGCGTAGCCCTCGCATACCGCCGCCACCTGCTTCATGTGCTCCCTGGGGGGGCGGTTTCCGTCCCAGGGCCGGTCACTGTACACGTCCAGCCGCAGCCGGTCGAAGTCCTGCTCGTCGGTGAGGTTCAAAAGGGCGGTGAGCGCCTTGATCTGCTCCTGGGTACACAGCTCCTTCAGGCAGGCGCACATCTTCCCGTCCTCCCCCCAGCCCCGGTCCCCGCACCGGGGGCAGGCGGGCGCTCCGTCCAGCGCGTCCGGGCCGTACCCCAGCTCCGCCAGCAGCCCCGTCCGTTCCGTCTGGAGCGCCTCGCTCCGCGCCCGGATGGCGGCGATCTCCGGGCCGTCCGCCCGGATGGGCCGCCCGCCTGCGGCCAGCAGGGCCAGATCCGCCATGGTCCCCCGCAAATCGGCGTCGATCTGCCGCAGCCGGGGCTGCCTGGCGTACAGTTCCCGCTCCAGCTCATAGCGGCGGCGGTCCCGGTTGTCCCGCCTGCGCTCCAGACGGGCCAGGGCCTTTCGCATGACAGTGGGTTCATAGGACATAGGTCATCCCCCGCCTTTCTTCTGTTCTTCCAGGAATTTGTCCAGCCAGTCGGCGCTCTCCCGGATGCGCTCCTGGCTGGGTTGGAAGTCCCGGGGCTGGTTTTTACCGGGCCGGGCCCGCCGCTGGGGCGGCCTGTCCCCCGCCTCCACCTGGGCGGCGGTCTGATACCCCACCTGCCGCCAGGACTGCAAGATTTTGTTCATGTAAGGCCAATTCATGGCCCCCTTCTGGTACACGGTGCGCTCGTAAGCCAGCCGGATCAGCTCGTCGCTCATCCCCATATCCACCCAGGCGGCGATGAACTCCCGCTCCCGCGCCACGGCGGGCCGCCGCTCGGCCACGCCCACAGCGGACAGGACGGCCCACTCCCGCCGGTCCACTCCCTCCTCCCGGCGCAGGAACTCCTCCGCCCGGTCCAGGGTGTCCAGCCCCAGCCGCTTCCAGCGGAAGGCCTCCTTCTGGAGCGCCGGCATACGGGGGCAGGCGGCGGGGTTGTTTTTCTGCCGACGCTCCCGGCGGACGGCCCACCCCGTGAGCAGCAAAATCACCTCCGGGGGCAGGCCCAGGTGGTCGTACATGGTGTACAGGCATTTCAGGTCGTTGTCACTGAACACCCGGCCCAGGCGGCTCTCCATCTCCCGGCGCAGGGCCTGGAACGCCGGCTCCCGCTCCTGGGCGGCGGTGATCTCCTCCCGGCTGTACTCGGGGGGAGGGTCGTCCTGCCTGGGGGGCGGAGGGGGGGGCTCGGTCCGGGCCTCCACCAGGCCCAGGGCGGCCAGGCGCTCCCAGGCCGGGCGCAGGCGGGCGTCCTGCCAGCGCAAGCGGGCGGCGGCGCGGTCCCCATCCCCACCGCACTCCAGCAGGGCCAGGTAGAGCAGCGCCCCGTCCCCGTCGCCGGACTCCACGATGCGCCGCGCGGCCTGGGCGGACATGGACAGTATTTCATTGGGCAACAGCAGCGCGGTCATGGCGCACCTCCTCAAGGACCTTACTTTTTCTTTGAAAAGAAAGCGTAAGCAAAAAGAAACTTTTAGACAGCCCCTGCCGAAAAGGAGCATAAATTGATCCGTGTCCGGTCCTAATTTTAGTATTACTTCATTTAAAAACAGTTTAAAAGTCTTTCTTTTCGCTTCCTTTTCTTTCTCCAGAAAGAAAAGGAAGGCCCTGGCCCTTTATTCTACCTGATTTCTGCCAAAAAATCAACCGCTCCGCCAAATCCGGCGGAGCGGCCAATTTCTGCGCTCAGCTTTGAAGTTTGGATACGTCCTCTAAATAAATAGACACCTCGCCGCACTCCGGGCAGATCGCCACCCTTGGCTTGCCGACGCGCCCGCCGAATATTTTGTTCTCCTCCGTGGACAGCACCACGCCGTAGCCCGCGCCCTCCACCTTGATCGTGCAGCCCTCCTGCATCTCTGCGCCGCACCTGATACACTTCCTCATAACTGACAGCCTCCTTTGTTTGATGAGTCGCATACCCAAAAACAGGCTCGCCTGCCTCAAGTATTTTCGCCGGGTCCGGACGCCTTGAGGCAGGACCAGGCGTACGCCGACTGCCCCACGCCCCAGACGATGCACACCGCCATGGCGGGCAGGAAGCCCCAGTCAAAGAACATCCCGCCCAGGGCGAACACCACCCACAGCGCCATACAGGCGGCGCACATGGCCCGGTACGCCTTGAAGGCGCACTGACCGATAATGAGCCGCTCCGCCTCGTCGCAGCTCTCGTACCATTTCTTTTGGAACTTGGTGTCGTACACCGAACCCCGTTTCTCCGGATTGAGCCGCTTGGTCAGGTCCACCAGCTTCTGCTGGAGGACCATGGGCGCGAACAGGTTCACCAGGAAGCCCGCCACCCCGCCGAAAAACATGGGGGCAGGCATCATTTGGGGCGTTCCCGCGTTGCCCACGAACCCGGCGAACAGCGCCGACAGCAAAAAGAACGCCAGCACCGTACACAGGCCGGTGATCCAGATGCAAACCGACAGCTTGGCCTCCACCTCGCCGCCGGCCGTCTCATCCTCCCCGTCCCAGGCGGAAAGCTGCTTTTTCGCGCTGAAATAGATGGGCAGGCAGACAGCGAACTCCACCACGGGCAGGGCTGCGATCAGCCATGCCGCCACATGGTTGGTAAAAAACAGCCCCAACCCGGCCAGCGCGCTGTCGAACTCCTCCAGGGACAGGCTCACCAGGGCAACCCCCAGCGCGCCCCCCAGCACAAGGCTCAGCGCCACAACCAGGATGAACCTGGGCAGGGCCTTTTTATTTTCCTGTTTGATGGGGTCGTTGTTACTTTTCATCGTTCTCCTCCTCCAGGCTGAAGATGTCCTCCACCGCCACCCCGCAGATCTTAGCCAGGGTGAGGGCCAGCGTCACCGACGGCGAGTAGTCCCCCCGCTCGATGAGGCTGATGGTCTGCCGGGACACCCCGGCCATCCGCCCCAGCTCCTGCTGGTTGACCCCCAGCGCCGCCCGGCGCTCCTTCAATCGGTTTTTCAGCACGGCCGCGCCTCCTCCCTACTCAGAGGCCGCGCCCTCTGAGGCGACAGCCTCCCAGAGCTTCCGGCAGCAGCCCTTCTTTTCCCCGGTTATGCGCGCATGGGCCTCCACAATCCCGTTGCGCACCGCCCATTTGATGACAAAATACAGCGCGCACAGCACGATCAACGCCGTCCCGCCGCTGACACCCAGCTCATTCCAGATCATGTCACATTCCTCCTGACAGTTTTCCTTGTCGTTTTGACAATTTTCTTTGTCTGTTTGACAACTTTATTTGTCATTTGTAGGATAGCATATCTGTCTCTTCCTGTCAACCCGTTTTCCATCAAAACTGTAAACTTTTTTCCGGGGGCTTGTCAGACGCCGTCGAATTTTGTAAAATGGGGAATATCACACTATCCACCCCCGAGAGGAAAGGAGAACCCATGAAAAAACGCATTGCCCTCCTGTTTCTGGCCGCCCTGCTGGCGGTCACCGCAAGCCCCATGGCTATGGCCGCCACCGACCGGGGCTCCCCCTTCGCCGACCTGCCCGAGGACCACTGGTCCTTCCCTTACGTCTACGACCTGTACACTCAGGGCGTGGTGGGCGGCTATCCCGACGGCACCTTCCAGCGGCAGAACCACGTCACCTGGGGCGAGACCTTCAAGCTGATCCTGGGCGCCATCGCCGCGGAGGTCCCCGAGCGGGAGCCGGACCAGCACTGGGCCTATTCCTATATCCAGCCCGCCCTTGACAACAGGCTGCTTTACTCCTTCTTTGAAGAGTATCTGGACGACTACCCTACCCGGCTGGACGTGGCCCGCATGGCCGCCCGGTCGTTGGACCTGACCGACATCTCCGGCGAGAGCCCCTATGAGGACTGCGACGACGGCTACGTTGTGGAGCTGTTTGAGAAGGGTATCATGGAGGGCACCATGGAGTCCGACGGCATCCGCCGGTTCTACCCCGACCAGTACATTACCCGGGAGGAGATCGCCACCGTGGTGTGGCGGATGATGAACGTGGACGTCACCGAGGGCATGTTCCGTTTCAACAACTACTGGTTGGACCTGCTGGACAGCGTGCCCCTCACCGCCTTCACGGCGGAGCAGTTCACCAAAGACGCCAGGGACCGCCTGACCTACTCCGGCGGCTACTTCACCCGGGGCATCGACGTATCCGGCCACAAGGGCGAGATCGACTGGAACGCGGTGACCGCAGACGGCATCGACTTCGCCATCATCCGGGCGGGCAACCGGCTCTACGGCAAGGACAGCAGCGCGGCCATCTGCGACGACTCCTGGTTCGACCGCAACATGCAGGGGGCTATCGCCGCCGGGATGGACGTTGGGGCCTACTTCTTCTCCAGCGCCATCACCGTGGAGGAGGCGCTGGAAGAGGCGGATTTCTTCCTGGCCAAGCTGGAACCCTACCGGGAATATATCACCTACCCCGTGGTGTGCGACTGGGAGTTCCTGGGCGGCGCCCAGTCCCGGGCCTACAGCGTGGACGCGAAAGTCATCACCCAGTGCGTGGCCGCCTTCTGCCAGCGGGTGGAGGAGGCCGGGTATCAGCCCATGTTCTACTTCAACGAGTACTGCGGCTATGTCAAGTTCGATCTGAGCAAACTCACCCAGTACCAGTTCTGGTTCGCCCAGTACGCCGACCAACCCACCAGCCTCTATCACTTCCAGATGTGGCAATACTCCTCCAAGGGTAAAGTGGCGGGTATCAGCTCCGACGTGGACATGAACCTGTGCTTCGTGCCCTATCCCAACGCCGTCCGCCGCCCCGGCGTGACCCCCGAGGCCCCGCCCGAGCCCGCGCCCACCAGCTATCTCCCCTCCGTTCCCCTGGAACCGTGACAAACAAGCCCGTCCCCATTCAGGTGGGGACGGGCTTGTTTCACGCCGTTTGACGGTTCAGGGCCCCGGGCCGCCGGGAGCGCTCTTTTCCCCGCTGTTGACGATGTAGATTCCAAGGCTCACCAGCACCAGCGACGCCGCGCACTGGAGCAAGGAAACCTTCCCACTCTCCCGGAGGAAAACCGCCGAGAAGATCACGCCGGTGATGGGGGAGACAAACCCGAAGGCGGAGAGCTGCGATACCCTGCTGGATTGCAGCAGCACGCCCCACAGGGTGAACGCCGTGATGGGCATGACCACCATATAGGCGAACAGCGCGTATCCGGCCGGACCGGCGGTGTGGACGGCGCCGCCGAAGGCAAAGCCCGCCGCAGCCAGCATCACGCCCCCCAGCAAAAACTGATAGGCCATCAGCACCAGCACATCCTCCCGGGGCGTGTACTCCTTAATCATCGCGTAGGACGCCCCGCAGGAGATACAGGCCACCAGCAGCGCCCCCTCCCCGGCCAGGGACACGCCGGCGGCCACGCTCCCCTGGGAGATGTTGATGAATATGACCCCGGCAAAGCCCAGGGCGCAGCCCACCAGCTTCCTCATGGTGAGCTTTTCCTGGCGAAAGACCAGGCAGGCCACCAGAATGGAGAAAAAGTTGTTCAGGCTCCCCAGGATGGAGGCGTTCACCCCCGACACATGGGTCAGGCTGATGTAAAAAGAGAGCTGCTGGATGAAGGTCTGGACCAGGGCAAGCTTCAGCACCATGCCCCAGGAGGTCCCCTTGGGGCGCAGAAAGCGCCTGTTTTTTACGGCGCCGAAGGCGATCCCCACCGCGCCGCACAGGATGTAACGGATTCCGGCGAACACGGTCAGCGAGGCGGTGTCCCGGTCGGTGAGGTGAAAGTACTGGTAGCTGACCTTGATAACCGGGGTGATGCTCCCCCAGAGCACGCAGCAGAACACGGCCAGCAGGATCACGGCGCTTGGGGAAAATGTGGTGGTCTGTCTATTCATGGCGGGTTCCACACGCTCCTTTGTTCCTGTGTTGACAAAGTTTCAAAAATTGTTTACTATACTTTCATCAATACCTGTGCAGGGAGGACAGTTTAGCATGGTAAGGCGAGGGAACACCCCCACCCGCAAGGACGTTGCCAAACTGGCCGGCGTCTCCGAAACCGTGGTTTCGTATGTTCTGAACAACAACCGGTATGTGGCGAAGGAAAAGCGCGAGCGGGTGCTGGACGCAGTGGAGCAGCTCAACTATCGCCCCAATAACGTGGCGTTGGCCTTGAAAGGGAAGCGGACCAACCACATCCTGTTCATCTGCGATAACATCTCCAACGAATACTTCGGCGGGCTGGTGGAGGAGATGGCCCGGCTGGCGGCGGACCGCGGTTACCTCATCTCCCTGATGGGCAGCCGCAACGACGAGAGCTTCGTTTCCCAGGTGTGCAGCCGGGTCTTTGACGGCATTGTCATCAGCTCCACCAGCTTTGAGGAGAAGTATGTCCTCCGGCTGATTAACACCGGCACCCCGGTGGTGCTGCTGATGAACCGGGAGTATGACAACATTTCCGGAAGGGCGGCCAAAATTTATACCGGCATCCACGACGGCATCAAGGAGTGCGTGGAGCTGCTGTACAAGATGGGCCGCCGCCACATCGTCTACATCGACCGGGTCAGCAAAAAGCGGCATTTCAGCACCATGGACGACTGGCGCTATAACGGTTTTATCACCAAAATGCAGGAGTGCGGCCTCAAGGTGACCAAGGACAACGTGATCGTAGGCTATGAAACGGAGGACGAGCTGTACCAGGCCTTGCGGGCCAAGCTCAAGGCGGGCTTGCAGGTGGACGGCATTGTGGGGCGCAACGACAGCTTGGCCTGTCTGGCCATGGCGGCGGTAAAGGACTGCGGGCTGCGCATTCCCGAGGACACCGCCGTTCTGGGCTTCGACAACTCCCGCCTGAGCCGGTACTCCTCGCCGGGGCTGTCCAGCGTGGAGCTCAACCGGCCCGCCATTGCCCAGGCCATCATGGACGCCTTCGAGCAGATGGACAACGACGGCGAGCCCCCTGTCATCTACTTCAAGGGCCACATTGTGGAACGGGAGAGCACCAAAATGGAATAGGGGCGGCTCCGGCCCTCGGACCGCGCCCCCTGAATATGACGACAGCACAGGCTTATGGCGGCACGGTTGCCATAAGCCTGTGCTTGTTCCTGGTCCGTGTCCGGCTCGGCCTCAGATTTTGATGACCTCCACCCCCAGAATCCGGGCCACGGCCTCCATATCGTCCACGATATCCTCCCAGACCACGCTGTAGTGATGGGCCACGCCCTCCCGCATGATGGCGTCGATGACGCTGCGGACAGGGGGTTCCACCGCCACGTTGACCATACAGCCGGGCGTGTACATGTCGGTGGGGACGGCGGCGCCGCCGATGAGGAACAGCTTGTACTTCCCGCCGATGTTGCAGAACCTGGAGATGGTCACCGGCCCCTCCTTGAGCACCGCACGGAAGGCGGAGCCCTTGTTGTACAGGGGGTGGTCGCACAGCGTCGCGCCGCACCCCTTGCCGTGCAGCGAAGGGGCGGCGTTTCCGCAGTGCCAGAAGGTCAGGTAGTTGCCCTCCTCGTTGATGTCGATGAGATCGGTGATGAAGTTGGCCTTGCCGGTCAGGGCGCACTGCGCCGCCATGGCCAGGGCCACGTCCACATCCCCCTCGCAGGCGATGGAGTAGCCGTCATCGGCCAGCCGGCCCAGCACGGCGCAGGGGACTGCGTTCAGGTTGCCCATCTCCGGCCAGCACTTGATGACGCCGTAGGCGTAGTTTTGCTCCTCCATCAACTGTTTCAGGGTCAGGTAGAGCCTGGAGTGGTTCTTCTGGTACTCGTCGATGAAGTCGTCGCCAAAGGGGAAGGTATTGCGCACATAGGCCAGGTCCTTGTCCAGCGCCTCCCGGTCCACCTCCTGCATCCGGTCAAACACCACCTTCAAATCGGTCTCCTCGATGGTCAGGCCGAAGGTCTTGCGGATCAGGCCTTCGTCAAAGGCCGAGTTGTAAAACGCAGTGGGCCGGTAGCCGAACAGCCCCAGCGTGCCGCCCCGGAGCTTTTTCACGGCGGCGTACGCCTTGATGTAACTGAGGATCCTGCCCTTGGCCTCCTCGGACTCCAGCCCGCCGTATATGGTCTGGGGGTGGTGGCCCAGACGCTGGAGGGAAGCGCTGTTCATGGTCATGGCCACCAGGGCGTTGGACAGCAGGCGGCCGCCGTGGACGTCCGGCTCCCGGGGGGCCCACAGGATCAGGGGGAGCTTCAGCCGCTCGGCGATATTCGTGCTGACGTCGTCCCCGGTGAACGCGCCGTAGAGCATGATGACCACGTCCACGTCCGCGGCCCGGAACGCGGCGACGGCCTCGTCGATCCCCGCCGGGGAATCGACGATATGGTCAAAGGCGACAATCTCGGCGTCTCCGGCGTGTTCTTTCAGCCAACAGCCATACTCCTGGTTGCGCTGGACGGGCAGCTCCCGCGGCCAGCGGCCGGACACGGTGGTGATAAATCCTACCTTCAAGCAGCTCATAATTTGTACCTCCCAGTATCCATTCGAGTGTATGAAAAAGTTGTAAATACATCTGCCGCCGCATACGGCAGATTTCCCAGTGCTTCCCATAATAGCACCCGTCTTTGTACAAGTCAACCATTTTTCGCGCCGTTTATCATCAAAATTTTTACAATAGGTATTGACAAATCTTGGGGCTGTTGCTATACTGGTCACAACAGGGCAGCGGCAGTAGTGGTGTGTTATCTTCAAAAAGTGACACATTTTTTATTATTCCAAGTATACACACGAGTGTAAAAGGAGAGGTTTATCATGCTAACCACCAATCTCGCAGAAATGCAAAAGGCCGCGAAGGAGGGCTACGCCATCCCCGCCATCAACACCCAGGGCGGCAGCTACGACATCATCTGGGCCATCTGCAAAGCCGCCGAGGAGCTGAAATCCCCCATCATCCTGGCCCACTACGTGGCCACGGGCGCCTATTCCGGCCATGACTGGTTTGTACAGGTGGCCAAGTGGTGCGCAAACAAAGTCTCCGTCCCCGTGTCCATCCACCTGGACCACGGCGACGGCTTCGACATCTGCATGGAGGCGCTGAAGCTGGGCTTCACCTCCGTGATGATCGACGGCTCTACCAAGCCCATTGAGGAGAACGCAGCCATGACCCAGGAGGTGGCCAAGGTGGCCCACGCCTTTGGCGTCCCCGTAGAGGCAGAGATCGGCGAGCTCCAGCGGCTGGACAACGGCGTGGTGCTGGAAAACAAGAACATCGCCGACCCGGAGCAGGTGAAGCAGTTCCTCTCCCTGTGCAACCCCGACACGCTGGCCATCGGCATCGGCAACGCCCACGGGTACTACAAGGGCAAGCCGGACATCAAGCTGGAAGTGCTGGAGGCGGTACGGAAGTTCTCCGGCATCCCCTTGGTGCTCCACGGCTGCACCGGCATGGAGGAGAGCGTCATCAAAGACGCCATCAAGCTGGGCGTGGCCAAGATCAACTTCGGCACGGAGGTGCGCTATAAGTACGTTCAGCACTATGAGGAGGCCCTCAAGACGATGGACCACCAGGGCCACTCCTGGAAGCTGTCCCAGTTCGCCTGCAACGCGCTGGCCGAGGACATCAAGAACATCATCCGACTTTCTGGAAGCGAGGGGAAGGGATAATGGCAGTCAACATTTTAGTGGCCCACGGCGGCGGGCCCACCCCGGTCATTAACAGCTCCCTCCAGGGGG
>CAJTTS010000031.1 GCA_910579155.1 uncultured Oscillospiraceae bacterium | reverse complement strand
AAAGAGGGGCTTCAGACGATGCGAAACCTGGGCCGGAATATGGCGTGGCTGTTGAAATGTATTCAGGCCGGAACCCAGCGGGGTGTGACGCCGCCTGCGGCGGAAACGGATCACTGGACCAATTTTAACCGTTGAGGGAGTCGAAGGGCATGACGGCAGAGGATGTGATCCGGGGCTTCCGGGAGAATGCGCCAGAGGACGCGAAGCGGGCGGCTTACGCCAACGAGCTGTTCCAGGAGGCCATCCGGCTGGGGATGGTGCTGAACAACCAATACCATACCCCGGAGGAAATTCGGGAGGTCATGGGACGGCTGACCGGGAAGGAGATTGTCCCCGGCTTCCGGCTGTTTCCCCCGTTCTACACAGACTTCGGACTGCCCTCAGCAAATTTCCATTACACAATGGCTTACAACAGTTGCAAAAGCTCCGGGATAAACAGCAAACTGGAGGAACCAATATGAAGAAACGATTCCTTTCCTTTTCAATGGCAGTCTGCATGGTCTGCCTCTTGACTATGACTTCATGCTCGGCGGCAGAAATTCCCGCTGTCAGCAGTGGGAATGGCTTAGATAGCGCAAAGCTCACCTCTGAGTCTCAGTCTACGGTCACTTTCTCGGATGTTCCCGCTGACGCTTGGTATGCGGAGGCGATTGCCTACTGCCAGCAGCACGGTATTATGAGCGGAACCACCGCTACCACCTTTGCACCGGAGGCAACCCTGACCCGTGCTATGCTGGCCACGGTGCTGCACCGCATGAGCGGAACGCCTGCCGTATCGGATGCACCCGTTTTTACAGACGCGGTCGCCGGGTCCTGGTATAGTGACGCCGTTTCCTGGGCCGCGAAAAACAGTATTATCTCCGGCTATGGCGGCGGCGCCTTTGGCGTAAATGACCCTACGACACGGGAACAGGCGGTTGCGATCTTGTGGCGCTACGCCGGAGAACCGGAGGGCGCTGCGGCTGCGGACATTTCCGATGCCGCCTCGGTTTCCGCTTGGGCACAGGCAGCGGTTCACTGGGCGAATGCCAACGGTATCCTGGAGGGTATGACCAATAACCGCCGGTTCGACCCGAAAACCAATATCAAACGAGGGGAAGTAGCCTCTATGCTATATCACTATTTGAGCAATACCACCAGCAGCCAGCCGGAACCGGCAGCAGGCGGTAAGACCCTGGTGGCCTATTTCTCCGCCACCAACACCACCCGGCCCCTGGCGGAGTACGCGGCGGATATTTTGGGCGCTGATCTCTATGAGATCGTGCCGGAGGTCCCCTACACGGATGCCGACCTTGCCTATTATACCAATGGCCGGGCCGACCGGGAACAGAACGATTCCTCCGCCCGCCCCGCGATCTCCGGGAGCGTTGAGAACATGGCGGGCTACGATGTGATCTTCCTGGGCTACCCCATCTGGCACGGACAGCCGCCCCGGATCATCAGCACCTTCCTGGAGAGCTATGACTTCACCGGAAAAACCATCGTACCCTTCTGCACATCCCACTCCAGCGGGTACAGTGACAGCAGCATCAAGTCCCTGGCTCCTGATGCGGATTGGATCACCGGACGCCGTTTCGCCGGGGGAACCAGCCGCAGCACCGTAGAGGAATGGATCAATGGTCTGAATCTGCCGCAGCCGGCGGTGGACGCGGTGACTTCCGCCACCAGAAAAGCGGGATTCAACTTTGAGACAAAGAGCATCACTCTCAACAGCGGCTATGAAATGCCCATCAACGGCCTGGGGACCTACAGCCTCCACGGAGAGACCTGCGTTAATTCGGTAAAGTCCGCTCTACGAAGCGGGGTCCGGCTCATCGACACCGCCTCCGCCTATGGCAACGAGGAAGAAGTAGGCCAGGCCATCCGGGAGGCCATTGACGAGGGCATCATCAAACGGGAAGATGTTTTCGTTATCACGAAGATTTACCCCGGCAGCGAAATGGCCAACCCGGAGCAGTCCATCCAAGCCTGTCTGGACCGGCTTGACATCGGCTATGTGGATATGATGCTTCTGCACCACCCTGACCGGAACGATGTGAAAGCGTATCAGGCCATGGAAAAATTTGTGAAGGAAGGAAAAATCCGCTCCCTGGGCCTGTCCAACTGGTATGTGAAGGAGCTGGAATCTTTCTTGCCCCAGGTGACGATCACCCCGGCTCTGGTTCAGAACGAAATCCACCCCTACTATCAGGAAAACGATGTGATCCCCTATATCCAGGACCTTGGGATCGTGGTCCAGGGCTGGTATCCCCTGGGGGGCCGTGGCCATACGGCGGAACTGCTGGGAGATGAGGTGATCTCCGGCATCGCCAAAGCCCACGGCGTATCCTCCGCCCAAGTGATCCTGCGCTGGAATCTCCAAAAGGGCGTGGTGGTCATCCCCGGTTCCGGCAATCCCGACCATATCAAGGAGAACACCGAATTGTACGGCTTCGAGCTGACCGATGCGGAAATGGCGCAGATCAACGCCCTTGACCGGAACGAAAAGCACGATTGGTATTAAACGGCATACTGCCTGTGGCGCCTGTGACCGGCGGCACACAGGCAGGGTAATTTTTTTGTAAAACAGGAGGCATGGCTGTATGAAGCTGTAAGGAAAAGAGGTTTCCGCTTATAAAACGGGACGCCAGAATATAGCGGAGCGGCTGATGCGGGAAATGCCGCCATTCAAGGAGGCGGAGCAGCTTCTCGAACTGGTCCAGACGCATTTCTCCCTCGCCGCGCATGATACCCTGCATCCGAAAGTAATGATATTGGGCAGCGCTTTCCCGGCGGAATTAGTTTACGCCTTCGGCATCACGCCCTTTTGGGTATTGGGCGGCAGTCTGGATCATCTGCGCCCTGCTGACGCTGGCCGCGTTTTTTGCCAAGGATTTCGTACTGTACGACTTCCAGATGATGCCCTTTAACTATGCCTTTACCCGGAGCGAGACAAAGCCCGCCCAGGCTTCATCGGCTCTCTGGTTTACCCTGGGCGCAGATCGGGGACTGCAATACGGATATGACGATGGTATTGACCCGGCGGCAGTGCTCCTCTACGGCAAAACCGAGGAAGAAGTGCAATCCCTCACCGGCAGCGGTTTTGGTGCCTGATGTGTCCCATGGGGTATCTGCTGGGCATCTTCTATAAGAGCCTGTATTCATAATCGTTTGAGCAAGGTGCGGAAATGGGAGATTTTGACGATAGTCTCAGCGGAAGATATGGAAATTTCATAATCTTTGCTGAGACGTCTGGAGTGGTTGAGCCAAGAGAAGGTGCGTTCAACGACCCAACGCCAAGGGAGTATCTCCCATTGATGGGGCTTGATTTTCTCTGAAATATCCAGGGTTTGGCGGAAAAATTTGTGTACAGTCATTGCAACAACAACTGACCAAATAACCTCTTAATCACAAATGCTCTACAGAAACAGATGAAATATGAGCGACCTTTTCTCGATATTTCATCTGTTTCTGTGAGAAAATGACATTGTCAGTTGTTGTTGCTTTTTAACATTTACACAACTTTGTCTGCCCTCTCAAAGTTATTCTTAATTGCTTTAGCTTTTTGACTTTATATGCAAAAATCCCGCACCGAAGGCTGTCCGCTCTTTTCATATTTACGCCCGCTCCAAATACCAGCTCCGTTCGCTCTCCGTCAAGGCGTAGCCCCTGGCCAAGGCGGCGGTCAGGATGGCCTCCGGGTCGTCAAACTTGTTGGTTTTCGACAGATAGATATAGTCCGGCACCTTGTCCGGGTTGGACTGGTAATAGAGCTCCAGCCGGTCCAACGCCGCCTGGTTCTCCCCGGAGATCCAGGCGGAGAAGGTGGCGTATTCCAGAGGGTCCACGGACAGATAGCACCAGGTGCGCTCGTTCAGGATCAGAATCTTGCCCTGGGGTACGGTCTTGTAGTATTGCAGCTCCCGGTTCAAATCTTCGTAGATGGTCCCCTTATACTCAGCAGTGTGGATGCCCCGGCCGGGGCCCTCCTGGAGCTGGTAGTCCTGGGCGTAGGGCGGGTCGTCCACGAAGCAGTGGTTTCGCTTCACGTAGACCTGGACAAAGAGCAGGAACAGGACAGTGACCACAGCCAAGGCGGCGGCGCCCCGGCGCAGTTGAAGGGCATAGGCCGTGTCGTCCGGGCGTTCCCGCATCTCCCGCAGAAGCTGACCCAGGAAGAGAAAACTGGCGATGTTGGTCAGGGCGCTGGCCATGGTCAAGGCGTAGACGTACTGGTTGGAGCCCACGATGACCGCTGCGGTGTAGATCAGCCCCGGCACGAAAATACCGGCGAACAGTTCCCAGGGTTTGCTTTGGCACAGAAGGAAGGAGGCCGCCCCCACGAAAATCAGGGGGAACATAATGGTGTGATAATACTTGTCCGCCGCCAGGGGGTAAAACATGGCCAGGGCCGCAAGGGTCAACAGGGAGGACAGGATAAGGTAGAATGCCCGGTGGTTTTGGCGGTTCCTGTCCGCCAGCAGGGCCAGAAGCAGCACCCCAAAGCAGGAGAGCACAATAGGGAACTTGGGGTGGCAGTCCACAAGCCCCCGCCACGCCTTTTGCAGCTTGAAGATGGGGTCCATGGCGGGGTGCTCCGGGTCGGAGAAGATATAGGGCAGATTGGACAGCAACCCTCCGATCCCGCAGGTTGCCAGGACGTAGATGAGAAACAGGACGCTCGCCAACCCCACGCCCACAGTCAGCCACAGGAGGCGGGCGGGGGAGAAGAAGCCGCTGTCCCTGCGGTCCGAACCCTTTCGCCTGAGCAGGGCGCGGACACCCACCGCCGCGACGTAGAGGAAATACGCCGCCGCGAAATAGGGGCAGCACAGCACTCCGGCGGCCAGACAGATACCCGAGGCAACGGAGTGTAAGCGCTTTCCGGTGGTGGCCAGCAATACGCCGGACAGCAGGATGAAGTCCAGGGCCATGGTGTTGTAGCTCAGGGCCATAATGTCGAAGGGGGTAAACAGGAACCAGGACAGGGCTGCCGCCATGGCGGCGGGGCCCCGCCCCCTCACCCGGGAGTAGAACAGCAGGGTGACCAGGGCGTGAAACACCACGTACCCGTACCGAGAGGCCAGCAGCACGCCGTCCATGGAGCCGGTGAGGGCGCGGTAGACCCACACGAAGGGCAGGGTAAGCAGCCCGGACATCTGGGACACGTGCCATTCGTCCGCAAACAGGGCATCGCCCAGCGAGAGCCGGTGGGGGATGGTGAGATAAAACGCGTCGTCGGTGGAGCCGAAGCCAAAGGGACACTTCCACAGGGCCAGCACAAATACCGCCCCAAAGCATAGGGCAAAACAGGCCAAGCTCATCCTGGCCTTGTCCTGCCGGATTTGGGCCGGGTCTTTACGGGCGGCGGTGTGGGCGGCGCGGGCCAGCCGGACGAACAGCCTGCCCAGCAGCTCCTGCACCCAATGAAGTACTAGGGAGAGGAGCATGGAGCAGACAAACACGCACACCGTCATCACCGGGAACCAGAACAACCGGTCGGGGATGGCGGGCACCGCCTCGTTGAGCCAGGGATAGAAGGCCGTGTCGAACATATAGGAGACCAGATAGATGCTCAGGCACAGATCGGACACCTTCCACAGCCCGTAGCGCAGGGCGAGAGGCAACCTGTCCCCCTTGACGCGGCTGAGCAGAGAGAACAGCAGCACCGTGATGACGCAGGGCTCAAACCCGCCCCAGTCCACATAGTTTCCGGTGACAAAGCCCACGCCGTAGCTCTGCCAGTAGTTGAACGCGCCGAACCCCAGGGTGGCCAGGGCCAGGAGAAGGACGATGGCGCGGGTTTTGAACTTCAGGCCGAACTCCCGGAGGTAGCAGCCGACGAAGTAGTAGGTGACGGGGTAGAAGGTCAGCCACCGCCGGGGGAGGACGCGGTGGGCCGTCCCTAGAGCGGGGGCGTTCCACCAGGCGGGGTCGGCCAGGTTGAAGTTGTTGGTGAGGGTGGGCAGCACGGTGAGGAAAAACAGAGTGAGCATGAGGGCGTCCTTTTTCTTTTTGCTGTCCAGGCCGTTGTAAATGAGGTTCAAAAAGGGGACCAGCAGGAACAGGCCGATGTACATCTCCACATACCAGCCG
Source organism: uncultured Oscillospiraceae bacterium (assembly GCA_910579155.1). The sequence goes on along the minus strand of CAJTTS010000031.1, from coordinate 27,996 downwards.
TAATCGGAGGCGCTGAACTCCAGAAAGGTGCGCAGAAGGTGGGAGGCGGTGTAGTCCACGTGGAGGAAGACGGCTTTGTAAAAGACGCAGGCGCCCCCCGCCAGCACATAGGCGGTTAGGGTGCCGCCCAGGCCGTAATAGAACCGCCGCTCCAGCTTCTTTTGGTACAGGAGATATCCGGTGAGGACGAGGAACAGCGGCACGCAGCAGGAAAAGAACGTGCGCATGGCGCACAGCACGAACATTTTCTTGCCCAGCATGGGCTGGTCGTAAAAGCGGGCGTTCATAAAGAAATGCACCGAAATCACGGAGAACGCGGCGGTCACCCGGACCAGGTCCAGGGCAAAGCTCCGGTTTTTGGCCTTTTCCAGCTCAAACAATTTGACGTCACCTCTTTGAAAGAGAACGGATGGGCGTGAAGCCCTTCCTAGCAGTGTATCACATGCGGGGACGGTTTGCAAGGGCGGGCCGGGCGCAAAAAAGCCTTGCGCTCAGGGCGCGCTTGGATTATGATAAAAAAGCCCGCCGTACCCAGGACAGGGGGCGACAGCATGCAAAAGAGCGGGAGAAGTGACGGCCGATTCCGCAAAAGGAGAGCAGAAATATGAGGAAGAACAACAAGATCATTGCCATCGGCGCGGCGGCGCTGGCGGTCCTGCTGGTGGTTTTCGGGGCCGTATGGTTTGCCAACCGCCCCGCCACGCAGGAGGGAAGCAAGACCATCACCGTAGAGGTAGTCCACGGGGACGGGAGCGCGAAGACCTTTACTTACCACACTGACGAGGAGTATCTAGGCGATATGCTGCTGGCCGAGGGGTTGGTAGAGGGCACCGAGTCGGAGGAATTCGGCCTGTACATCGACGCGGTGGACGGTGAAACGGCCGATTACAGCGCGGACGGCGCGTACTGGGCGGTGTACCAGGGCGGGGAGTATGCCACGCTGGGGGTCAGTGCGCTGCCCGTGGCGGATGGCAACAGCTTTTCCCTGGTGTATACCGTCTACACCGACTACACTATCTGCCCCGGTGAATGACAGGAGGATCAGACTACGCCTGAGCCTGTCCGAGGCGGCGCTGTTCGGCGTGCTTGGCGGCATGACTTTTGCCGCCAAGATGGCCATGGCAGGGCTGGCCAACATCGAGCCGGTGTCCCTGCTGGTGATGCTGTTTGCTGTGACCTTCGGGGGAAAGGCGGTATATCCCGTCTATACCTATGTCCTGCTGGAGCTGGTGACATTCCCGGCCCAGCTATGGTCCGTCAACTATTTGTATGTGTGGCTGGTGCCGGCGGGCGCGGCCTGGCTGCTCCGGGAGATGAGGAATCCTCTGGGGTGGGCCATCCTGTCCGGCCTGTTCGGGCTGCTGTTCGGGGCGCTGTGCGCCCCGGTGTATTTCGTTGTCGGCGGCTGGGACTTCGGGATCGCCTGGTGGATCAGCGGCATCCCCTTTGATGTCGTCCACTGCATGGGCAACTTTGCGGCGGCGCTGGTGCTGTTCGTCCCGTTGCGAAAGGTGCTGGAGCGGTTGTACCGGGGGATCAGGAAGGGTTAGACAACAAAGACCGGCCGGGTGCTCCCGGTCGGTCTTTTGTTGCTGTTTTTCTGCTTTCGGGGGTTCCGGTCACGGGCAAAAGGCGGCAGGAAGGGGGTTCCCCTGCGGGGACAGTTCAGACCGGGTCGGGCAGAGACCTTATTCCTTTTGCACGTCCTGTTCGAGTCGTCCCCGCAGGGGAACCCCCTTCCTGCCGCCCTAGGTACGTTGCAGGTGAGCCCGCCCGTTCCCGCCGCCTATGCCAACCGCTCAATGCACCCGGGCGCCCCGCTCGCAGCGGTTGCCCCAGGAGTCGATGAGCTCGCTGCCCCGGTATACGCAGATGATCTCGCAGTTGTTGGAGCAGCCCCCGCAGCTCGCTTCCCGGGTGCGGAACTCCATGTCCTCCATGGCGAAGTCGAACTCCTGCCGCCCGCTGCCCCGCCGGGCCAGGATGGCCACGCCCAGCGCGCCCATGAGATGTCCGTTGGGGTCCACGATGACCTTGCAGCCTAAGGTGCGCTCAAAGGCGGCGACCACGCCCTTGTTTTTGCTGACGCCCCCCTGAAACACCACCGGGGAGGCGATTTTCTTGCCCTTGCCCACGTTGTTCAGGTAGTTTGCCGCCACCGCGTTGCATACGCCCGCGATGATGTCCTCCCTGGGGTGGCCCATCTGGATTTTGTGTACCAGGTCGGACTCGGCGAATACGGTGCATCGGGCGGCGATGGGGGTGGGGTGGGTGGAGCGCAGAGCATAGTCGCCGATCTCCTCCACCTCGATGCCCAGCCGCTTGGCCTGGCTGGACAGGAAGGCCCCGGTGCCTGCGGCGCACAGGGTGTTCATGGCGTAGTCCACCGCCACGCCGTTCTCCACCAGGATGATCTTGGAGTCCTGGCCGCCGATCTCCAGAATGGTGCGCACGTCGGGATAGAAGGTGGTGGTGCCGACGGCATGGGCGGTGATCTCGTTTTTCACCATAGTAGCTCCCACGATGGCACCCACCAGCTTGCGGGCGCTCCCGGTGGTGCCGGTGGCGACGATTTTGTACTTCTCCTTGTCGAACTGGCCCTCCAGCAGCCGCACCAGCTCCTTCACCGCGCCGATGGGGTCGCCCTGGGTCCAGATGTACCGGCTGGACAGGATGTTGTTCTTCTTGTCGATGATGACGCCTTTGGTGGAGATGGACCCCACGTCAATGCCCAAATACGCGTGTTCCAACTTAGAGTACCTTCTTTCTCATGTCAATCATATCATAGAACGCCTCCAGCCGGGTCATGAGGCCCACATCGCTGGTCTGGGCGTCATAGGTCAGGTAGAGCACGGGAATCTTGTAATCCGCGCTGATGTTTTGCAGCACCGGCATCACGTCGATTTCCGGCGTGCACCCGGCGGACTTGATGTGGACGATGCCGTCATATCCGCGCTCGGCGCACTCCCGGGCGTACCAGATGTTGGCGGTGGAGGTGGGGCCCATATCGTATTGGCACAGGTCCTTTATTTTCACCCGCAGGTTCTTTTGCCCGTCGCCAAAACGGTTGCTGCCGTAGTGGAGGAACTGGTTGGTCACGTTCATCCAGCGGTGAACCTCCACTCCCATGTCGGCCAGCTTCTGCTCCAGCTCCAGGTTGGAGAAGGCGTCCATAGCAGTGTAGAACTCGCCCACGATGCCCACCCGCAGGAGCTTCTTGGGCTTATTCAGCGGCACGGTTTGGAGCGCCCGTTTTGCCGCCCGGTAACCGGCCTCCACATCGTTCCGGCTCTGGGCAGTGTACATGGCGGTGAGAAAGTCCTGATAGGCCTGCTTGCTTTGCCCTTTGGTGGCGTCAAAGCCGCAATTTTTGTAGTATTCGCCGGTGATCTCGTCCACGTACTCCGCCATCCGCACTCCTTCCAGGAACTGGGTCAGGAACCGGGTGGGGTTCACCTTGGGATTGAACCGCCGGACGATGCGGATGTACTCCTTCTTCTTGCTCATGTCGTAGTCCGACAGGTTGATGAAGTCGAACTCGTAGCCCAAGTCCCGCAAAATATGCTCCAGCAGCTCCCCGTAATAGCCCAGCCTGCACAGGCCGTGGGTCATGAGCAGGGTGTCCGCCCCCGCCTCCAAGGACTCGATCATGCTGCCCAGCATGGTCTTGAAGGGAGTACACACAAAATCGGGGCTGTATTTGGTCCCCAGCTCCATGGTCCGCTTGGTCAGCGCCGGCGGCATGATGTACCGGCACCCCAGCGCCTGCTCCACAATGTATTTGAAGGCGCAATTGTATTCCGCGTATCGGGGGAAAGAGACGTTTCTTCTCGGTGTATCTGCCATTACAGCTTCCCCTCCTTAAAGCGGATGATATCGATAAAGCTCTCCAGCCGGGTTTCCACCCCGGCGGTGCCGCTCTGACTGTCCAGCACCAGGTTCAGCATGGGCACGCCCGTCACCCGGCGGGTGATGAGCTCGTTGACCATGGCGTCGGGGCCGCAGGGGAATGCGCTGAGCAGGATGATGCCGTCCACGTCGTCCTTGTGCTGCTGGATACCGCCCAGGATTTCCCGGCTGATCTCCCACTTGCAGGTTGGGGAGAGCTCCTTGCTGTGTTTCAACGCCGCCTCCCGGTCTACCAAGTCCGCCCGCAGGGGGACCACTCCTACCTTTTTCAGGTATTCGGTGACGGCCCGGCCCATGTATGGGTCCTCAATGACATAGCTGTGGGCGGCGATGAGCACCTTGAGGTTTTCCCGTTTGTAGAGCTGTTCATGTTTCTGCACGCGCTCCTTGTGGAAGGCGGCCTCCGCCTTTTTGGCCGCCTTATAGGCCTTCTTGGACGCCTTGGCAGTGCAGCCCAGGGCGCGGCCCAGCTCCGTAAAGGCTTCTTCCTCGGTTTTCTTCTGCTCCTCGTCCACCTCGTAGGACAAAAATTTCTGCCGTTCTCCCCGGAACACGTTGCGCACCAGGTCGGGGGTGGACTCAAACCGGGTGCACATGCTCCGGTGCCGCCCGAAATTGCTCACCCGGGGGACCAGGATATAGTCGCACTTTCCCACCAGGGCGGCAACGTGGCCCAGGTAAATTTTCAGCGACAGGCAAGCCTCGTCGATGGCCAGAGCGGCGCCCCGCTCCAGGATTTCCCGGTCGGTGGGATCGCTGGCCACCGTTTCCATGCCCAACTCCTGAAAGAAGGCTTTCCAGAGGGGGGCGTAACGGTAGTACAGCAGGGCCCGAGGCAGGCCGATGGTTATTGTCTGTTTTTCCATGTTCAATCACCTGAAAAATTGAGGGTATTCCGCCCGGAGGGCGGCGGTGTCGATCTTATAGCGGTTGAGGTGCTCCTCCATCAGCGCCTTGGCGGAGGCGGGGTCACGGCGCTCGATGGCGTCCACCAGGTTCACATGGTCCTGGACGATTTTCAGGTTTTTCACCGACGACAGGGCCATGCTGCGCACCCGGTCGAAGTGGATGGAGATGTTCTGCATCAGGGCAAAAACCTGGGACTTTTTGGCGATGCCGAACAGCATCCCGTGAAACTCGTTGTCCAAGGTGAGCAACTGGGTGGAATAGAAGTCGTCCAAATAAAGGTTTTGCAGGCGGATGTTCTCCCGCAGCCGCTCCAGGTCGGCGGGGGTGGCCAACGCGCAGTCCAGCTCCGCCACGGCGCACTCCAGCAGGCTGCGCATGAACCGGGACTCCTCCACCATTTCCTCGTCGATAAGGGGGATGGTGCTCTTTTTCTGGGGGCGGATATCCACGATCTTCACTTTGGACAGCTCCAGCAGCGCCTCCCGCACCGGGGTCCGGGACAACCCCATCTCCGTGGCCAGCACGCTCTCGCTGATCTGGCTGCCGGGGGCAAGCTCCAGGCTGATGATGTTTTCCTTGATGGTCCGCAGGGCGTACTCGCCGCTGTTTTCCCTGGGCAGACGTTCCAACAGCTTCATAGGGCTCACCTCCGACGAAATTCTCCCCTAGTATACCGCATTTTCCCCCAAACTGCAAGACTGGTATACAAGAAGACTAGAAAAACTTGGATGGATGCGCCGGAAGGGTCCATGCAGAGGGAAAATGGGAGAATTCTTGTGAAAAAATTTGCGGCAAGGGATTGACAGAGGTGGTCTATCATGATAGACTGACAGTGGGGTCGATCACAATAGACCAAAGGAGGCATGTCCCATGGACAACTTGAGATTAGCCGAGGGAGAATACCGGTTCGCCTGTATCGTCTGGGACCACGAGCCCCTGCCCTCCGGAAAGCTGGTGGAGCTGTCCCGGGAGCAGTTGGGCTGGAAGAAATCCACCACTTACACCGTGCTGAAAAAGCTGGTGGACCGGGGGGTGCTGCGCAACGAGAACGCGGTGGTCACCGCCGCCGTACCCAAGGAGGCGGTACTGCGGGAGGAGAGCCGCGCGGTGGTGGAGCGGGCCTTTGACGGCTCTTTGCCCTCCTTCCTGGCCCACTTCATGGGGGGGCGCACTATATCCGACGCCGAGGCCGACGAGCTGAAGGCCGTCATCGACCGATTCCGGGAGGGAGGGCGCTATGATTGACATGTTGACCACCCTGTTTGGGGCGCTGTCTCCCCTGTGGGAGATGAGTCTCACCGCCGCCTATGCCGCCGCCATCGTGGCGCTGCTGCGGCTGGTTTTGAAGAAGCGGGCCCCGAAGCAGGTTTTATGCCTGCTGTGGCTGGTGGTGTTCGCCCGGCTGCTGATTCCCGTGTCCCTGGAGAGCCCGCTGTCCATCGTCCCCAACGCCCGGCAGGTGCAGCAGCTCACCGGGGAGGCTACCGCGCCGCCGGGGAAGGACGGGGAGCATACCGTCTCCATCCAACCCACCGGCCAAAGCCCCACCCAGGCCTATGATCCCAATCAGAACCCGCCGGTGGTCTGGCCCTACGGGTCCAATGAGAATCCCTTTGTTCAAGACGGCGCCGGGACGGATCCTGCCCTGCCTGTCCCCGCCTCGCTGGAGCTCCCGGCTCCCTTTCCCTGGCAGGCCATACTGGCGGGCGTGTGGCTGGCGGGCGCACTGGCCATGGGCGGGTATGGGTTGATGTCCTACTTGCGGCTGAAACGCCGCCTGTACGACGCCATCCGTGCCCAGGACGGCGCGTGGGAGCATCCGGACCTGACCTCCCCCTTCATTCTGGGAGTGTTCCGGCCCAAAATTTATCTGCCCGCCGGACTGTATGGCCGGTCCAGGCAGTTTATCCTCTGCCACGAGCGGGCCCACTTGCGCCGGTGCGACCACATCGTCAAGCCCGTCTGCTGGCTGGCCCTGGCCCTGCACTGGTTCAATCCCCTGGTGTGGATGGCCTTCCTCCTCATGGGCCGCGACATCGAGGCCGCCTGTGACGAGGCCGTCATCCGCCAATTGGGGCCCCAGGTCAAGGCGGACTACTCCGCCACCCTGCTGTCCCTGGCCACCAGCGGACGGGTGCCCGCCCCGTGCCCCCTGGCCTTTGACGAGGGGAACGCCAAGGGACGGATCAAAAACGTGCTGCGCTACCGCCGCCCCGCGGTGTGGATTGTGGCGGCCAGCGCAATCGTGGCGGCGCTGGCGGCGGTGTGCCTGCTCACTGACCCGGTGTCCGCCGGGACGCCGGAGGGCGAGCCTGACCCTGGCCCGGACGTGTCTGCCTCCCAGGCCCCCGCGCCCTCCCTGCCCCCGGTAGAGGGGGGCCCCATCGCCGACCCCTGGATGCTGGAGGTGCTGGACGGGGAGCGCACTTTCCACTCCGGCACTGAGGAGTTCAGCATCCATCAGCTACGCACCATGGTCTACGGGGATGACGAGCCGCCCAGGCTGACCCTGGAGGTGGGCAAGCTGGCCGTCATGGACCTGGACCAGGACGGGGTCAATGAGATGGTGGTCTGGCCCGTGGACACCCTGGGGGAGCGGGACGACCCCACCGAGATCGGCTATTACACCGGCTACTTTATCTTCCGCCGCCAGGAGGACGCGGTGCAGGTTTACCGCCCCGGCTGGCGCTCCATCGGCAATTTGAAAGCGGACGGCACCTTTGACTGGTCCAACAGCGCCTTTAACTGGGGTGCCGGACGCGCCCGCTTTGACGGCGAATTTGAGGTGGAGGAGATCACCTGGTGCGTCAACGGCTTGGACAAAGGGTTGGACGGCGGCTTTTACGTGGACGGCCTGGAGACTGCCCGGGAGGAATTCAAGGCCGCCATCGCCGCCCAGTCCTCCAAGCCCGAGCCCGCCTGGTACGTCCGCGAGGGGGGACGGCTCTGGCCCGCGCCGCTGGACGCGCCCTTCCGCCCCGCCTCCCTGACCGCCGACCCCGGCCCCCGGGCCCTCACCCAGGAGGAGCTGGCGTATTTCCAGGCGTATTTTGCCATGGGGGACGGCAGAGTGCCCAACATCCGCTCCATGCTGCTGGTGTCCGAATACGGCGACCCCAGGGATATCGACCTCTTCCGCACCTTCTACCACGGGTTCCACTACGTGCCCGATATCTCCCAGGCGGAGCGGGACGCCCTGGGCTGGAACGGCTATTTCGAGGAGATCAAGGTGACGGCCAAGGAGATGGACGAGACGCTGCTGGCCTATCTGGGCCTGACCCTGGAGGAGACGAATAAGGTGGGGCTGGAATTGTTCAACTACCTGCCGGAGTACGGCGCCTATTATACCGCCCACACCGATTTCGGGGGCGACATGTTCACCATATACTCGGGCCGGATTCTGGAGGACGGCTCCATAGAACTGACCTATGACGGCATCAATTGGCAGACGGGGATCCGCGTGGCCGTGCTGGAGGAGGCGGAGCGGCCCTATGCCCCCCGGCTCTACTATCAGGTGAAATCCAACCTGCGGGCGGATTGGGAGGAGCTCTCCCCCGCCCCCTCGGGGTCCGCACCGGCGGACATGTCTGCCACCGCCGGTTGGACATAAGAGACAAAGCGGCCCGCCCCGCCTGGTTTTCCAGGCGGGGCGGGATTTTTGCGCCGTGGGGATGGGGTCACCGGGCGGCGGCCGCGGTGTACGCCGTCCACAGCCCGTCAGCGGACAGGGGCGGGTAGAGGGGGGTGAGGCCGACGAAGATACCGGATTCATAGGCCTGGGACAGCTCCTCCAGCGGGCCGATGATCTCCTGGACGGCGGGGTAATACCCCGCGCCATCGGGCGGGATCATGGCGTCCGCCACTTCGTACGCGCCGCCGCTGTCCCGGAGGCCGATGCGGCAGGGCACATGCACAGCCCCCACATTGTCCTCGAACGTTCCGGTCTGGTTGTCAAAGTAGTGGACGTGGTACAGCACGTTGCCCACGTAGTATTGGACGCCATCTTCCTCGTAGGCGCCGTAGATGGCGACGTCGGGCAGGACCACCCGGGGGAAGTCCTCAAATGTGGTCCGGTATTCCTGTCCGAAATACGCCTGGTAGGCCCCCTGGAAAAGGGCGGCGTCCAGCCCGTCCAGCCCGAGCAGCTCCGCGGTGGGCTCCACGGGTGGTTCCACGGGGGGAGCCGAGGAGGGCGGCGTGGAGGCGTCGGGGCCGCCGTCGGGGGCGTAGGCATAGGGCTCCACCCCTTCGGTGGCCAGCACCTGCTCCATGGCGTAGGCCCGGATGGCCTGATAGGCGGCGGTGAAGGGCTCGGAATCCGCCATCTGGAACCGTGGGTTCCCGGGCCACTCAAGAACGTAGTAGAACTCCTCATCCTGGGCAATGATCTGTGTAGGCTCGTCGCTTATCTGCGGCCAGCCGCGACCGTCGATGAGACTTCGTTCCCATCGATGCACGTCCAGCAGCCAAGAGGACTGCTCGCTTTCCCACTCGGCGGGCACGTCCCACCAGTAGCTGACAAGGGCGATGTCATTGATGCCTGCCTTGGTTTCCGACGCGCTGGCCGTTACGGTGGGCTTCAGCTCCTCCGGCACGTCCATTAAACGCTCCCGAAGGGAGTCCGCAGACAGGCCCGTGGGGACAGGGTCCTTCTCCGGCGCGCCGGTGAAGGTGAAGCCCACAGTGAGTCCCAGGACCAACACCAGCGCCAAAGCCAGGGCGACGGCGGTTTTGGGGCGGTGGGCGATGAGTTCCACCCGCTCCTTGACCCGGCGCTTGCCGCCGGTCATGGTGGTGGCGGTCTGGAGCAGGGAATTGCGTCCCGCCGAGATCATGGCCACCAGCGTGCGCCCATAAGGAAGCCGCTCCGCCTCCCCCAGGCGGCGGATGGCTCCCGCGTCACAGGCCAGCTCGCAGTCCTGCCTGGACATGGCCGCTGCCCACCACACCAGGGGGTCGAACCAGTACACGCACAGGCACAGACACCGCGCCAGCGCCCACCAGTGGTCCCGGTGGCGGTAGTGGGTGGCCTCGTGGGCCAGCACATGGCGCATCCGGTCCGGGTCGGACAAGGCGGTGGAAGTGACGTAGATGGCGGGACGGACCACGCCGCACAGGCAGGGGGAGGGCAAGGCGTCGGACACAAACACGGGCAGCCTGGAGGTGGGCTCCACCTCGATGAGCGCCGCCCGGCGCAGCCTCCGCCGCAGGCGCAGATTCACCAGAAGGAACCACGCTGCCATCAGCGCGGTCCCGCCCAGCCACACGGGCGTGGCGTACTTTGTGGCCAGCTCGGCCAGGGTGGGACGCTTGGCTTGAATCTCCCGGGCCAGGAGCTCTACCTGGTCCAGGTCGTTGAAGCTGGTGGTGACCGCCTTGTTCTGCTGGTACTCCAGGAGTGCTTGCTGATAGGCGTCCTCGTAGGACAGCCCCGGAACGGGGACGCTGATGGAGCCGATGGCGTCGGCCAGCAGCGCCGGGGCCTCTGCCCGGTCCAGCAGGGCCAAGGCGCTGTGGGCGCTGGAGGCCAGCTCCACCGGCACCAGCAGCCGCAGGGCCACAATCAGCCACAGCGCGTACTGCACCCGAGGGTCGATCCGCCCCCGGAGCAGCGGCCGGAGAGCGGCAATCAGCGCAATGAGGATAGACGATGTGATCAAAATCGACTTCATTTTGATTTCTCCTCCGCTTTGTCCAGGATAGCGTACAACTCGTCGATGTCCGCACGGGTCAGGGAGCTGCGGTCCACCAGGGAGCTGACCAGCAGCCCCACGCTGCCGTGGAAGGCCCGCTCCAGCAGGGAGTCGGTTTCCGCGGCGGCGGCGTCCTCACGGGCCAGCGTGGCCCGGAATACCTTGGCCCGGCCCGATACCTCATAGGCGATGAGCCCCTTTTCCTCCATCCGCCGCACCATGGTGGTGACGGTGCTCTTGGCCCAACCCGCGCTGTCCTTCAGCGCCCGCACCAACTCCATCAGGGTTTTGGGGCCCGTCCACAGGCATTCCATCACCCGCCATTCGCTGGGGGAGAGGGAGTCGCGCTTTTCGTCCATTGTGTTGCCTCCTTTCCGCCGGGGGCGGAAGCGCCGCCGGTTTGGTCTGTTGGTTTACTGTTGTAAGCCTACTATAGCAGATAGGACTACGATTGTCAACCACTTTTGAAAAAATTTTCCACCCGGCCGGAACCGGGTGGAAAACGGGTGTGCAGCAATCAAAGGCGTGCCGGGAGTTTTGGCGCTCAGGCAAATTTATTGCAGTTGGTTGAAAATCAAGATGGCCGCGCCCAGCACCACCAGCACCGCGCCGGTGGCCCGGTTAAGGACGATGGGGCTGGCCTTATTGGCGAACCGGGCGGCGATCCGCGCCCACAGCAGGGTAGACATCACGCAGAAGAGCAGCACCCACAGATCGGGCATACCACCGATGGCAAAGTGGCTGACCGAGCCGGTGAATGCGGTGAAGGCCATGATGAACACGCTGGTGCCCACGGCGGTTTTCAGTTCGTACCCCAGCACGGAGGTGAGGATGAGCAGCATCATCATGCCGCCGCCGGCCCCCACAAAGCCGCAGATGAAGCCGATCATCACGCCGCACACGATGGACTGGATCACCCGCTTTTGGGGGTCCACCGCCGCCATGGACTCCTTGGTGGTCATGACGGGCTTGACGATGAACTTGACACCCAGGATCAGGGTCATGAAGGTGGAAAAACCGCCCATGGTGGCGGCGGGCACCAGGCTGGACACCCAGCTTCCCACCAGGGTGAACACCAGCACGGAGACCATCATGACCAGGCCGTTTTTCACGTCCAGGTTCTTGTTTTTGCCGTAGGTGTAAGCGGACACGGCGCTGGCCAGCACGTCGCTGGCCAGGGCAATACCTACCGCCTCATAGGGTTCCATGTGGAGGAAGGTGATGAGCATTGGGCTGATGACGGCGGCGGCGCTCATGCCCGCGAAGCCGGTGCCCAGGCCCGCGCCGATGCCGGCCACAAAGCAGATCATAAAGGTGAACGGCATGAAATGGCCTCACTTTCTCAGGATATTCCGCAGGTTCCGGGAGATTTTTTCGGCGATGGCGTCTATAGCCCGCTCCTCCGAGCGGGTGAAGCCCCGGCGCATGGCGCGGAAGAAAGCCCCTTGGGCCTCCTTTCCGTCCCGGATGGCGTCCCCGGCGGCGGGGAGAGGGGTGAGCAGGAGGGTTTTTCGGTTGCCCTCCGGGTGGGCGGTAGCCAGCAGGCCCTTGTCCTGGAGGGAGTGGACCGCAGACGACACGTGGGATTTGGTCCACTGGCGCAGACGGACGGCCTCCGCCGCCGTGTTGTGGGTGGGGTTATTGGCCAGGAAGAGGAGCAGGTCCAGCTCCATGCGGGTTAGCGACCAGCGCTGGGCCACCGGGTCCAGGGCCTGGTCGTAGGCCCCCTTGAACAGAAGGATGTTGTCCCAGAATGTCTCCGTCATGGCTTGACCCTCCTTTTGTTCTGTTTTGAACTATTTGAAATTATAAGCGCCGCTCCGCCGTTTGTCAAGAGGAATTTGAGAAAAGGGCGCGAAAAGGCCCCGGAGGGTGACCTCCGGGGCCTTGAGTCATTCGCTGCAATTCAACGAAACGCCGCCCCGCTTAATCGGGCTGCGTTTCCTCGCCGAGACCGGCTCCGGCCTGATCCGAGGGGGACGGGGCCTGAATGACGATGGTTTTATCCTCTCCCCCGGCGGCCAGCTTGCCGCCCAGCATACCGGCCACCAGGGATTTGACGTCGATGCCCATGCTCCGGGTGATGCCCTCGGTGACCTGGGAGGTGCCGGTGATGATGTCCTCCAGCAGCTTGGCGCTGTTGCCCTCGCCGTACATGGTGATTTTGTCCACCTTGGACAGGGGCTCGGCCACGTACTTGGCGATCTCGGGCAGGGCCTGCATGACCATCTCAATAACGGCGGCTTCGCCGTACTTCTTCATGGCCTCCGCCTTCTTGTCGATGCCCTCGGCCTCGGCCAGGGCCTTGGCGCGGATGGCCTCGGCCTCCGCCTTGCCGACGGCGGCGATGCCCTCCGCCTCCTGTTCCTTGGTGAACCGCTGGGCCTCAGCGATTTTCATTTCCGCCTGGGCCTTCTGCTCCTGCTCGTAGCGGGACGCCTCGGCGTCCTTCTGGCGCTTGAAGAGCGCGGCCTCGGACTCCTGCTGCTGGCGGTAGCGCTCGGCGTCTGCCTTGGCGCGGATCTCCGCCTCCAGCTTCTGCTTTTCCACCTCGACCTCGTACTGCTTCAACTCGGCCTGACGCTGGGTCTTGGCGATTTCCGCGTTGACGGTGGCCGTCTCGATGCTCTTGCGCTGCTCCTGGCTCTGGATTTCATAGGCGGCGTCGGCCTCCGCTTTTTTGCCGTCGGCCATGATCTTCAGCTCGGCCCGGCGGATTTCCAGTTCGGTCTGCTTCTGGGCGATCTGGGTGTCCGCCTGGACCCGGGCCTCGTTGGACTCCCGCTCCGCCTCCGCCTGGGCGATGGCGATGTCGCGGTCGGCCTGGGCCTTGGCGATGGCGGCGTTTTTCTTGATGAGGCTGGTGTTGTCGGCGCCCAGGTCTTTAATCAGACCGTTTTCGTCGGTGACGTTCTGGATGTTGCAGGAGAGAATTTCGATGCCCAGCTTATCCATGTCCTTGCTGGCCTTCTGCATCACTTGGTCGGAGAAGGAGTCCCGGTCGGTGTTGATCTCCTTGAGGGACAGCGTGCCAATGATCTCACGCATATTGCCCTGGAGGGAATCCTGGAGGTCGCGGGTGATCTCCTCCGGGCGCTTGTTCAGGAAGTTTTTGGCCGCCAGCTTGATGCCCTCGGCGTGGGGGGAGATGCGGACCTTGGCCACAGCGTCCACATTGACGTTGATGAAGTCGCTGGTGGGAACGGACTGCTCGGTCTTGATATCCACCGTCATCTGGCCCAGATACAGCCGGTCCATGCGCTCCAGGAACGGGACGCGGATTCCGGCCCGGCCGATGAGCACCTTGCTTTCCTTTTTCAGGCCGGAAATGATGTACGCCTGGTCGGGCGGGGCCTTGACATAGCCCATCATAATGATGATGAGGACAATCACGACGACAGCAATGATGGGAAGTGCGTTGATAATGTAGTCAAGCGGCATGGGGACTCCTCCTTTCAAATTTGACATAACAGCGTTCTCTCTATATATCAAACAAGCCGGGACAGAGGGGCTGCTTCCCGACGGCTTGGAATTTTTTTCAGCCCTCCGGCTTCATGCCGCCCCCGGCGTCCCCGCGCATGGCGGCGAGGCGCTCCAGGGCGGTGACCTCCGCCTCCAGGCTCCGCTCGCCCCACTCCCGCCGGGCCCGCGCACCGTCGGAAATCACCTGGGACAGCACGTTGACGACCCGCAGGCAGAGCGCGGCCTTCGCGCTCACGTCCCCAGATTCCTCCTCAACCCGGGCCAGCTCCTGCAGGGTCAGCTCCAGCGTCTGGAGGTAGTCGGACTCCAGGCGGGCTGTTGTCTGGCCGTCCAGGGAATCGTAGTGGCGGAGAATCAACGCCTCCAGGCTGTCCAGCGCCGACAGGACGTAGGCGGTTTCCACCGGCGCGGCGGCTTGCCGGATGTGCGCCGTGACGGCGCGGGCGCCGCTGTCGCAGGCGGTTGAGCGCAAAAAGCGCTGCATAATGGAGTCCAGGCCGTCAAATTGCTGGGAAACTGCGGAGAGCCGCTGCTCATAGGGCTCAAAGCCGCCGGAATCTGACCCGCGCCACGATTTCATGGCGGGGATTAGGGTGCGCTCCAAATCCAGAAGCTCCGACCCGATGGCCGACAGGCCGTCCAGATACTCGTCCAGGACGCGCAGGTCCTTTTTCCGCAGCGCCTCGGCGTTTCTGGCGGAAAACAGAGCCCCGGAGGCGGCGGAGACCGCCGTAAGCTTATCCTTGAGCTGGTCGCCGCACAGCAGCCGGATGCGCTCCATGGAGAGCCCCGTGATAGAGGAGGGGATGGCGGTGTGGATATCTGTCAGCGACCGCCGGATATCGGCGCACAACCGCTCCAGCCGCTCCTGCTTGCGTGGGAGCGCCGGCGTCTCCCCCTCCTGCGTTTGCCTGACCGGTCCAAGAGAACGCTGCCGTCGGTACGGCTCCGGGCCGTGGGGCTCCGCCGTAATCTCAAAGGGAATCCGCTTTTCTTTGCCCACTTTTTTTGCGAAAATGGTGAAGGCGGCCGTCATGCTCAGCCCCATCTCCCGGCAAGCCTGCTCCATGTCCCTTTTGACATCTTCGTCGATGCGAAAATTGACCATAACCTGCGCCATGAACGCCACCTCCTTTTGTACATCTTTTATTATATCATTTGTAAAGCAAAATGCAATACATTTCTTTACAAGGACCGTGCATTTTTTGGAAGCCGGGTTTGCAAAGCGGAAGGAATGCAAAAAAATTCTCTGATTTCTCCGGAAATCAGAGAATTGGGGCTGCGAACGGGTTCAAAGCTCCATGCCATCGGGAAAGGCCTCCTGGCGCAGCAGCCCCCACATTTTGTCGATATAGGACAGGGTGTAGAACTGCTCAAAATGGTGGTAGTAAAATGCGCCGTTCAGCGTCATCTCATACACGCCGTCCCGCCGGATGACAAAGCCCAGGCGCTGGGCAAGCCACAGCTCGAAACCGTACATCTTCTTGAGGGGGACGCCGAAGAGGCGCTCAAACGCCCCGGCGTCCACCCTGGTGGTGTAGGCCGTCCAGAACAGGTAGTAGACCATCCGCTGCCGGGGGGTGAAGCGGAGGGTCAGCGCGGTGGGGAGGGCCCCGCCGTCGATTCGCTTGCAGTATTCGTCCAGGTCGAAGGTGTTGATCTTGAACTGGTCTTGCAGGAGCGTGGTGGCGGAGCAGCCGAAGCCCAGGAAGTTGTCCCGGATCATGGAGGAATAGCCCGCGTCCCCGCTGGAAAAGGTCCAGATGGAGGTGCGGGTATGGCCCTGGTCCAGGCAGTAGCGGGTGATCTGATCCAGCAGGACCCGTTTTTCCCGCTTGCCCATGACCGGAATGCCGCTGGAGGCGAAGGAGAAGTCGATGAACGGATAAATGGCCACGTGGTTCGCGCCGCTTTGGAAGGCGGCGTCGAGATCGGCCCTCAGATCATCGAAGGTCTGGCCGGGCAGGGCGAAGATAAAGTCCATGGACACTGTCTCAAAGGGAACCTGGGCCAGGGCCTCCGCCATGGCGGGGCGGTCCGGCGCCGTCCGGCCCAGGACGCGCTGATACTTTTCCTGAAAGGACTGCACGCCGATACTGAGCTTGGTGACCCCGGCGGCCTTCAGCGTCCGCAGCGTGGGGACCGTTACGTTGTCCGGATGGAGCTCCACGCCCACGCCCTGGGTGATCACGAAGTGTTGCTCCAGGGCGGCGATGATGTCGCCCAGACGGCCCTCGGCCAAAGCGGGCGTTCCGCCGCCAAAGTACAGGCTGGTGGCCTGCTTCTTCTGCGGGTATTGCCCGCCCACCAGGTGAATCTCCCGGATCAGGGCGTCCAGATAGCGGCCGCACCGCTGGGGAGAATAGACCTCCTTGCAGTAGGGGCAGAAGGAGCACAGCCGCTTGCAGAAGGGGATATGGACGTAGAGCCCCAACTCTTGGCATTGGGCGAAGGGCAGGGACTGGTCGTATTCATTTCGGAAGAGGAAGGGCTTGACGGACCGGGTCAGCCACATTCTGGTCAGATTGGTGACGATACTCATGGGGCGCTCCTAAATATATTTGAGGTAGGTCCTCAGCATTTCAGCGATGATCCGCAGGTTCCCGCGAAACAGCAGAGTGTACTCCGCCACAAAAAAGTAGCCGCACCGATCACACAGGCCTGGTACGTCGATGCACCGCCCGCAGGTGCTGAGCTTGCCGTTTTCCATCACCACGCACTGGCGGCAGGGGGTTGGGAAGCTGTTGTGGATGAGGTAGGGGAAGGCGCTTTTCAGGTTGAATACCGGCGCGCCCTGGTCCATCATCTCGGCGATGGTTTGGCAGCAGACGGCCTTCTCCCTGCTGGACAGGGACAGTCCCTCCGTGTCCGGGTAGGGGGTGTGGAAGTTGAAGGACACGGCCCGGACGTGCTCGGTGTCCCGGGCGGCGGCGCAGACCGCCGGGATGGCGTCCTTGTTGATCTGGTTGACGGCCATATAAAAGCAGATGTTGTCCGCGGTGGCGTGGCGGATGTTTTCAAAAATCAGGTCGTAGGTGTCGCCCCGGATGGCGTTGTGCTGCTCCTGGTCCCCGTCCAGGCTTAATAGGATCAGGTCCGCCTCGGGCAGGTCCAGGGGGAAGGTGCCGTTGGTGACCACGTTGACGATCAAAAACCCCATCCGCTTGGCCTCAATTACCAGGTCGCGGAGGGTTTTGTCGCCGTCGCTCCACAGGAAGGTTTCGCCGCCGCAGAAAAACAGGATGCGCACGCCCATTCCGTAAAGCTGCTCCATCTCGTCCCGGAGCTGCCGGTAGGGGTGGAGGACCGCCGTGATGTTATTGACGGAACAGTGCTTGCAGTGGAGGTTGCACCGGTCCGTGAGGATGATGGTGCCCAGGATGGGGTCGCTTTTCCGGAGCAGAATGGACCGCACGCCAAAGCGGGCGAGGTACAAAAATGAGGATACCTTCACGGGGACCCCTCCTTCTCGGCAAACATTGCGCGGATGTGGCGCCTGCCGATATTATAGCACAGTTCCGGTGAAACGGGCCGACCGAATATCCGATAAATCCGACCACTTATCCCGCCGCCTATAAAAATATTGCAAGTGGGGCGTAAAGAGCTTGCACAAATCCCGAAAATGCGATATAAATAATAGTGGCGATGGACAATGTCTCACACCGAAAGGAGAACAAAATGAAGCCGTATGCGGAAATGACCAAAGAAGAGCTGAAAAGCCTGAAGGTTGAACTGAAGGCCAAATATAAGGAGTACCAGGGAAAGGGCCTGAGTTTGAATATGGCCAGGGGAAAGCCCTGCACCGAGCAGTTGGACCTGTCCATGGGGATGATGGACGTGCTGAGCAGCAACGACGACCTGACATGCGAGGACGGCACCGACTGCCGAAACTACGGGATTCTGGACGGCATCAAAGAGGCCAGGGAACTGATCGGCGATATGATGGAAAACCCCATCGACAGCATCATCATTTACGGGAATTCCAGCTTGAACGTCATGTACGATACCATTTCCCGCTCCATGACCCACGGCGTGATGGGGAGCACCCCCTGGTGCAAGCTGGACAAGGTGAAATTTCTGTGCCCCGTGCCGGGATACGACCGCCATTTCGCCATCACCCAGTATTTCGGCATCGAGATGATTAACGTGCCCATGACGCCCACCGGGCCGGATATGGACATGGTGGAGGAACTGGTGTCCTCCGACGAGGCCGTCAAGGGCATCTGGTGCGTGCCCAAATACTCCAACCCCCAGGGGATCTCCTACTCGGACGATACGGTGCGCCGGTTTGCCCGGCTGAAGCCGGCGGCCAAGGACTTCCGCATTTACTGGGACAACGCCTACGGTGTCCACCACCTGTATGACCGGGACCAGGACCACCTGATTGAAATCCTGGCGGAGTGCAAACGGGCGGGGAACCCGGACCTGGTGTATAAGTTTGCCTCCACCTCCAAGATCAGCTTCCCCGGCTCCGGACTGGCGGCTATCGCCACCTCGCCCAACAACATGGAGGATATCAAGAAGCAATTGGCCATCCAGACCATCGGACACGACAAGGTGAACCAGCTCCGCCACGTGCGGTTTTTCGGCGATATCCATGGCCTGGTGGAGCATATGCGCCTTCATGCGGATATCCTCCGCCCCAAGTTTGAGATTGTGACCGGCATGCTGGAGAGTGAGCTGGACGGCCTGGAGATCGGGACGTGGACCACGCCCAAGGGAGGGTACTTTATCTCCTTTGACTCTTTGGACGGCTGCGCGAAGGCCATCGTGGCCAAGGCGAAAAAGGCGGGCGTGGTGATGACCGGGGCGGGCGCGACCTATCCTTACGGCAAGGACCCCCACGACAGCAATATCCGGATTGCCCCCACCTATCCGTCCCAGGAGGACTTGCGGACGGCCATGGAGATTTTTACCCTCTGCGTCAAGCTGGTATCCATCGACAAGCTGCTGGGGGAAGAGACCGTCCACTGATTGCGTAGGAGGATGGTATCGCAGGGAAAAGAGGCTGGAAGACAAACGGAGCGCGGCTTCCGCCTGGGGCGGGAACCGCGCTCCGTTTTATGATTCGTCATGGGCCTCCGGGCGCTCCGCGCACCACAGAAGAACGAGGACGGCGATCAGCAAAAGCCCGTTTGCCAAGGGCAGGGTAAACGAAGGCCATAGCTCCGACATCCCTCCCGCGATGACCAGCGACAGCGGGATCAAAACGTAGGAGATGGACGTGGACACGCCCAGAACCTTTCCGAGATAAGCCGGGTCAATAAAAAGCTGGAGGGCCGTTTTGACCTGGATGTTGATGTCCACAGACAGCCATCCGGTGAAAAACATGGCCAGGCACAGGGCGGCCACCGACCAGAGGGGGTGGCTGGGGAGCCACGCCGTGAGCGCCAGGAGCAGCATGCAGCAGCCGACGAGCCCCAACTTCAGGAAAGGGTATCGCAGGCGGCTGCTGCCGGGGGATTTCACCCGCCACAACGCGCAGGCCACCGAACCGGCGGAGAGGCTGCTTGAGATCAGCCCGTACCCGGCGGAGGAAATGCCCAGCGTGGTGGTGACGATCAGGGGGAGTGCCACGCTGATGCCGGCGCTGACGCAGAAATTGCCCAGGCTGTCGGCGAGAAAAAATGTCCGCAGATTGCGCTGCCCGAACATATAGGAGAGCACGGCCCTCCTGCTTCCCCGGGCGGTTTTGGCGGACCGGGGTCCGTGCTCCTCCCGGCGGGGGGTGTATTTCAGCCACAGCTCCCCAAAGGCGGACAGCAGAAAGGATACAATATTGATGACGGCGAACATCCGGATGGGGAGCACGCGGATTAGAATGCCGCCAATGGAGGGGGCGGCGATGTTGACCCCGTAGGTGATAAGCTGGGCGGAGGAGGTCAGCCTTTTTAGCGCCTGCGCACCGTCCACCCCGTCCAGGCGGACGAGATGAGTGTCGATGACGTTGTTGAAGACGGCCGAAATAGCGGACAGCAGAAAAATGGTGCAATATATGGACGCAAGGCCGAGCCGGAACAGCGGCAGGCAGCAGACGGCGGCGCTGGCCAGGTCGCACAGGACGAGAATCCGGTTGGGGCGGCGGGTCTGGTCGCTGAGGCTTCCCACAAACGGGGACAAGATGATCTGCGGCAGGTAGTTGACCAGCAGCGAGACGCTGAAGCTCAGACCGGAGCCCGTCTGGGACAGGATATACCAGCTCAAGGCAAAGGTAAACAGCCTTGTGCCGATGTGCGACACGCCTTTGCTGAACAGAAACAGAGCCCTGTTGCTTGTCCCCATTTGAATTGTCCTCCCCTTATGCGGGTTTCAAAACCTGATATGCCGCAGCCTGCCGCCGCGTATCGGGATATGCGCCTCCCGCAACGGGAAAACCTCCGCTTTTTTGCGCGTCCCCCCCCCCGGGGGGAAATGGAGGGGTGGGCTTACGGACGCAGGCCCATGCCGCCCTCCAGAGTGAGAGTCTCGCCGGTGAGGTATTTGAAGTCGGGATGGGCCAACTGGACGCACACCCGGCCGATCTCCGCCTCAGGATCGCCGTAGTGGCCCATGGGAGGCATCTTTACATTGGCCTTGAACGCGTCGGGGTAGTTGTTTTGGAAGTTCTCCAACTGGGCGGTCCAGGCGATGGGGCAGATGATGTTGACGTTGATCCCGTCGGGCCCCCACTCGGTGGCGGCGACGCGGGTCAGGCCGCGGATGCCCTCCTTGGCGGCGGCGTAAGCGCACTGGCCGTAATTGCCGAACAAACCGGCGCCGGAGGCGAAGTTGATGACAGCCCCTTTGGTCTCCTTCAGGTGGGGATAGCAGGCTTTCATATAATAGAAAGCGGCGTACAGGCCGGAGTAGAGGGCCAGGTTAAACTGGTCTGTGGTGTGGTCGGCCAGGGGGACGCCGGAGGCAGACGCCTGGGCGTTGTTGATGAGCACGTCAATACGGCCGAAAGTCTTTATCGTCTCGTCAACGACGGTCTGAACCACGGCCTCGTTGTCCGCGCTGGCGTTGACGTCGGCCTGGAGGATGAGCACTTGAACGCCGTAGAGCCGCTCCAGCTCCTCCTTGGCGGATTCCAGCTTTTTCACGTTGCGGCCAGTGATGACCAGGTTGGCCCCTTCCTTGGCGTAGGCGGTGGCGATGCCATAGCCAATGGAGCCGCAGCGCCCGTCGCTGAGGACCGCCCGGCCGGCGCCAGTGATGATGGCGGTTCTACCTGTTAAGAATCCCATTATAGTTCCTCCTTAAAAATATTGGGGGTGATTCAATTGATCGGTGATAGATGCGTCGCCGCGCAAAACACCCGGACACGGGCAAATGGGAGACGCTGCCAATTGAGCGCTTCCCGACCTTTTAGCACTATATCATACAAATGGCCGAAAGACAATAGTCCCCCGATTTCCGGAAGCCGTCAAACCGCCGTGGCCGCGGGGGCGTATTTCGATCATCCGGCTGAAGAAGATGCGGCGGAAGGGGAAGCTGGCCGGACGCATCATGAATCCCGGCGACGGATTGGGGCGCAATTGGCTCAGAGGGGAGGTCTTGTAGAGTGGCCGGCAGAACCGGGAGCCCCCGCCTTCTGCTCCGCCTCGTCCAGGATAGCCCGGAGCTGGGCAATCTGTTCCAGGCTTAGCCCCTCCTGCCTCACCATGGCGCTCATCATCATGCCCACGCTGCCTTGGTATACCCGGTTCAAAAAGCTCTTTGTCTCCGCCAGCACCGCCTGGTCCCGCTCCACCAGAGGGGTATATGCCGTACCCCGGCCCGCCGACTCACAGCGTACCAGGCCCTTGGCCTCCATGCGGTGCAGGGTGGTGATGGTGGTGCTCCTGGCCCAACCCACGGTCTGTTCCAGCTCGTTGGAGAGCTGCATCACCGTGCGGGGGCTCCGTTCCCACAGGCAGTTGAGGATGTTCCATTCGCTGGAGGTCAATTTTATGCTATCCATAGTTCCACGCTCCTGTCGATGTTGTAGACATAGAATAGCACGGAACATCTACAATGTCAACGGGGCTGTACCGGCTCTAAGGCGTATTTTTCCCTGTACCGGTTGAACCTCGCCGAGAAATCCGCTCCACCGCTTCGGAGCTCCCGCAGGGACCTGTGCGGGTTCATAGCGCCGCCCGCCGCGTCGATGATGCTCCCGGCGATGTTGGAACAGTGGTCGGCGGTGCGCTCCAGGTCGGTCAGAAGGTCGGACCACGCAAAGCCTGTTCCAATGGTACAGGCCCCCTGCTGTAAACGCAGGATGTGGCGGGTACGAAGCTGCTCCTTGAGCTGGTCGATGACCTCCTCCAGGGGTTCCACCTGGGCGGCGGCGTTCAAATCATCCCCCAGAAACGCCGTCAGCGACAGCTCCAGAATCTCCGTGACGGCAGCAGACAGCACGTCCAGCTCGGCGGTGGCGGCGCCTGTGAGCCGCAGTTTTTTATCCCGTATCTCCTCTGCGGATTCCAAAAGGTTGACCGCGTGGTCGGCGATGCGCTCAAAATCGCCGATGATTTTCAAAAGCTTCGCCGCCTCCGCGCTGTCCGCCTCGCCGATCTGCCTTGCGCTCAGCTTCACCAGATAGTCGCCCAGAATGTCCTCGTAATGGTCGGTTTTCTCCTCCTGTTCCCGGACGGACGCGGCCAGCTCCGGGGTGCAGTCCCGCAGCGCGGCAAGGGAGCTCCGAAATGCGGAGACAGCGGTTTTTGCCATATCGGCAGCCACCTCCCGGCACCGCCCCAATGCGATGTGGGGGGCGGACAGCAGGCGCTCGTCCAGCTCCGGGCGCGCCTCGGGCCGCTGCGCGTCGGGGATCAGCCTGTTGACCAGCCACTCCAGAAAGCCGGACAGGGGAAGCATAAGCAGCGTACACAGGACATTGAACACTGTGTGGGCGGCGGCAATCCCCACCCGCGTGGCCGGTCCCTCTAAAAACGGGGGGGTGAACGCTGCCCGGACGGTGCAGTACGCGACCAGCCACACCGCGCTGCCGATCACATTAAAGGACAGGTGAACCAGGGCGGCGCGCTTCGCGTTTTTGCTTGCCCCCACGGAGGAGAGCATGGCGGTGGCGCAGGTGCCGATATTCTGCCCCATGATGATGGGGATGGCCGCGCCATAGGAGACCTGCCCGGTAACGGCCAGCGCCTGCAAAATACCCACGGAGGCGGAGCTGGACTGGATGACCGCCGTAAGCACCGCCCCGGCCAGAACGCCCAGGACCGGATTTTTGAACAGGATGAAAAGCTGCTGGAAGGACGGGACGTTCCGCAGTCCCGACACCGCGCCGGACATGGTCTCCATGCCGAACATCAGCGTAGCGAAGCCCAGCAGGATCATGCCCGTATCCCTTTTCTTTGCGGACTTACAGAACAGATAGAAGATGATGCCGATTACGGCGAGCACCGGCGTAAAGGAGGCGGGCTTTAAAAGCTGGATGAATATGCTGCCGCCGTCGATTCCCGTCAGGCTCAAAATCCACGCCGTGACCGTGGTGCCGATGTTGGCCCCCATGATGACGTTGATGGCTTGGCCCAGAGTCATCAGGCCCGAGTTGACGAAACCGACCACCATGACGGTGGCCGCTGAAGAGCTTTGGATCACCGCAGTGACCCCCAGGCCCGTCAACAGCCCGGAGACTCTTCCGGAAGTGAATTTTCCCAGAAGCGAGCGGAGCTGATCTCCCGCCCTTCGCTCCAGGGCCTGGCCCATAATGCTCATGCCGAACAGGAACAGGCTCAGCCCGCCGGACAGGGTCAGTATGTCGAATATATCCATAGCGCGAGTTTCCTCCAATTTTAATAGTCTGCAATTATATTTTACCGTCTAAATGTAAAATTTTCAACCAGGGCAACGTAAAATCCATATAAAATTCCAGAAGGCAGGCGTGAACCTTTGCTGATTCGCCGCAGGGCCGCAGCCCCGCGTTCACGCCATTTTGAGACTACTCCGGGCCGGTGGAGCGGATTTGTGGGAAAAGAAGCATATTCTCTTGCTTTTTTGGGTATCACCATATATAATGGACTGGAAGTTTGAGCCAGCAAATCATAAAACAGAGGTGATATCGATGGACAAGGAGAAAACAATCGCCGCCGCCACTGAACCGGCAGCAAAAAAGAAGGGCGGCAGAAAACCCATGACGCCGGAGGAAAAGGCGGCCGCGGCAAAAGCGCGCATGGAAAGCAAGGCGAAGGCGGACAATCTCAAGCCTACGGTCATCGTGCAGTTTCAGGGCAGCGAGGTGGATTTGGACGGGCTGGTGGAAGCGGCAAAGGCGGAATTCCGGCAAGTCAAAAAGCGCACGCCGATCACTGATTTAAAGCTGTACGTTAAGCCGGAGGAGCGCACGGCCTACTATGTGGTGAACGAAAAGCACAATGGGAGCGTATCCTACTGACCACGGGCAAACATGTAAAGGGGAGCTGCGGCATTTGGCGGCAGCTCCCCTTGTTCTTATTTGGTTAAGTTGTGATCGCTATGTATCTGCCGGGCCGCGGTAGCGCCGGGTTCGCCCTGGGTATCTACGCCTATGTCACGGCGGCTTGGTTCTGTTTGCTGTTATAGAAGGCGGCAAGGGCATTTTTGATGTGCCCATGCTTTTGGGCCAGACATGCCTGCGCCTCATCCATAGGGCAGCCGGTGAGCAGCATGAAGATAGTAAGGGGGACGTTCCGCCCGGTCTGCTCCAAAAGCCGGTCGATTTCCTCCTCGTTGGCGTCGGTGATGTCGGTCACGATGTCCTTGGCGCGCCGAACCAGCTTTTGGTTGCTCAGGTGCATATTCACCATGAGGTTGGAATAGACCTTCCCTGTTTTGACCATGACGCCGGTGGAAAACATATTGAGCACCAGCTTTTGCACGGTCCCGGCTTTCATCCGGGTGGAGCCGGTAATGGCCTCCGGCCCGGCGTAGATGCCGATGGGATAGTCCGCCAGACGGTTTATGGGACAGTCCGGGTTTTCGTTGCAGGTGACGGATATGGTGATGCCGCCCAACTGTTTGGCGTACTCCATCGCGCCCACCACATAGGGGGTCCGGCCGCTGGCGGCTAGGCCGACCAGCACGTCGCCCTTGGTAAAGGCGATCCCCTTCAGGTCGGCGACGCCCAATTCCGGGTGATCCTCGGCGTCCTCCTTGGCCTGGCTGACGGCGGCAATTCCTCCCGCCATCAGGGAGACCACCCGCTCTTTGGGCACGCCATAGGTGGGCGGGCACTCGGCGGAATCCATAAAGCCCATGCGCCCGGAAGTACCGGCGCCGCAGTATACAATGCGGCCACCCGCCGCAAATTTTTCAGAGGCGGCGTCAATGGCTGCGGCAATTTCATCCAAGTGCCGCTCCACACAGGTCGCCACCTTTTTGTCCTCGTGATTAATCATGCGCAGCATCTCAATGGTGCTGGCCTCGTCGATATGGATGGTGTCCTGGTTTCGCTGCTCGGTGGGCAGCGCGTTTTTCTCCATGATAAAGGTCACTCCCTCAAAAGATTCACTACGCGGGATGTATCAATAAACATTTTCTCGTACTTTTCAAAGTTCCTTTGCAGCAAGCTCATATACAGTACATTGGCCACGAACATCTCAGAGTCGATGGAGGCCATGGCCCCCACGCGGACGCGGTTCTCGGCGATGGGGACGCGGAGCACCAGGGAGGCGCTGTCGCTGAGGGCGCTCAGCTTATTCCGGGTCACGGCGATGACCTCCGTCCCCCGTTCCCGGGCGTGCCGGGCGGCCAGATATACCTCCCGTGTCTCGCCGCTGTAGGAGAAGGCGATAACCAGGTCCTTGGCGTCCGCCACCGCGGCGTACTCCAAATTGGTGTGCCCGTCGGTGAGGAAAATGCAGGGGATGCCGATCCGGTTCAGGCGGTGGCACAGCTCCTGGGCCACCAGCCCCGAGCTGCCCAAGCCGAACAGGTAGACCCTGCGGGCCTTCTGGAGCAGGGCCACCGCCTTTTTCACCGCGTCGTAGTCCATAAGTGCCAACGTTTCCTGTACGGTATTGGTCTGCATATGACACAGTTTTTGCGCAATATCCGGGATAGAGTCCCCGGGAGCGATGATGGGATCAATGGGGATATTGAGTTCTTCGCTGCTCACATACCTGGCCAGGCTGATTTTCATCTGCTCCAGCCCCTCAAAGCCTAGCTGCTGGCACAGCCGCACCACGGCGGCGGCGGAGGTGCCGCTCTCCTCGCCCAGGGCCTTTGCCGTCATTCGGATGACCTTGGAGGGGTTCTCCCGGATGAAGTCGGCCAGCCGCCTGCTCTGTTTGGGCAGCGCGTTGTAGTGCATGGACAAGTGTTTGATAAAATCCATCGTTCGCTCAAATCCTTTTCGCCTTATTTGAGGAAGGTTTCGATGCTGGCGTCGGACTCGTCGGGGATCATCTGGGCGGTGACGCGCACGCCCTTGGCGATCATCTGACGGATCAATTCGATATCCTCTCCGCTAAGGCTAACAGATTTCTTAATCTTTTGCAAGCCTTCGTGGTGGGCCAGGTTGCCCACGTTCACACCGGGGAGGGGCACGCCCGCGTCCACCAGGCGCTTGCAGTCCGGTACGTTTCGAGTGATCAGAAACACCTTGTCGCCGTCATACTTCCCGGCCAGAATATTGGCCGCCGCCTTGCTCACCGACAGAATGGACAGCTTTACCCCTGTGGGACAGGCCAGCTTCAGCGCCGCGATCTGCATCTCGCTTTTTGGGGCCTCGTCGTTGGCTACGATGATCCGGGTGCAGCCCAGAAAGTTTGTCCAGACGCTGGCCACCTGGCCGTGGATCAGCCGTTCGTCGATTCGCATATGGGTTATCATGATCCTTGCTCCTTTCCAATAAGGGCCCCTCGGCATGGCACGGACGCACTGCCGGGAGGCCCTTTTCCGTTTGTTGTTTTGGGGTTCTCCGAGTGCTGTTATGCGGGAGTGGCGAAGAACACGTTCAGCAGACCAAAACCGATGCCGACGACCATCAGGATCAGGATCAGCTTAACCGTGGTCATTTTTTTCTTGCCCAGCAGCCAGTAGGACAGCAGCACAACGGCCAGGGGCAGGGCGGCGGGGATGATCTTGTCCAGCATGGACTGGATGTCCAGAGAGACCTCGCCGATGTTGACGCTGACGTTCATGGGAACCTTGACCACCGAGGGCACCAGGGCGCCGACCACCGTGAGCCCCAGCACGGAGGCGGCGTCTGTCAGCCGCTTCAACTGCCCGGACAGCCCGGAGGCCAGCTTGCGGCCCTGCTCATAGGCCAGGAACGTGAACTTATACCGCACCGCCAGCATGGCCACGCCGCAGACGAGGGGGATGAGCAGGGCGATGGCCTGACCGCCCATGGCGATGTAGGCCGCGATGGAAAAGACCAGGGCGCGGTAAATGGTGATGAAAACGGTATCGCCTACCCCGGCGAAGGGGCCCATCAGGCCGGTTTTGACGCCGATGACGGCATCCTCGGCGGCGTCGATGCCCAGCTCCTCCTGAAGGGCGGCGTCCGTGCCCACGATCAGGTGGGACATGGGCTGGGAGGTATTGAAGTAGCCCAGCTCGGTTTTGAGGGCTTTCTTCATCTTTTCCGGGTCGTTGCGGTATAAGCGGCGCAGGATGGGCATGATGACATAGCAATAGCCCAAGCCCTGCATGGTCTCGTAGTTCCAGCCCCATTGGAGGCCGAACAGGTTTCGGACATAGACCTTCTGAAGGTCCTGCTTGGTGAGCTTTTCACCGGTCGCCGTATTTAAGGTCCGCTTACTCATCGATCTCCACCTCCATATCGTCAGAACCACCGGTCACTGCGGCGGCAGCGTTGTTTTCCGTGTTGGACAGATAGATGGCCGCAAGCGCCAGACCGGCCAGGGACACGCCCAGGATGGTGAAGTTGGAGGGCAGGTAGGCCATCAGGACAAAACCGATGATGTAATATGCGAAGAACTTCTTCATGGGGAGATACCCCATCAGCAACGCGATGCCCATAGCAGCCCGCAGCACTCCGGCGCTGGTATCTTCCGCATGGACAAAGAGCAGC
>CAJTTS010000030.1:1251-34128 GCA_910579155.1 uncultured Oscillospiraceae bacterium | reverse complement strand
GGCCAGAGGGCGTGGTCCATCCACACCCGGGCGATGCCGTTGCGGTCGGCGATAAAATTGCCCAGGCCGTCTCCGATGATGGTGGCGTTGGTCCCGTCCACCCGAACCCCGCCGAAATTGGCTTTCACCATCTCCCCCACTCCTGATGGATCCATGAGCAGCAGGGACAGGCAGTCTTGCCACAGGTCCCGCCAACCCCGGCCACCCCGGCCATAGTCGTGGTGGGGCAGGAAGGAACAGCCGTAGATCCGCCTCAGAAACGGCTGAAAGCTCACCCAGCGCATCAGGTGGTCAAACCGCTCATTTCCGGTGCGATAGCGCACATTCACCTTTTCCTGCCAATATTCCTTGGTGCGCTCCAGCTCCGCCTCCACCTGTTTTGAGGTGGATAAGGCGCCGCAAAGGCGATCGGCCTCTGTCTCATCCTCCGACACTCCCAGCAGGACGGTGTACCGGGCGGTCTCCCCCGGCCCCAGCGTGACCGCGGGAAAGCGGATGCCGCCCATGGCCTCCCGCCCGTCGATTCGGGTCCCGGCGAGGACACCCGGGGCATCCTCATACACCGCCCGGGGCTTGAGGAAGGTGCCGCCCTCGCCGATGAAGTCCTCCACGGTGGGATAGAACGCCTGGGGAGCGGTCCCGTCCCCCGCACAGCCCAACACATAGTAGATTCGGTGGTTTTCCCGGTGGCCCTTCTCGTCGAAGGACATGGTGGGCTTGACCAGAACGCCGTGAGTCGTCGTTTTGATGCGGTGGAGCATGGAGGTCACGTTTCGGTGGTCCCGAAGGTTATCGGCACTCCTTCCATAGATGGGGACGGCCCCAATGGCGGTCACGGTCTGGGGGGCGCTGTCCATGTTGGTGAGCTTTACCGCCATCACCTCCACGTTTTCGTCAGGAGGAACGAAGGAGGTGATTTCTGCCCGAAGCCTGAAGAAGGCAGAGGTCCGGCATATGCTGTGCCACATGAGTCCGGCGGTGAGGGTGCTTTTGTCCTGGGCCTGGGTGAAACGCTCCGCCTCCTGTCGGGCGGATACGCCGGCAGCGGACCAACAGCCCTTGTCGCTGACACACCAGAAATTCCGGGTGCTCCGGCTGGTGTGCAGGTCCTCTATGCTCACCGGTTCCAGCAGGAACGTCTCCTGATCCAGTTTGCAATCCCCAGCCAGGCTGGGGGAGACGGCGCTTTTCAGCCCCGCTTCACCGGCGAGAGGAAAGTACAGCCCGCTGACCTCTTCCGGATCATTGAGCAGAAAAGTTCCTGTGTCGTTCAAAAATTGAATGCTGCCCATGGGTCCACCTCCGTTTATTTTTGATATACCCGCACCCAGTCCACGGCCAGCTCAGCCCGATCAAAGTCCGTGGTTTCGTCCGGATCGCCCGGCCAGACGCCGCCCACCGCCAGGTTCAGGATGAGGTACATATCGTGATCAAAGGGAGCGGGGAAATATGCCCTGATTCCGTCCGCGCCCGCTGAGAACCAGCTTTCCGCGCGGAAGAACTCCACTCCATCCACATACCAGCGGATCGACCCCGGTTCCCACTTTATAGCAAAATTGTGGAACTCCCGGGAGAAGTCACCCGTATCCAGCGTGAGCGTCCCCTGGGTTTGCTCATGGGGCAGGCCGTAGTGGAGGGTACCATGGTTTTTCCGCGGCTGGTCTCCCAGAACCTCCATGATGTCGATCTCTCCACAGACAGGCCATTGACCGTACCGGTCCTCGTCGGTTGTCATGAGCCAGAAGGCAGGTAGAAATCCTTTGCCTTTTGGCACCCTCAACCGGGCCTCAAAGATGCCGTAGGTGAAATCCCGCTTCCACTGGGTGGACACCCGACCAGAGGTGTAGGACACCTTCCCAGTTTCGTCCACCCGCTCCACCGCCCGGAGAAGCAGTTGTCCATCCTTTAGGCTGATGACCTCATCGTTGTCCACATACTCCTGGAGTTCTTCATTGACCCAGCCCGGTGGATGGAGTTCCACGTTCCAGCAGGTCCGGTCCAATGCGGGACCGTCGAAATCATCTTCAAACGTCAGGTGATATCCCTCATAAGACAGCGTTTTTTTCACGGTGTTTATCCTCCTGTCGCGTCGAATATCCGGGATAGATAGAACGAATTTGCGAAGGCTCCCGCCGCCATGCCGATGAGCAGCCAGAAGGCAATGATTTGCCCCAGCAGTGCGGGGAACAGCAGGGAAAGCAGAAGGGGCAGCAGGTTCACCAGCGTCATCAGACAGGTGACGGGCAGATGGGCCAGGGCCAGTTTGGCCGCATTGGCCAAGTGATGGGGAAAAGTGTTGTCAAAGCAGGACAGGAGCGGAAATAGCCAGCCCAGCACTGCGGTGAAAAATATGGAGACAATGGTCAACAGGATAAACAGCTCAGGCGGAATGAGCAGAGACTCCGCATAGAGCACGCAGCACAGGCAGGCAATCAGCGCTCCATCCAAAAAGAGCAGGACAGCGGCGGGGGTGGAGAAGATGAAATTGTCTCGGGCCGCCTGAAAGTAGCCCTTGAATACGGAGCACTCCTTTCCGCGTAGCATTTTCAGCGTCACGGCATACAAAGCTGTAAGTCCTGTCCCGGAAAAGACCACTGTGGCACAGGACAGGACAAAAAGCAGGTTCAAAAGAATCAGGTCGCATACTTTGGTTAAAAAACGAATCGGCAGACTGTCCGGCCTGATCAGGCTCATCTTTCCATACCTCCCTAAGCGTGGCAAATCAACCAGTGTTTTTCATTTTAGCAGAGAATGATTGTGCAATATATCAAGGCTCTGCCTAAAATGTCAAAAAGATAGCAGGATATTCAAACACAAAATTTCGGAGAATCACGGGGGTAAAGCGAGCAACATTTGACAAGGTGGTACAGCCCTAAAAATATCCGCAATCCATTTGTAAAAAAGAATGTAGGCGTAAAATCAGCCAGCTCAAAAGAGAACCGCAGCGCTAAAGCGAATCAGCGTCGCGGTTCAAAAGGATTATGCAGTTGCGCAAGACTCAGACGCATTAGCCGGGAGCAGCGGCACAGCCCAACCCTCCACGGTACGATCCAGCTTTGGAGCGGTTTCCAAAATCCAAGTCAGATAGCGGAAGGGATTCAGCCCGGTTTCTTTGACAGTCTCAATCAGGCTGTAAATCACCGCGCCGGCTTCCCTCAAAGGTAGTAAATTGGTAGTAAATTCAGCTTGAAATCCTGCTTGCATGCCCGTAACCCAAGGTTTTTTTGAGATAATCAACCATTTTAGCGGAAAACCTCCGCGTAGTTCTGTTTCCTGTTCAGATATCCAGCGCGGCGTGGTATCCCCAATAGACGGCGTTGGTGATGGTAGACACCTTGGCGGCATCGCCGATCACCTGGACAAAGGGCGCGGCGTCACGAAGTTGCTCCACCACATTGGCGCGGGAACGCTGGCCTAACGCACAAATGACGCTTCCGCCGGGAACCAGCACCTCTTTTCCGTCCTTGCCCTGGCACACCACGCCATCGGCTGTGACCTTCAGCGCCTTATGGCCGGTGTAGATGGTCAGCTTTTTATCCAGCTCGTCCATCTGCTTCAGCATCAGGGGCCGGTGGCGGACGTTAGCGTCAGGGGCCAGTTCGTCGCGCATCTCCACCAACCGGACGGTCTTGCCCTCTTGGGCCAGGTGAATGGCGCACTCACAGCCAGCCAAGCCGCCGCCCATGACCACGACTTCACCGCCGACTTGATCCTTCTCCCTGTAGTAGTTGTTGACGACCACCACATTGTCCCCATCCAAACCGGGGATGGGCGGCACCAGGGGCTCAGAGCCAACCGCAATAATGAGGGCGTCGGCGTTCTCCTTTTCAGCATATTCCCTTGTGACTTCGGTGTTCAGCCGGATTTCCACCCCCGCGTCCCGGGCCAGCTTCTCATAGGCGCCCGTGAGCTGGTACATCTCGTACTTGAAGGGCAGGGCCTGTTCGCTTTTCAAGATGCCGCCCAGCTCGTTTTCCTGTTCGCACAAAACGACATGATGACCCCGCCGCGCGGCGGTGTAGGCGGCGTACAGCCCGCCGGGGCCTCCACCAGCTACCAGTACCTTTTTCTTCACCAGGGCGGGCGTAACCTCATCTCCCTCGCACTCCCGGCCGATCAGCGGGTTGACCGTGCAGCGGCGGGTGGAGGTAGCCGCCCGCTCCGCCATGCAGGTGAAGCAGCGCAGGCAGCGGACAATTTCATCATCCCGGTTTTCCGTAACCTTCCGGGGCAGGAAGGGATCGGCCAGCAGGGCACGGGCCATATACACCACGTCCGCCTTGCCGGTGGCGATGATCTCCTCCATCTGCGCCGGGTCGTTCAGTCCGCCAATCGTGGCCACAGGGACTTTGACGTGTTTTTTGATCTCAGCGGCCAGATAGACGTTCCGACCGTGGTCGGTGAACATGGAGGGATGGGTAATGCCGAAGGTACGCTGGTAAGTGCCTGCCGTGACGTGGAGCAGGTCGATATACGGCTCAAGCTGCTGGGCAATGCGTATTCCCTCATCCAGACCGTAGCCCTCCTCTACAAACTCCGCGCCGGACAGACGGAACTCGATGGGGAAAAAGGGGCCGATGGCTTCCCGGACGCTCTTCAAAACTTCAATGGCGAAGCGGCAGCGGTTTTCCAAAGAGCCGCCATATTCGTCGGTGCGCATGTTGAACATAGGGGACAAAAACTGGTTGATGAGCCAGCCGTGGCCGCCGTGGATCATCAGCAGCTCAAAGCCCGCCCGCTTGGCAAGTCCGGCGACATGGCCGTAGGCAGCAACGATTTCGCCAATCATGCCGCAGGTCAGTTCACCCACCTGAACCCCGTCCGGGCGGACCATGGCAGAAGGACCCCACCGGGTCATGCCGTGCTGCTTGTTTTTATCAGTCATGTAGGTGCCGGAGTACATCCCGGAATGGGACAGCTCCAGGCTGGGCATGGCCCCATGCCGGCGGATGGCGTCAGCGGTATAGGTGGCGCAGGCCAAAGAGTTCAGAATGCTCTCGTCCAGATGATAGGCGTGGGAGCCGTCGGTCTCGGGATGAACCATACACTCAGACACGGTGACCGCCGCCGCGCCGCCCTTGGCCCGCAGCTCATAGAAGGCGGTGGATTTGGGGCCAATACAGCCGTCGTTGGTGATATCAGTGCCGCCCATGGGAGCGGAAAACATCCGGTTGCGGAAGGTGGTGCGGCCCAGGGTAATGGGCGCGCAAAGGTGGGGGTATTTACGTTCCATAGTTTAATATTCCTCCTGTTATGCAAGGGCGCAGGCCATTGCAGCCTCTGCCGCTTTGACCTGCGCCATAATGGGCTTCTCTTGATAGATCTTCCCGATAATCAGATTTCCTCACCCATATAGAGCAGGGTCCCGTCCGTGAGTTTGGAGAACTTGCTCAAGAATTCGTCATAGGCGATCCAGCTCTCCCGGGGATAATTGGCGTGGGACATCCCCTTTACAGTGCCCACTGTCAGCATGGGCACCCGCTTGGCGTTGAGATAGACATAATAGCTGATTTCGCCACAAGTGTATCGCCGGGGATTTTCATCCAACTGATAGAGCTTCATCAGGTGTTTGAGGAAGGCGGCAATGTCGTGAGTCACGTGGTATTCCAACTCCCCGTGTTCCCGATCGACACAGAGCCAGTCGCTGTCGCCAAACAGGAACATATACGGCACCGCAGGGTCAATTTTTTCCGGCAGCACTAGTCCATGGTTTGGGTCCACGATGGCAGACCAAGGCGAGACTGCCGCGAAAACACCGGGGGCCCGGAGCGCTAGCTCAGAGGTCATCATGCCGCCGCTGGACTGACCGCAAGCATAGACCTGGGTGGGATCGATGGCGTATCGGCTTTTTATGTCCTCGATCATGTTCAGGACAAAAGTTACGTCGTCGATCTTCTTTCCCTGATAGCTGCCGTTCCACAAAAGCACATTCCGTAGGCCTCCGGGACGTTGCTGGTAAACGCCGGCCTCTGGGAACACCGCGATGAAGTTGCGCTCCTCGGCCACCCGGTTCAGCCCGGACAAATCCATAAAGGTCTCGGCGCTGCCGCCCCGGCCATGCATACAAACAACCAGCGGAACAGGCTTACCGTTCTGCCGGACGCTCTCCGGTACGTACTCGTACCAGCGGCGGGTGAAGCCATCCAACTCCATGGTGCGCAACTGGGCACCGTAGGCCACGGGGTTTTCGTAAATACGCAGCGCCTTTTTGCCGAAGCTGCGGTGGCGGCGGGCCAGACTGATATAGTTCCAGACGGCAGTGAAAAATTCCTCGGTCAAGGTTCCTGTATAGCCGTTGGTGACGCGCACCTGAGCAATTTTTTCCTCGTTGACCTGGCTCTTTTTGCACACGCGGCTGGGAAAATAGATTTCGTCCGTCCAGCGGTTGGAAAACGCCTCGCCGTCGGCGTCGTTCTGGCGCTTCCAGTAATTGCACACCGACCCGTTTGCCCCGGCGTTTGCCTCCCAGGCCATCCAGACAGGAAGCTGGGCCTTGGCGCCACTGACCACCAGTTCGGTCTTGCCAGTGTTCTCACCGGCGTGAACGCGCTGCGTGCTGTGGAGTACCTCCGGGACCATCTCACCGAAGGTGGCAAGGCCCGACCACTCGGAGGCCATCTCCATGGCGGCCTGCTGAGCTACCGCCGCGCCGCCGCCGATGCCTGCGGCGTAGATGTTGTCCTGCATGGTGACATAAAACTTTCGGGACTGAATCTCCACATACACCCGGTTCATATAGGCGGCGTCAGTGCCGTCCAGGCGGTATTTGCCATCCTCCGACTCCAGGATGTGAAGGAAAATCTGGTGCTCCTGGGCAAAGTCCAGCCAGAAACCCTGCTCCAGGAAGTCCAACACGGGGACATCCTCCGGCGGGGCCAGGACGAGGCAGGGCTGGTTACTGCACAGCCCCGGCGCGATGTAGGTATAAAACCGCCGCCGAGTGTCCCCAACGTTCACAGATTCCTCGAAAAGACCGCTGACCAAACAACGCTTGGGATCGGTGCGATCCAGTTCCAATGCACTCATATCGCTGGGAAACTGCTTGACCTCCAACATATTGCGTACCTCCTTATTCTTTTACCTCCCCGCCTTTCGGCGGGGAGGCAATTGGTGTTTGATGTCTTTCCGCTCAGTACATGGGGAACACGGTCATGATCCAGGCCACGTTGACAATACACAGGATGACGGCGGGCAGGAGGGACTGCTTGATGAGGGAGGGGATGTCGTAGCCGCCGCTGGCCATGCACATGGGGACGGCGGGGGTGGCCATGGGGGTCATGAAGGAGCTGGTGCAGGCGTTCTGTACCAGGATGATAATGCCCACGGGGTTGGCGCCCATGGCCTTGCAGGCCAGGATGGCGATAGGGATGAAGATGACCATGACGGTGCGGTTCATCATCACCTGGGTGAGCAGGAAGGGAACGAGGAAGAAGACAAGGCCGATCAGGTAGGGATTATCCAGCTTGTTGGCGAAGTTCGCAAGGATACCGCCGATGACCTCGCCCGCGCCGGTTTCGGTGAGGGCGCCGCCCATACACAGGGCGCCGGCGAACAGGAACGCCATGGGCCAGTTGATTGCGGCGATGGCCTCCCTCTCGGTGAGCACGCCAAAGAGAACCATAGCGAGGGCGCCGGTGACGCAGATCACCCAGGTCTCAATCTTGAGCTGGGGCTGGAGGATCAGGGCGGCGGTAGTGAGGATGAAGATGATGTAGCCGGCCCGCTCCTTAAAGGGGGACAGGGGCTCTTTGTCGTCCTTGCGGCCCTTGATTTCGCTGGCCTGAACCACCGGGGCGTTGGGGGCAAACTTGGTGGCAAAGAAGATGCAGTAGACCATCACCACGATGAGCGTGGGCAGGGATGCCTTCATGGGGTCGGTGATGGCCACGGTGTAAGAGGCGTAATCATTGGCCTGCAGGTAGCCGTTGAGGGTGGCGTACCGGGTGGCCCCGCCGCCCAGGGGCAGGGCGGAGATGGTGGCGATGCTGACGATGCACAGGGGGAACAGGGTCTTGGACGGGCTGATCTTCAGCTCCTCGCAGCTGGCGATCATCATGGGGGCCATGATGCCGAACACGATGATGGAGCTCTGGATGAACTGGGCCAGCAGGGCGGTGACCAGTACATAGCCCAGCATAACCATCATCAAAGAACCGTGGGCGATCTTGTTCACGCTGGCGGCAGCTTTTTTCACAAACTGGGTGCGGGTGAAACCGGCGGCTACCACGAACATGGCGACGATCATGATGCCGTTGGCGTTGCCGAAGTAGCCCAGCGCGGTCTGGGGATTCAGGCAGCCAGTGAGGATAAACGCCACCATGCTGAGCAGGGCCGTGAGTGCCATGGGGATTTTGTTCAACACATAGCTGACCATGGTCAGCGCGCAGATGATGAGGCAGATTACTAATGGTGTCATGTCTCTTTTCTCCTTTCTCGAAACCGCTGATACAGCCTTACACAAACCTGCACACGTGATCCACCGCCACATCGGAGAAGCCGTAGGCCTCCGCCTTGGTCAGCTTCCCGCTGCAAACCTCGCCGATCACCGTCAGCAGTTCCCTCCCACACTGCTGGTAGGTTTTTTCTCCGGTAATGATCGGGCTGAGATCCACATCCATATTGTCCTCCATCCACTGGTAGGTGTGGGAGTTGGCCGTGACCTTCAGCACAGGCACGATGGCATTTCCCGTGGGGGTTCCCCGTCCGGTGGTGAAGATGACGGCGTTGCAGCCGCCCGCCACCATGGATGTGACGGAGGAAATGTCGTAGCCGGCGGTGTCCATCACAATCGCGCCGGTCTTTGTGGGGCGCTGGGCCTGCTGGAGCACCTCCACGATGGGGCGGGTGCCGCCCTTGCGGATGCAGCCCAGGCTCTTTTCGTCCAGGGTGGACAGCCCGCCCGCCTTGTTGCCCGGGGTGGGCTGGCCCGCGCGGCAGTCCTGCCCCGCCGCTTTCAGATGCTCCTCGTAGTCCCTGCACACCTGGATGATTTGGTTATGGATATCCGGGGTGGCGGCCCGCTTGGCCAGCACGTGTTCCCCACCGATCCACTCAATGGACTCGCTCATGATGGTGGAAGCCCCCAGGTCCACCAGCAGGTCGCTGAGCTCGCCCACGGCGGGGTTGCTGGCGATGCCGGAGGTGGCGTCGGAGCCACCGCACTCGATGCCCAGCAGAAGTTCCGAGATGTCGCACAGCTCCTTTTGCTGCATGGCCGCCTCCGCCGCCATGTCCCGGGCGGCCCGGACGGCTTTCTCAATGGTTTTCAGCGTACCGCCCTCCTCCTGGATGCCGAAGGAGACAACCGGCTTGGAGGTTTGCGCCTGGATTTTCTCCCGCAGCTTGTTGTGGGGGACGGTCTCGCAGCCCAGGCCGATGATGACCACGCCGTAAACGTTGGGATTGCAGGCGAACCCGGTGAGCACCTTCTGTGACATCTCCGTGTTGGCCGCCACATCGGAGCAGCCGGTGTTGAACACAATATTGACCGCGCCCCGGACCTGGCCGGCCACGATCCGGCAGCTCTCGCTTCCGCAGGCGCAAGTGGGCAGGATCAGCACATGGTTGCGGATGCCCGCCCGGCCTTCTTTCCGCTTATAGCCCCAAAATTCCATGGTTTCCGCTCCTCTCTCAATGGATGAATTCGCTGTCGTAGTCTCGGGGTATGCTGACAACATTCTCGTGGTTTACCCAGCGCCCCTTGCCAATGGGGGCGGTAGTCTGTCCGATCATTTCCCCGTACTTGCGCACTTCCGCGCCTTGGGGCAGATCCTCCAGCGCCGCTTTGTGACAGTAGGGGATGTCGTCTTGCGCCGTCAGCGCGCATACCTCACCGCTTTTCCGATAGACAATCCGGCTTCCTTTGCTCACTGCGGCCACGCAGGTCACCACGTTGTCCCGCTCATCCATTAGCAGTGCGTTGATATTCATAGCCGTCCTCCTCTCCCAATTTTGATTGGTTTTCCGCCTTATTTTTTGTGATATCTTTACAATATCACGGATAAGGCGTATAATCAATTTTATGATTTTTATATAGGTATAAGGAGAATTGATGTATGGAGCAGAATATGCAATATATCTATCAGGTTTACCAGGATGGAAGCTTTACCAAGGCGGCGGAAAAGCTTTACCTGACCCAGCCCGCCCTCAGCATGGCCGTCCGGCAGGAGGAAAAAAGCATAGGAGCGGCGCTGTTTGACCGCGGCAGGCGGCCTTTGACCCTGACCCCGGCAGGGGATGCCTATATCCGGGCCGTTGAGCGGATGAAATATTTGGAGGCCGACCTGAGCCGGGAGCTGGAGGATCTGCGGGATGTGCGCACAGGCCGTCTGCACGTCGGCGGCACCCACTATTTGAACTGTTTTCTGCTGGCGGAGCTTTTGGCGGGATTCACCCGGCGGTATCCAGGCATCCATCTGGAGGTATCGGAAGACAGCTCTGCGCGGCTGGCCCACCGTTTGGAGCGGAGGGAGATGGATTTGATCTTCAGTTGCGACCCGGAGCTGATTGGCCGCTTTGAACATCAGCCCGCCTTTTACGATCACATCCTTTTAGCTGTCCCCAAAGAGGTAGCTCTCCCTGGAGAACTGGCGCAGTGCGCCATGTCCTCCAAGGACGTTCAAGACGGACGGTACCTCTCCCCATCCCAGCCCAAGGTTCCGTTGGAGAGGTTCCGGGAGCTGGAATTTATTCTGCTCCAAAAAGGCAATAACCTCTATGACCGCAGTGTACGGATGCTTGAGGAAGCGGGGTTCGCACCGAAGGTGAAGCTGGCGCTGTCCCAACTGGTCACGGCATACCGCTTTGCGGGGAGCGGGGTTGGAGCCACTTTCGTCAGTGATCGAATCATTCAGAAGGCGCCATCGCAAAACCTGATGTTTTATTCCATTGACTCCCCGGAAGTGGACCGTCTCTTTTACGCCCTGATGCCGCAGCGCAATTATACCGCCCATGCGGTAAACGCATTTATCGCATATGCGTTGGAACAGCTCAGGGCAAACGATAATTTAAGACCCGCCAACAAATGCCAGGAGCTAAATTGAAGGGAACCACTATTTTTTGCACCGCAAAAAGGGTATAAAAAAACCACGCCGATGAGTTTGCAGACAAAGTCCTCGTCCATGCGCCTGACAAATCCACCGGGGGCCGCACTCAGGAAGTGGACATCTATCTGAAATTCATCGGCAAATTTGATGTACCTATGCCAGAACCGACACCGGAGGAATTGGCGGAGATGGAGAAGCAGCGGAAGCTCAGGGCGTACTATCGGGAGCGCAGCAAGCGGGAACGGGAGCGGAAGAAGAAACAGAAAGAGCAAGGCGAATAATTTTATGGGGCGGTCTGCGTCGGAAGCAGACCGCCCTTTTTTGCAAATCTTAAGAAGAGATAACGGAATGTCAACTTTACCGGAAATGGTGCGCCAGATCCGGTTATTGCTTTTCTGCATCCGATGCGGAAAAATTCCATCGCTATGCTCGAAATGCAGTCACCACATTTCCAAAATCCGACAACACCAAGCTTCAGGCGGTGGACGGCTTAAACGCTCCTTACGGCACGCTGCATATCCTGCGGGGCGAGATGCTCCGCCTCACCTCCCTGCTGCCGGAGTTCGGCGTGGTATGGCTATGCAGGGCGCGGGCGACATTACAGGCCCTCAGCTCATAGCTGAGATTGGTGATATGCACCGCTTCACCCACAAAGGCGCTCTGGTAACGTTCACGGGTATGGACGCACCGCCTTTCCAGTCCGGTACTTTCGATTCCAAGTCCCGCCGTATCTCCAAGCGCGGTCCGGAACCAAGTTGGTGATGAGGGATCCAGGTGTGCTGCTGTCAGTCCGCAAACAAGCGATCTGGAAGGAAATCTTACAGAAAACAAGACTTACCAACTACAAAAATCATACCGGGCGGGAGCATATTGCTGCCAATGTGGTCCCGGCGTTCCTATGTCTCCGCTCATTTTCCATGCCCCCCCATCTGGCAAACATCAACAGCGCCGGCGAGTCTGCCGCCTACTATGAAAATGTCCGTCGTATTATTCCAATCTCTCCTGCTTGAGCCACTCCATCGTCCTGCGCAGCCCCTCTTCAAAGGATATCCGGGGGGCAAACCCGGTATCCTTGGTGAGCTGGTCGATGGAGAACCGCTCTATTGGAAGCTGAACCCCAGTATAGGGGACGCTCCCAAAATGGAGTGCCCGCTCTGGAGCTAGCGTTTTGCCCAGCCGCTCCACAAAGACGCGCAACGGCGCAGCCTGACCACTGCCAATCAAATAGCTTTGGAACGGTTTCCCCGATGTCCCGATCAAAGCTAATGCCTTAGCTCCGTCTTCTACATGGATAAAATCATACATTTGGGTCCCGGCCGTAAACTCCAGTGGCTCGTCGTGGAGAATTTTCCGAAGTGTCGTATTGATAAATCGAGGCGAACGTTCATACTCCCCATAAGCGTTGGTGACCACCGCCCAGATATGCGGAATTCCCCGTTGAGCGCAGACCGTTTTTGTCAGAAGATGGGAAAAGTGTTTTGCCTCACCATAAAGATAGCTGGGACTGGGCCGGGTACCGTCGGTGGCGGCCACGGCAAGGGACTCGTCTTCCATGATAGTGCCCACCCCCACAAAGGCAGAACAGTTCGCCGCCGCCGCCGCTTCCGCAGCAATGCCGCTAGCCTGGATATTGGCAAGCTGTACATTCAAACTGGAGCGGTCCGATCCGGAGACGCCAGCCCATGCCAGGTGATAAAATACGCTACCTGTGCCATATGAAAGCTTCTCAGGCAGATCCTTGTACTGTTCCATAGGGCATTCTACGATCTGCAACAGGCTATTCTCCGGCAGAAGCTGGTTGGCGTGGCTCTTGGAGCGAACCACCGCTGTTACAGAGATATGATTCCTCAGCAGCTCTCGCACCAACCAGTGGCCGAGGAAACCTGTGGCCCCTGTTACAATTGCCCGCTTCATCACAGCATGTACCGGCAGTCGACGATCGGCTTGCCGGTCCTCTCCCGAAGTCCTTTAAATTCCGGCCAAGCGGTAGCAATGGCCACCGTGTCTGCCTGCTCCAGCACCTCGTCACACGCAGATGCGAAACGCAGGCACAGCTTGTAATGGGCCTGAAACTCCTTCATTGCCACCGGGTCATAGGCAACGATGTTTTCATAGCCCAGCTCATTGAGCGCCTGGATGATCTTGGCG
This sequence comes from uncultured Oscillospiraceae bacterium, assembly GCA_910579155.1. The sequence goes on along the minus strand of CAJTTS010000030.1, from coordinate 20,935 downwards.
CTGGGCGTATCCCGCACATCGTCGCTGCCGGGATTAAAGGAGAGGCCCAGAATGCCGATACAAGTCTTTTTGTCCTCTCCTGCCGCCTGGACGATACGCTTTGCCGTTGCCTCAGGCATGGCATCATTGAGTCGAACCACATTGCCCAGAATTGGTCCATCAAAGCCGTAGCTCTTAGCCACCGCATAGAACGCATTGGTGTCCTTGGGAAGGCAGTAGCCGCCGTAACCGCAGCCGGGGTAGAAGTAGGCGCGGATACCGCCGGTCTGCCAGCGCTTGTCCATGTGCAAGATGCGAAATGCATTCGCTACATCGATCCCGCCGATGGCGTCCGCCGCCAGACTCATTTCATTGGCGTAGCTGATGAGGCAGGCCAGACTGGTATTGGAAAGGTACTTGATAAATTCCCCCGTATTTAGGGAAACGCAGCAGACGGGAGCGCTCTCCTTCGCGTAGAGTTTGCGCAGCAGTTCCTCAGAGCGTGCGTCGCTGACGCCCAATACGATCCGGTCCGCGTGGATGAAATCCTCCCAGCAGTGCCCCTCCCGCAGAAACTCCGGGTTGTTGGCCACACCCAGCCGCTCCGGGACCTCTACCCCCCGTTCCCTTAAAAAGGGGATGATGCGCCGCTCCGTTGTTGAGGGCGGAATGGTCGATTTTGTCACCAGAATTCGGAACTTATTGTCGTGGATGGCGTTCAAGGTCTGCTCAATGGCGCTGTACAGATAGGTCAGATCCGCCTGACCGTCTTCCCCGTAGGGCGTGCCCACGCAATAGTAAATATATTCGCTGTCCGCGATGGCGGCGTCCCAGTTTGTTGTGGGAATAAAATTCTCCCCCAAATGCCGCGTCAGAGCCTCATCCAGTCCCGGCTCCAGAAAGGGCAGCTTTCCGGAGCGTATGGTTTCCATCCGCGTTTCGTTGATTTCGATTCCGTACACCTTGTGACCATATTCCGAAAATCCCAGCGCTGTGGTCAGGCCCACAAACCCCAAGCCCACTACTGTTACCATATCAGTTCCTCCTCTTTGCTCTCCTTGATGTACTCCAGAAAATACCGCACACCCTGCTCCACCGGTACTTGGGGCGCATAGCCCAATAAGGTACGGGCCTTGTCAATCACAGGGCAGCGGCGGCTCGGGTTGTTCGTCAAATAGTCGGGATCCTCGGAAACGGCAAACCGTACCTGGCCGGTATAGCCCAAAATCTCTTTGCCTGCTTCAATGTAAATCTCTGCCAGACGCTGGATGCTGATTTCTGGACGATCCTCGCCAATATTAAAGGTCTCAAAGCCCTTCCTCGCATGGAGCAGCGCTTTGAGGTAGCCAGTGACAGCGTCGCTGATATAGCAGAACGTACGGGTTGGGCTGCCGTCGGAGAACATAACGATATCCCGGTTCTGACGCACAGTATTGGCGAAATCTGCCGGAACCCTGGCATCGTTCAGGCGCATGCCGGGACCATAGTTGTTAAAGGGGCGTATGATGGAGATGGGCATGGCGTACTTTTCGTGGAACAGGTAACACATGGTCTCCCCAAACCGCTTGGCTTCGTCGTAGCAGGCCCGAGGACCCTGGCAGTCCACGTTGCCACGGTAGCTCTCCGGAGTAGGAATATTTTCCGGGGTGGGGTCTCCGTAGATCTCGCTGGAAGAGTAAAATGCCAGGCCTTTGATGGGTTTTTTGCAGTAGAAGTCCAATAGACGGCGCAACCCCCAGATGTTGGCGTCCAGCGTCTCAATGGGGTATTTCCGATAGAAGATCGGGGAAGCGATGGAAGCCATATGATAAATATAGTCCGCGTCCTCCGCCCCCGGGACATTTGCCACGTCATCCGTGATGACATTGAATTTATGTAGCTCCACGGCCCCATCTCCACTGAGCTCCTTAAGCCATTGGGGGCATCCCACCTGGAAGTTGTCCAGGCAAATGACCTTCTTGATCCCCAGATCCTGCCGGTAATGGGTCAGGAACTGGATGAAATAGAATCCCAGAAATCCCGCGCCACCGGTGAAGAGCACCGTGCTGCCCCAAAACTCGGCCCGCTCCGCCTCGGTCAAGCCGTTGTAGATGCGTTCCATGTCCTGCTGTACAATCTTTTTCATATAAAAAACTCCTTTTCTGTCATCTGAAGAATAGACGTTCCCTCGCCGCGGTCCGAAGAGAAGCGCGGGTCCCGCCTACCAGACCTTCCACGGGGCCCGTCCGCTGGCCCACAGCTTTTCCAGCGCATCTTTCTCCCGGACCGTATCCATACAGCCCCAAAAACCGCTATGCCTATAGGCCATCAGTTGGCCCTGTTTTGCCACGGTCTCCAACGGCGTTTTCTCCAGCACCGCAGCGTCACCGTCGATGTAGCCGATGAACTCCGGTTGACAGACCATAAAACCAATGTTAATCAAGCTGCCGTCTCCCTGAGTCTTCTCCCGAAACTCCCGGATCTGCCCATTGCGATCGATATCCAGCACGCCAAAACGCTGGCCCGCGTTGTAGGCCGACATGGTGACCAGTTTCCCGTGGGATTGGTGGAATTTAACCAGCGCAGTGATATCCAGGTCTGACACACCGTCGCCATAGGTCAGCATAAAAGGCTCGTTTCCTATGTAGTCCCGCACCCGCTTCACACGCCCGCCGGTCATGGTGTTCAGCCCGGTGTTTACCACAGTCACCCGCCAAGGTTCGGAGGTGCTGCGGTGGATGGTCATCTCATTACGCCCGTTGGTGAAGTCGTAAGTGATATCCGAGGTATGCAGGAAATAGTCGGCGAAGTACTCCTTGATGACATGCTGCTTGTAGCCCGCGCAGATGATAAATTCATTAAAACCGTGGTGGCTGTACAGCTTCATGATGTGCCACAGGATCGGCATTCCTCCCAGCTCTACCATGGGCTTGGGTTTGAACTGGGATTCCTCTGAAATTCGGGTGCCAAAGCCTCCCGCCAATAGGACTACCTTCATAGCGCGATCACCTTTTGAAAATTTTGTAATAGATTTTCTTGCAGAATTCCCAGCGCTTTGAGCCCTTGGGCAGGATTTTCTTTGCCAGGTTCCGCCGCCTGGACCCCTTGGGCAGCAGCTTGTCCGCAAGCTTTCGCGCCCTTGACCGATAAGGTTGTGTTGCAGGCAGTGGGGCATATATATTTTGCATCATACGGTAGAGGGTTACTTCATAAAAGGGCGTTTGACGGGCGTATTTCCAATAAACTTCTGCATAATCAATAGGAGGATAAAACCAAGGTTTTATCTGGCTTGCGTGGTGTACAATATATGGCTCTTTGTAGCTTTTCAAATAGGCATTATGCAAAGATTCCAACCCGACTTTTGACCAATCAATGTTACTTTTAACCGTTGGCATAACATCCCATCTGAGATCCAAAATGTGAACACGCCCACTGCATTTGACATTTAATAAGTCCTGGTCAACATAAATATACTCATTTTTTTCCGCAAACTCCAACAACTCATAGGGAGCAAAAGTCTTATTGAATTGATATATATTAAAAACCAATACGCCCGCCTGGAAATACAAATTGGGTTGCTTTAATTGCAGAATATTATCCATATAGCTTTTCGTCTGTTGCAGGTCTGTTTCATACATACAGATCATGCCGGGATCGTACGTTGCACCCAAGAGGTTGTCTCCAATATCAGCCTTTAAGAGATCCGCAACATCGTGTAAAATAGTTATGTCGCTATCGAGGTAGATTATCTTTTCATAGTTCTGCAAAAGCTGCGGAATGAGCAAACGGTAAAAGGTTTCCACACTGTATTGGGCATGCACATGCAGTCTTTCCGGCACAATGTGTTCTTTAACATTAACAAATCGCAATGAGACATTGGCAAAACCCGTAACCATTGTCTGCATGACACGTTGATTGCTTTCTGAAATTTCCGTATGTAAAAAGATCAAGTCATAATTATAGGAAGCGGAAGAATGCTCAATCAAAGACTGCATAGCCGCGGCCGCATGGGGAATGAAAACATCGCTGCATGCAAAAACTACGGGAATATTATTATCGGTAAATGCCGGCATTGGTGTTTCTAGCACACAAGATTCTCCCTTCGTTTTTTGTGTAGAAGCGCACTAAAAGTGAATAATATGATAAATTTTCTTGCAAAAGCGATAGCGCAGCGACCCTTTTGGTAGAAATATCTTCGCAAACTCCCGCCGCCGGCTCCCCTTTGGCAGCACTTTATCCGCAAATTTTCGCGCGTTGGAGCGATCGTCTATCGGCTCCGGACCAGGCGGGGTCAGGCCTGAACCCGGTGCAGCATCACTGTTAACGGGATAATAAAATTGTTTTGCTTCCTGGATTGCCTGGCAATATATGCGCATATATTCCGGCGGATAATGCTTTTCCGTGATAGTCCGATACTCTTCCAAGTGTTTCTCCTCCGGAAGATAAGACCACGTGGTTATTAATGCTGTGAATACGTTGCACATGTATTTATCCGTATCGCTATTCAGTTTAAATGCGGCAATATTAGGATAAAAATCCTGGTTGTTTAAGAACTTATCCGCAACGACGCTTTGAAATAAAACCGTTGTTGCAATCCCGTTTGGGGTTCTCCAACCATAACTGAAATTGACATCATGCAGCACAACAATTGCATTCTGATCTAAATAAGGAAAGGCGGCAATAAAATCCAGCACCTCGCCGGGCATTCTGTGCATTGTATCCAGCAATAAAAAGTCAATTCCTCCCCCGATGTTTTCCAAATGTGCGGGCAGCACATCTCCCAAAAGAAGATGATGCTTCGAAAGATCAATCTTTTCTGGATAGGTTCGAGCCGCTTCTTTCAAAATCCAACCGGTTTCCTTTGTGGGATCTCCATAATACTGCTCTGCCAAATCCACAGAATACATGTCGCACTCCAAAGATATTTCGTGGATGCAGTTTAACATCACGGCAGTAGTCCCGCCTTCCGCCACACCCACTTCTACGATTTTTTTGGGCCTATACTGTTGGAGCAGTCCGCATAAAAACGCGCGTTCAGAATCAATCATTTCCGTTGTCCGAACACCGTGCAGGGATGATAGAATTTCCGAAGGCGCTTCGAACGGAACAACTGTTTTGAAAATTTCCATGAAAAGATTTCTCCTTTTATTTCAAATAAATTTCTATCGCGGTGATGTACAGGGACTCATTCCGTAACCGTCAGCGCCCGCGTCACCGTCAAACTTTGAGATACAAATTCCGTGCCGTCCTTGCTGCCAGCACAGCCTCCAGCATTTGCCTGACCACAAAGAGAAACAGCGCTGCCAGCCTATATAAACGCAGCCGGCACAGCAGGAAAGCGGCTCGTATCGCAGCCGAGAAGGAGGCGGACAGCCCCCCAACACGCTGGATCGGTTTTAAGCAGCTACCCGATATAACCGCCCGGCAAAATCCATCAAACAGCTCCCAGCTCCGCAATTTTTCCAACTGCGTCCGAAAAAAACCGATCCCTTGCGCATGGGCGCAATTTGTGTAAATGACGCCGACAAACGCCTGGGCCGCCAGCAAATATTTCCACAGGTTATCCGCTGTATCATACGCCGCGTCCGGCGCGACCCGGCGCAGGAACTGGTCCAGGGCGTTCAGCTCATCCTCCATGCGCCGGCGGCGGCGCATAGCGGAATCGGTATGGATTACGTAGCAATAAAATGCCTCGGGAAGGATCACCGCCTTTTTTATGTATGGCGCCAGAGCTGTACAGAGCGTCATATCCTCCCCGATTTTCAGCGGAAGCGGCTTTTGGACCCGGTCGAACAGCCCACGGCGGTACAGCTTATTCCACAGTGATGGAATAGAAGCCACACATTGAATATAAGCGTCGACAGGCGCTGTTGGCCCCTCGATAACCGCAGGCTGAACTTTCATTTTGCACCGATGGCGCTTTTCCCCAAAGACTTCAAAGTAAGCGCACATGACCAAATCCGCCTGCGTGGTACAAGCTTCCTCATACATTCGCTCATACATCTCCGGCTCCACGTAGTCATCCGCGTCCACAAACCCCACATATTTCCCGTGCGCCGCCTGCGTTCCTACATAACGTGCTACAGCGGTTCCTTTGTTTTCCTGATGGATTACACGAAAGCGGGAATCTTCTTTCGCCATTCTGAGGAGCAGCTCCACGCTGCTGTCTGTAGAGCCATCATTTACCAGAACAACCTCGATATCCGATAAGCTCTGGGTTTGCAAGCTGGCCAGGCACCGGAGCAGATGACGCTCCGCGTTATAAACCGGCACAACAATTGACACCTTAGGTTCGGCCATGCTCCGCCTCCCCCCTGTAAACCGTCTCTATCTGCGAAGCGATCTTTGCGATATCAAACCCCGCAGCACGCACCTGCTCCGCCTCCTCGCCCGTCTGCGGCAGCTCTGCCAGAGAAAGGATCGTATCGGCCCAAGCCTTTGTCCCTGCGTCCAGGGGCAGCGTCCGGACCCGGTCCAGCACCCAAGCTTGGCCCGGAATAGAGTCTGAGCACACTACCGGCAGTCCAGCCGCTTGAGCTTCCACTCCTACCACCGGCAGCCCTTCAAATAGGCTGGGAAGGACAAACACATCCATGGCCCAGAGCAGTGCCTCCACCCGGTCTGAGACGCCGTAGAAGATCACCCGTCCTGTGATCCCCAGCGTTTCGGCCCTCTGCCTGAGCGCCTCCGCCTCTTCTCCTTCCCCTACCAGCAGCAGGCTGCTTTCCGGCCTTTTCCGGGCGATTTCCGCAAATACATCCAGTAAAAAACGCTGATTCTTTTGACCGCAGAGGCGGCCGACAGAGCCAACCACAAATTGATTAAACAGCCCCAGTTCCTTCCGGGCGCGTTCCCGAATATCAGCACGAAATTGAAATTTTGCAACATCAATCCCGTTTGGTACAAAACGGCAGGGTCGTTCCTCCATCTGCCTTTTTGAGAAGAGAAATTCCGCCGCAGGCGTGGAGCAGGCCCACAGGTCTGTCGCGCTGCCGGTAAACAGCTTTTTTGCGGTCCAATGAAGCAGGTATTTGACAGGTCTTGTAACGCTTTTTCGCAGGCCCGTATTGTGGCTGTGCGCGATGCGAAGGGAAATCCCTTTCCGCTCCGCCAGGAATAAGTAGGCCAGCGGCAGCGCCTGAAATACGTTCAGATGGACAACGTCGTAGCTTTGCTCGTCCAGCAGCTTCGCAAAGCGCCTGTAGTTTTGCGCCAGCGCTCTGGACGAACCGGACAGCTCCCGGAACGTGACGCCCAGCGCCTCCAGCCCGTCCGTGAAGATGCTCGTTTTCAGCACGTCCACAACGATATCAACCCGGAGGCCGGACAAGTCCATATGCCGCAAAACGTTATTGAGGAAGGACTCAATGCCGCCGGACTCCCATGTCTGGCAATAGATGCACACCTTTTTCATATTCACTCCGCTGTCAAATGCCGTAAGCATTGCATACTTCGCCCACATCCCCCAGCATCCTCACCCTCCCATGCTCCAGCCAGACCACCCGGCTGCACATCTCCCGAATCTGGTTGATGCTGTGGGAGACAAAGAGCACCGTGGTGCCGCCGCCCATCAGCTCCAGCATCCGCTTCCGGCTCTTCTCCTGGAACGCTGCGTCCCCTACGGACAGAATCTCATCTACGATCAGGATATCCGGCTGAACCATGGACGCCACCGAGAACGCCAACCTGGCCAGCATACCCGAGGAGTAGTTGCGGATGGGCGTCTCAATAAACGGTCCCAGTTCGGAAAACTCCACAATTTCGTAATATTTCGCCCTTAGAAACCCCTCGCTGTACCCCAAAATCGCTCCATTCAGGAAGACGTTTTCCCGTCCGGTCAGATCCATGTCAAACCCGGAACCCAGCTCCAGCATGGGCACCACATTTCCCCGGCACGTCACAGCGCCCGCCGTGGGCTTCAAAATCCCCGAGATTACCTTCAGCATGGTGCTTTTTCCCGCGCCGTTGCGCCCAATCAACCCCAATGTCTCGCCCTTTTCCACCGTAAAGGACACGTGATCCAGCGCCGTAAACTTTTCATAGTACAGTCTGCCCCGCAGCGCCGTGGTTACGAATTCCTTCAGCGACATGATCTTGTCGCTGTTCATCCGGAACTGCATCGTCACGTCGTTGACCTCGATCATCGTCTCATTTTTCATAGCCTGGCCTCACAAATAAAGCACGAATTTGTCCTGGTTTCGGTAGAACACAAAGGCCCCCAGCAGCAACATCCCCAGCGCGATCATTAAACACTGAACATAAACCGCCGGCTCCGGCGACAGCCCGTCCAGGATGCACATTCTCGCATTCTTTAAAAAGTGGTACAGCGGATTAACCTGTAATACCATACGGAGCCGGTCCGGCAGGATGGTCTCAGGATAAAAAATCGGCGTGGCATACATCCAGATCATGTTCAGTACGTTCCAGAGAAACTGCGTGTCCCGGAAGAACACCATGGAAGTAGCTAACAGCATCCCTAAACCCAAGCTGAAGATAATCAGGCAGGCAAAAAAATACAGGGCCAAAACCGCACTTTTTTGAAAGGCCACACCGGTTGCAAGGCAGACAATCAGCATCGGCGCCAGAGAAATCAAGAGATTTACCGCCGAGGACATCGTGCGTGTCAGCGGATAAATATACTTGGGAATGTAGACCTTGGTAATCAGGCTGGCATTGCCCAGAATCGAGTTCAGCGTCATGCCGCAGGCTTCCCCAAAGAAATTGAACATCACCGTGCCAAGAATCAGGTAAGCCGCAAAGTTTGGAATATCGCTTTTGAAAATGGTCGAAAAGATCAGATATTGTACCAGCATAGTGAGCAGCGGGTTTAAAAAGCTCCAAAAGATGCCAAGGATCGAGCGCTTGTACTTTGTCTTGAAATCACGCGAGACCAGTTGGCGGATCAGGAAGCGATACTTGCTCACTGCGGCCACCGCATTGACAAGGTAGCTGTGCTTCCCCTGCCGATAGCGCATTTCCACCACCAGAAGAAGCACAACCAGCAGCAGCCCGAAGGCTGCGGCAAACTTCCAGTAATGGAGTCCTGTCCAGATATAGTCCTGCCCCGATGCGGCAAAGCACAAGGTACCCACAGTGGGGATTCCGTTCAGGGACAGCGCAAATCCCTCCGCCGCCGGGGCGGACCGATTCATAAGGGGAGACGCCGCGCCGCCGGGCTGAGAGTCCGCATAGATTCGCAGCAGCAGCGGTACTCCACACAGCCCTTCCAACGGCGTTTCCGCCGCAAGCGTGATGACTCCCCCTTCTTCGATCGCAGCCGCGTCATAGCTTTGGGAGAGAAGAAGCCGGCCGGTTCCTCCATTCCACAGCTCCATGGTCACCGTTCCCGCGTTGGGGCGGTAGTAGGTCCCCCACTGAACGTTCACCGTTTGCAGTCTTTGAATCTCCGTGGTAAATGCCTGTTCAATCACAGCGCCCCGGGCCAGCTCCACCGTCCCGGACTCCGCCGCTGGCATAGGCAGATTTCCCCGCGACTGCCGCAGATGCAGTTGCTCTCCAGCCAGAATGTAAAACAGGATCACCGCCGCCACGTAAGCCAGCACCAGTCCTAATGCTAAATGTTTATAGGATATTCTGTTCTTTTGTGCATCTTCCAAAGGTTGGTCACCTCATTCTTCCCACCCCGTGCTCAAGTTTTCCTCCTCCAGCAGCCGGTCCTGGGCCTGCTCCACCAGCACCGCCACATGACGCTCCAGTCCCTCCCGGGTAACCTGGTACAGCTTGCGCAGACAGCGGGGGCTCCCCTTTTCCTCCGGCACCTGGGCCGCAGGGCATAGCTGGCGGATGGCCGCCGTGACGTTGTTGCGGGAGATGAGGTTCCCCGTCCGGGTGATAAAAATGGGGCCGGAGCGGATTCCCCTCCGCCCCGCGTAATCCAGCAACTCCCGGCAGACAGAACCCGGAAAACGGATGATCTCCTTGGAGCATCGGTGGCTGATGCTCACCATCCCGGCCCGGGCCGCTTCCACTGTGAGACGGGGCAGCTCCTGAACGGGAAGATCCGAATTACCAAACACTTTCACCAGCAAATAGGCCTGCTCGCGGCCCAGAATCCGGGCGGCGCCCAGCAGCCGCAGGTACTCGCTCCGGGTCAATTCCGGCGTGGATTGGTTGGGGCTCCCCAGCTTCTCCGTCACCTGAAATTCCCGCGCGCCCATATACTCCAGGTATCCGTTGGCCGCGACCACGGACTGGTTAATGGTTTCGGGCGCAAGGCCCTCCTCGGCGAGCTGCTCCCGCCAGTTCAGCAGCGTGCCCCGGCGGATTGACTTTCCCCCCTCGGGCAGCGCCTGGTACAGTCGGTCAAGCTTTTTTCGGTAGGTGTCCAGCGTACCCTGCACCCGGCCTTTCGCCCGCAGATGCTCCAAAAAACCATCAATCCCTTCCTGGCTGAGCGGAACCTCTTTCGTGTTTAAATCATGTTTCATACTGTTCATTTTGCCGCTCATATTCCACTCCCCAGATCCATTTGTCCGCTGGCAGGCCACCCATTCCGCCTGTTCATCACGAAATAGGCCTTCTGTCCTCATATACATACAAGACAACCTTGAAATGGGCAAAAAAATAAACAAAATTCCGAAGATGGGGGCATTATATCACGGGTCCCTGGAATCTGCAATACCCAAATTTTAAAAAGAGCACAAAAAGTAAGCTGATTTGGGAAAATCAGCTTATTTGTCGCGTCCATTTTGCCGCGGTGCCGCTGCACGGCGGCTCTTTTCGTGCGGGGAATCCCGCACTTTTTGCTGTTTTACAGGCGATTGGCCTATTTTGTGATACTTCAACTACAAAATAAGCCCCAGCCGGTTCATGCGCCGGACATACTCAATTCCTGTGGAAACAAGGTAAATCCGCGTGGTTTCAATGCTGGAATGACCCAGGACATCCGCAAGCTGCACCACGTCACGGCAGGACTTGTAGAATGTCCGGGCAAAGAGATGGCGCAGGTTGTGGGGAAACACCTTGGAGGGAGCCACCCCCGCTCTTTTGCACAGCCCCTTCATCTCCGCCCAAATTTGGCGTCTGGTCACCCCCTTCCCGGTTCTGGTGAGAAAGATCTCACCGGAGCCGGTTTTCTGCTTTTTCGCGTATTTCAGCAGCTTCCGGCATAGCTTTCCAGGGATGAGGATGGTGCGGATTTTGCCCTTGAGGGCGATCTCCGCCCGCCCTGCCTGTGCCGCTTCCACGGTAATGTACTTTACCTCGCTGACCCGGATGCCCGTGGCGCAGATCGTCTCCATCAGCAGGGACAGGCGGGATTTCCCCAGTGTGTCCGCAGTCTCCAGCAGGCGCATATACTCCTCCCTGGTCAGATCTTTCTCCGCGCTGCGGAACAGACGGCGCTGAACACGTATGGTCTTGACCCGCAGCTCACCCCAATGCTGGAACTGGAAAAATCGGTTTACCGCAATCAGCATGGAGTTGATGGTGGAAGGGGCGTAGCCCGCCTCAATCAAATGCGCTTTCCACGCCACGGAAGCTTCTTTATCCAGCGGTCTTTCGTCCAACCACGTGACGAAGGCTCGGATATCCCGCAGGTACTTCTCAATGGTGCCGGGTTCCCGTTCCTCGTCCCGCAGATGCCGGGCAAACGCCATGATTTCAGTAGTAATCATATAATGTTTGTTCATAACATGTAAAGCCTCCCAGCATATAAAATGATTCCTCATTTTATATGCTGGGAGGCTTTTTGTAAAATACTTAAGTTTACCCTTGGATAAGCGGATCTGAGGCTGGATGTTAGGCTTCGAGGCTGTCCAAATACTTCTTCCCAGTGGCCTCCATCACTACGCGGGTCTTGCCACCCAACTCCCCAGCCGCCTGGACAACTCGCACAACTCAGCATCGGTGTGCCCCGCCCCAAGGGGTGGGATCAGCATTTGGATATCCATGTGGAAACCGATCCGGCGGGAACAGTCACGCTGAGCGGGGACATTGGCGGCATTAAGATGATTCCGTTCATAAGGAACTGTACCAGGCTCTATTATCAATGATCAGCGGTCGCAGTGAGCGGGTGTGGAACGACATCAATAACTGGGCGGATCGACCCAAGTACATCATCAGCGAGTTGGATACTTACACCAAGGTGGAGGAGCGGGAGGAGGACTGGGAGATCTACAACCAAACCAACTGCACCTACGTCCGGTTGGATAAGATCCCCGGTCCCGACAACTGGCAGCCGCTGGTAGACGCCCTCCGGGCCGGCAAGCACTTCTATTCCACCGGCGAGGTCCTGCTGGAGAGCAGTACCATTGAGGATGGCAGGGCCCAGGCCACCTTCAGCTGGACCTTCCCCCTGATGAATGCCCAGTTGGTTTATTCCGACGGCGAAAATGTGACCACTGTCACCATTTCCATGGCTGAGACTGCCTCCTTCGGCAAGCAGACGGTGGAGTTCACCTTCCCCAAGGGGATGAAGTGGGCCCGGGTGCTGGCCACCGATATTGCGGGCAACTCCGCATTCGGCATGCCGGTGTTCCTCAAGAAATAAGCTATTGGCGGTTCAGCCGTGTCCCTCTTATTACACCGCGGAGCGGGGCGTATTGTCCCGCCCCGCGGCATTTCTCAAGAAGGGCTGACAATATGCGCATGGAGCGTATGAAGAACCCCAAGTTCCGCTGGCACACTCTGGAAGAGACCTATGATGCGTTTCTGCCAGGCTGGGAGGGCAGCGTGGAGAACCTTCTGAAAAAAGCTGCCGCCGCCAGTCCCATCAACTATATCAATGAGAAAATGTGTCCCATCCTTTATTATGCACGGGGAAGCAGACAATTCTGTCCCCGCGGAGGCGCGTGAAGAATTCTACGCAAGAACGAAAAGGAGGAAATTATGAAAGAAATCAATAAGATTTTTGCGCTTTTTGTGGCAGTTTGCATAATTGCTCCGCTTCTTGGTCAAACCGCATCGGCGGCTTACCGCGTGGAAAACGTTCCGCAAGGTGGTTGCATGATTGAGTGCGGGTAAGTCCAGGTTCTGCGCCCGGTCAAAGCTCTCCAGGGCACTGTAATAATCCCGCCGGTCTTCCTCGTGGGGCGTCCTTTCTTCCCTGTATATTCCGGCGGCAGCAGTGGTTCAACCCGCTTCCATTGTTCTTCTCTGAGATCATAGTTTTCATAATTTTACTGCTCCTGCCGTTTTTGTGCAATATTTATTTTCCAAACAGGCTCTAGGGTAAGTATGACTAAGATATTTATAACTACCACGCTGTAATCAAAAGGAAAAGAACATCTATCAAGTTTGCGATAAGAGATGCTGCACTGTTTCCAAAGCAGTCCTCTTGCCGTTTATGTTTCCGCTAATCACCGAAATACTGTTTCAAAACAGTTCGAATATAAAAATTGCCCAACAAACAGGGTAGGGAAAAACCCAACAAAAGCAGGTATAGTCCACTGAACGGGAAATACAGCATAGCCAACAAAAACAGTCCATAATAGCATAGCGCTGCCAGTATTGCCCGCAGCGGTTTTCCTACACCCAGTATCAGTGCCGGCTTGACCGCGTCACGGAGCAATTTGCCGCTGCACAGGAGCCCATATAAATAAGTCGAGGCCAGCGTTGTCACTAAAAAAGCAGTCGTACATAGAGCAAACAGCAGCAATAGCACGGGATACTCCGCAGTATTCCGCAGATAAAATATTGCTCCATATCCTGCGATTCCCATAGGGACAACCGTCAAGAAAAATGCGCCATATGCGCGCTTCCAACTCTGTTTGAACGCAGAAAAGTAATCTCGGACACATGACACGGATTTCCCCAAAACGATTTTATGCATGACCATATGCAGTGAAAGCAGCGCCGGTGGGATGGTAATGACGGGAATGCAGGTAATCAAGAACAGTAGGTTTACAATAAGTACCGTGGCAAGCTCTCCCTTAATCAACTCCCAAAAACGGGCCGGGCCAGTCTTTTCCGAAGTATCTTCATCAGGTCGTTTGAATGTATTTCCTTTATGAAAAAGCAAAGTGACTCCTCCTCTCCACATCAGCCAAGGCGGCTTTGCCTCACTATACCACACCTCATTTCACAGTTCAACCAGAACTGAGATTTTTCGCAGGCATACACGCATTAGGAAAGGTCAGCGTCTTAGTGAGAAAAGCTCGCAAAATAATTTCTTGATATTATGGTAGTAATAATTGTAAAATTCTCCCTCTTCTTTTGGTTAAAATGCAGATACAAAGTAAAAATTTCACTTAAATATAGCGAAATGCGTCCATACTTTCATATAAAGCGCTTTAACTAGCATAAGCAAATATTTTGAATTCTTCTCTCCATTTACACACTATGGGGAAATGGCTATAGTTGAGACAAACGTTATGGTCTGCCATAACGGAACGGAAATGAAGCAGAGGAGTGGTTTTCATGAAAAAAATCCCCCGCATAACGGCAGCGGTCCTGCTCATCGCGCTGCTGCTGTCCCTGTGTGGGTGCGGCTCGTCGGACGGCAAGACGCACCTGACCTTCCAGATCTGGGACACGGCGCAGCGCTCCGGTATGCAGGCCATGTGCGACGCCTACACCGCCCAGCACCCCGATGTGGTCATCGACGTGCAGGTGGTCAGCTGGAACGAATACTGGACCAAGCTGGAGGCCGCCGCCGAGTCCAACACCATGCCGGACATCTTCTGGATGCACACCAACCAGCTGCTGTACTACGCTGACTTCGGCATGCTGGCCGACGTGACCGACCTGTACGACGATGTGGAGAGCGGTTACTATCAGAACCACTTCTCCGACATCTCCCTGGGCAACGTCAGCGGTTCCGACGGGCGCTACTATGGCGTGCCCAAGGACAAGGATAACGGCGTGCTGGTGTATAACAAAGAGATGTTCGACCAGGCCGGTGTGGCCTATCCCGACGACGACTGGACCTGGGACGACCTGACGGACGCCTCCCAGAAGATCTACGACGCCACCGGGAAATACGGCTACCTGGCCTATCTGGACGATCAGCTGGGCTACTGGTCCTACGTCTACCAGAACGGCGGCTACATCCTCAGCGCCGACAAGACCGCCTCCGGCTTCAACCAGCCCGGCGGCAAGGAGGCCATGGAGTTTTACATCGGGCTGCAAAAGAACGATTGGTGCCCTGACCAGAACTTCTTCACCCAGAACGGCGCGGGCGCCACGTTCTGGTCCGAGCGGGGCGCCATGTTCATGGAAGGCTCCTGGAGCCTGCTGGGCGCTCTGGAGAACAACCCCAAAATGGACGGCAAGTGGGACATCGCCAAGCTGCCCAAGGCCCCCAACCCGGTCCACACGGACGAGAGCCTGGACCAGGACGGCCGGGCCTGTATGTCCAACGGCCTGTGCTACTCCACCGGCGCCCACGGTAAAAAACTGGACATCGCGCTGGACGTCATCAAATACTTCGGCACCGAGGAGGCGCAGATCATTCAGGGTGAATCCGGCGCGGCTATCCCCGCCTATCTGGGCGCCGAAGAGAGCTGGCGGAAGGCTTGGGATAAGTTCGACTATAAAATCAACATCGACTGCATCTTTGAGCAGTTCGACTACGCCATCCAAGTGCCTTACAACCCCGCCAGCCCCCGCTGGAAGAGCCAGGTTCTGGACGTGCTGACCCAGATCTACGCCGGAAACCAGGACGTTGACGCCGGGCTGGAGAAGATCGAGAGCATCGTCAACACGGAGACCCAGAAAAAACTGGCCGATAACTGAGAGGAGGGCGTACTGTGAAAAGAAAATTGTCCGTCGCCGAGCGGCGGGAGGAAAACTGGGGCTGGATCATGGTGGCCCCCACCATCATTGGCCTGTTCGTGCTGAACATCTGGCCCTTTATCCAGACCATCTATACCAGCTTCTGTGAGCACCTGGGCTTCGGCCACTACAAGTTCATCGGCTTAAACAACTACATCGAGATGTTCCAGGCCCCCGAGTTTTGGAAGGCCACCTGGAACACCGTCAAGTTCTGTATCCTCACTGTGCCCATCGGCGTGATCCTGGCCCTGTTCGTGGCCATGCTGCTGAACACCAAGGTGAAGTTCAAGGGCGGCTTCCGCACCATCTTCTTCCTGCCCCTGGTGTGCGCCCCCGCCGCCATCGCCATGGTGTGGCAGGTCATCTTCAACGGCGACAGCGGCATCCTGAACCAGCTCCTGGGCACCGACATCCAGTGGATCACCAATCCCAAGACCGCCATCGTGGCCGTGTCCATCGTCTCCATCTGGAGCAGCGTGGGCTATGACGCGGTGCTGCTGCTGGCGGGCCTGCAGAACATCCCCAAGACCCTCTATGAGGCCAACAGCATCGACGGCGCGGGCAAGGTCCGGCAGTTCTTCACCATCACACTGCCCATGGTCTCCCCCACCATGTTCTCCGTGCTCATCATGCGCCTGATGGCCTCCATGAAGGTGTACGACCTGATCTACATGATGTCCGACGACACCAATCCGGCCATGGCCGATATGCAGAGCCTGATGTACCTGTTCTACCGCTCGTCTTTTGTCAGCGGCGACCGCGGCTACGGTTCCGCCATCGTCATCTGGACCGTGGGCTTGATCCTTCTCGTGACCCTGTTCCAGTTCTGGGCCCAGAAGAAGTGGGTCAACTACGACATTTAAGGAGGAGCCTGGAATGAAAAGTGTAAATTCGCTGCATCGCTCTTACGCCATTGCCAAATTCCTCACCTACTTCGCCCTGATTGTGGGCGCCCTCATTATGATTTTTCCCTTCGTGTGGATGGTCCTCACCAGCTTCAAGACCCAGGCGGAAAGCGTGAGCATTCCGGCCACCTTCTTCCCCTCCGAGTTTCGGCTGGACGGCTACAAAAAGGTCCTTGAGAACCTGCCCTTCGTCAAACTGTACTGGAACACCATCCTGCTGGTATTCCTCCGCGTGGTCTTCGCTATCGCCTTCAGCTCCATGGCGGGCTACGCCTTTGCCAAGCTGAAGTTCCGCGGCAAGAACATCCTGTTCACCATCGTGCTGATGCAGATGTCCCTGCCCAGCCAGATTTTCATCATCCCCCAGTACCAGATGGTGGCAAAGCTGGGATTGGTCAACACCATCGCGGGCCTGGTGTTCCCCGGCCTGGTCAGCGCCTTCGGCGTGTTCTTCCTCCGGCAGACCTATATGGGCATCCCGGAGGAGATCGGCGAGGCCGCCTATCTGGACGGATGCAACCAGTTCCAGACCTTTTACAAGGTCATGTTCCCCCTGACCGGCACCTCTGTGGCCGCCCTGACCATCTTCACCGCCGTATTTGCCTACGGCGACCTGATGTGGCCCCAGATCGTGAACAATGACATCAATATGTTCACCCTGTCCGCCGGCCTGTCCACCCTGCGGGGCATGGACACCACCAACTTCCCCATGCTGATGGCCGGTTCCCTGCTGGCTATGCTCCCCATGGTCGTCCTGTACCTCATCTTCCAGCGTCAGTTTGTGGAAGGCATTGCCGGTACTGGCGGCAAATAAAACCCGCGCCTTCTCCCCTTTGTCCAACAGCCCCGGCGCGTAAGCACCGGGGCTGTTGGTTTCAAACGGCGGACCCAAACCTTGCGCTCCCGCGGAAAATGCTCTATAATCATCACGTCATATTTTACTTTTCGTCAGAGGAGGGGCCTCTATGATCGTTCTTGACCAGGAAAACAAACTTATCACTCTGCACACCAAAAATACCACCTATCAGATGAAAGTCTGGGACTATCACGTGCTGCTGCACAGCTACTACGGTCCTCGTATTTCGGGCGGCGACCTGTCCTATCTTCTTCGCTGCAAGGACCGTGGTTTTTCCCCCAACCCCAATGAAGCGGGAAGCGATCGAACCTTTTCCCTGGACACGTTCCCTCAGGAATACTCCACCTGTGGTGTGGGAGATTTCCGCTTGCCTTCTATCGCATTGGAGCTCCCCAATGGGAGCCGGACCGCAGATCTAAGGTATGTGGACAGCGAGGTACGCAGAGGCAAGTATGCATTGGAAGGTCTGCCCTCCTTCTACGGCACGGAGGAAGAATGGGATACCCTCTCGGTCACGCTGACCGACGCCGCCGCGCAGGTAGAGGTCGAATTGCTCTATGGCGTGTTGGAGAAGTATGATCTGATCACTCGGGCCGTCAGGATCGTCAACCGGGGGAATGGAATGGTTCGCCTGTGCAGGTGCGCTTCGCTGTGCCTGGACTTTGTCCGCTCCGATTTGGATATGATCACATTTAACGGCGCTCATGTCATGGAGCGTTGTCCGAGCCGCACCCATCTGCACCCTGGCATTCAAAGCGTGGACAGCACCCGGGGAGCTTCCAGCCATCAGCATAACCCCTTTGTTATCCTGTGCGACCGAAACACAGATGAGGACCATGGTCTGTGCTATGGCGCTATGCTGCTGTACAGCGGCAATTTCCAAGCGGCAGCAGAGCTGGATCAGTTTGAGAATTCGCGCTTGGTCATGGGTATCAGTCCCCGCCAATTCAGTTGGACGCTTGAGCCCGGAAAATGCTTTACGGCTCCGGAAGCGGCCCTGATTTGTTCTCCTGCCGGCTTTGGACAGATGAGCCGGCAGTTCCATCGAAGCATCCGGCACAACCTGATTCACGATCCCTGGAAGGGCCGCCGCAAGCCGGTACTCATCAACCATTGGGAGGCCACGGAGATGTACTTCACCGCGGACAAGCTGGTGGACATCGCTAAGGAAGCTCCTCATCTGGGAATTGAGCTGTTCGTCATGGATGATGGCTGGTTCGGCGCGCGCAACAGCGACAATGCAGGTTTGGGGGATTGGACCGTCAACGAAGAGAAGCTCCCCGGCGGCCTTGAGGCACTGGTTCCCCGCATCAAAAAGCTGGGGATGGAATTCGGCATCTGGATCGAGCCGGAGATGGTCAATGAGGACAGTGATCTTTACCGCGCCCATCCGGACTGGGCACTCAGTGTCCCGGGCCGCAAGCCCAGCCGGGGCCGGGAACAGCTTGTGCTGGATTTCTCACGGCGGGATGTGCGGGATCATGTATATGAGCAGATCAAGGCGGTCCTGTCCAGCGCCGATATCTCTTATCTGAAATGGGACATGAACCGGAGCCTCACTGAAGTGTGGTCCGCCGCTCTGCCTGCGGACCGGCAGGGAGAAGTTTATCATCGCTATGTCCTGGGCGTATATGAGTTCGCAGAGCGTCTGCGCAGGGATTTCCCCGATATGCTCATTGAGGGGTGCTGCGGCGGGGGCGGCCGCTTTGACGGCGGTATGCTCTATTACACCCCCCAGATCTGGTGCAGCGACAACTCGGATGCGGTAGACCGTTTGCGCATTCAGTATGGCACCTCTTTCTGCTATCCGGTTTCCACTATGGGCGCCCATGTTTCCGCAGTGCCTAACGGAACCACCGGCCGTATCACGCCCATGGAAACGCGGGGCGTTGTCGCCATGCACGGAACCTTTGGATATGAGATGGACCTGAGCAAGTGTACCCGGTCAGAGAAAGAGATTGCCCGGAGACAGACAGCTTTCTTCAAAGAGCACTATGATCTGATTCAGGATGGAGACTACTACCGGCTCAGCGACCCGTTCCAAAATGGTCCCTATACGGCGTGGGAACACGTTTCTCACGATAAAAAAGAGGCTTTAGTCAGTCTGGTTACCGGTTCGTTCCGCGGAGCGCCTCCGTTCCTGACTCTGCGCGTTAAAGGGCTGTCCCCGGAATTGAACTACCAGATCAATGGCGAGGGCAGTTGGCCCGGTGATGTGCTCATGCAGGTG
>CAJTTS010000030.1:0-1151 GCA_910579155.1 uncultured Oscillospiraceae bacterium | reverse complement strand
GAACTACCAGATCAATGGCGAGGGCAGTTGGCCCGGTGATGTGCTCATGCAGGTGGGCTGCCCATTGCCAATACTCCAGGGAGACTACCAATCGCTCCAGTTTTATCTGAAAGCGGAATAAAATCAGGATGGCGGGGAAAGTATGCCTTTCCCCGCCATCCTGATCAGGTCGGTTCGTACAATTTGTTCTTGCTGCGCCATTCCCGGGGTGAAACGCCATAACGCTGCTTAAATGACCTCGAAAAATGGAGCTGGTTGGGATAGCCGCACAAAATGGCAATGTCGCCAATGGACATCGACGTGGTCTTCATCATCTCTGAGGCCTTGGCCAAACGCATACGGATAAGAAATTCCTGGGGCGGGCAGCCCTTGCTTTCCTTAAACAGCTTACTGAAGTAACTGCGGTTGAGCTTGCACACTGCCGCAATCTCCTCGATGGACAAATCTCGTTGGTAATTTTGTTCCATAAAATGAATAGCCTCTTGAATGTAGAAATCCTTCAATTGGACTCCGTGAGATTCCCGCTTGGTGGCAGAGGACTGAATCAGAGCATCCAGAAACAGACACAGGTGCCCAATTTGATGGAGTGTCGAAGCTGTGGGATTGCTGGCGATATACAGCATCGTGTCCTTGAGTTTCTCGGATAGGGCGAGATCCTTTGATCGATAGACGGGTTGTGAATCTCCCAAACCGGCAGCATCCAAATAACCTGGCGCCCGCAGGCCATCAAACTCCAGCCAGACATATTTCCAGGGATCATCCCGATTTGCGCTATATGTATTGATTTGACCGGGTGAAATAAGGAAGCCCTGCCCAGCCTCTAAATCATACCGTTGGGTAGCTTCTTCGGCAGTGTAGTGATCTAAAAAGCCCCGGCCAGAAATCACATAATGAAACAGATAGTGATTACGAACGAAAGGGCCGAATGAATGGAGAGGGGAGCACTGTTCCCAGCCGTATTGATACAACCGCAGACCCAGCAGCTCCTCATTAGGGGACACGGAAAAAGAAAAATCACCCATATCAGGCTGCGTCCTTTCTCTTTTCAATATGAAGGGCGTTGATCTGGATCATCTGTAAAACTCCGATGGCAAGACAAGTATACTATAAAAATTTACTGAAATCAACTGAGGAAAGGGGAAATTCCGACT
>CAJTTS010000029.1 GCA_910579155.1 uncultured Oscillospiraceae bacterium | reverse complement strand
CAAGTATACTATAAAAATTTACTGAAATCAACTGAGGAAAGGGGAAATTCCGACTATTCCATGGTGAAAAAACATACAGGCTCTAAATTTGGGGGGAGCTAGGACGCGAATTTTGAGTCGACGAAAGGCCAGCACCACACTCCATCCAGCCTCTGTTTATACTCGGCATCACTGAGTTCACCCCTCAATGCCGCGTCCCGCCAGTCCTGGATCATTGCCACCTGCCGATTCCATTCGTCTGTGCTGATGCTTTTTCTGCTCTTCCGGCCTTTCAAACGGTTATAGGCTTTGGCGTATTCCCTGTGAATCGGCGCTTCATTTTTGTGCTTCTCCTTTCGATGCGCACCTACCTGACGGCAGGTGCGTTTTGTTTCACCTGGAGCAATCCGATTGCAGTATACCGTATCGTGCCCACCCACCGTCAGGAAAAAGTGTCTGCAATTGTGGCAGCGCCGCAAAATCCGGGGCGGGCTTCTTTTTTGTCATGTGCACTTCAATTCTCAGCCGGGGTAAGCCGCGTCAATGAGGGCGCGGGCGACCTTTATACCATCCCGGTCGTTGCGTCCGCTATAACCATGCTTAGCCTCATGCTCAGCAAACGTAAATACAGTTGCGCTGCTGGTAATAGGTTCCGCCTATTTGCTCAAATGCAGACTTTTCCATGATATTTACCTCCAAAGTGTTGAATATCCCTGCAATTCAATCACTTTCGGCTGTCTGCAAATAGTAAGAGAGAGGTAACTTCCTTACGTTACCTCTCCCTTCCGGACAGTCTTTTTTCGCTGCTGTATTTGGACACGGACAAATTGGATCTGCTGGTGAAGCGGATCAACAGGGCCATCCGCGAATTTCTGCCGTCCAAAAACGAGCGGTATGCGCATGAGGCGGTAGCGGGTTTGGAGGAGCTGGCCCGCGTCCATGTGTACTTCGAGCTGACGCGACTGGAGTGGCGCTGGCGGTAAAGCCAACGGCAACGAGAACCGCAGCGAATGGCTTCCTCACAAGCGCATTACCCGTATCCCCGCATATATCGGCGAGACTCAGCGGCAGATCATCGACCTGTTTGATCATGCGCTGAACATAGTCGGGGAGAAAAAACCGCTGCCCGAAAGGATCGCAAAATACTATCGATGGTTCAAAGAACACCACCGCTTCGAGGCCGTAGACGATCAGGCCTTCACCGATGTGCTCTACTCTGACAGCATCTACGGCATCATTGACTTCCATCTCCGGGAGTGCGTGAAGCGGGAGACGCGGCTGCGGGTGTACAAGAACTGCGGGAAGTATTTCGCCATCCAGGGGCGCTCCACCGCCGAATACTGTGACCGTATTTTTGACGAGAAGGGCTGCACCTGCAAGCATGTGGGTGCCATCGCGCTGTGGACGAAAAACAAGAGCAGCGACGAGGCGTTCAAGCTCTACCGCAGGGAGTACAAGAAGCGGTTTGCCTGGATCAAGGCGGGGAAATTTTTGCCGGAGGAGGTCTACGCCTGGGGCGAGAGGACCAGGGAGAAAAAGGCTGAGTGCAAGGGGGGGCAAATCACGCTGGAGGCGTTTGAGGCGCGGCTGAAGGAGATTTGATTATTGAACAAGGCATGGATCCTATTATTCTGGATCCATGCCTTGTGAAAAACAGAGATTGATTTGCCGCACAGTTTGGGTAGCAAATCCCAGCTTTTCAGAACATTCTTCCTGGGAACACTCCCCGAAGTATAGACGTTTTAGTAGCTCTGCTTATCCAATTACATCACCTTGCGGAACAGCTCCTTGAAGTCCTCCACGCTGGCGGCTTGGCTCTTTGGGTCCGTCAGGGGCTTGGGCGTGTTGACCCCCAGCAGGCTCCACGTACCCGAGGAGATGTAGGGCTGGGGAGAGCCGGAATCACCGTTTCCGTCCTGCTGTCCCGGTAGGCATAGCAGGGCCAAACCTCCTCGCCTCCCCGGAGGAGCACGTAGTCGCACCCCCAGGTGTCAATGGCCAGGCTCACAATGTCCGGGAACCGCTCCAGCGCCCGGTCGATCTCCGCCCTGACGTGGGCCCGCCGCGCGTGCAAAGCCCGCCGGCGTTGCCTATGTTCGGGCTATCTCGGAGGCGAGCCGCCTGGCCTTTCCCCGCCGGTCAGCTTCCCGCCTCCACGACCCGGACCCGCTGGCCCGTAGCGTCGATGTACACCGTCACCGTGTCGGCGAAATTGCGGCACTCGCCCAGGCTGCCGAACTTTTTGACCTTGATGCCGTCGGAGCCGGGGTCCCAAACCGTATCTGCGCCTACATTCAGGCTTCCCTCATAGACGCCTCCGCTGCTGCCCAATATCGTCCTCACCCAGTCGGGCATGTTGCCGGATCCCCCTGTGGAGGCCGCGGCGTTGAAGCACTGCACGTCCTCGTCCACCGGGTACACGCCCTTGCTGGTGCGCACATACATGACGCCGCCCTGGGTGTAGAAGTCGGAGGAGCGCACCTTTGGAATGGCCTGGAGGTAGGTGACGCTGGGAACGCCTTCATATTCCGTCACCGCGCCGTAGCCGCTGCTGTAGAGGCGGGTACCGACGGGATAGGTCTTGTCCCCGTCCTTGCCGGTGAACACCAGCCCCTGCATCGGCTGGAGCGTCCACCTGTCCTTGTCTGCCGTTACGCCGGAGGACAGCTTCACCAGCTTGTAGCCGTTAACCACGTCAATCCGCCCGTACTCCGCCCCGTCCCCGGAGTAGTTGGCCAGGATAATCAGGTCGATCATGCCGGCGCTGCCCTTGTGGTACTGGGCGACGGTGACGTTGGAGGGCAGCTCGGACAGGCTCCTGACCACCAGGCCGCTGCCGCTGCGCTCAAACACCTGCACGTTGGGGCTCACCTGCGACTTGTCCAGGGTCAGATCCACCGTGTTGAACTGGGCGAACAGCTTCTTTCCCACCGGGCCAAGGGAGAGGGCGCCCTCCTTGGCGGAGGCGTTGAGGATATCCCCCGCGTAGGCTTTGTCCTCCAAAACGCCGCCGGTCAGCGCCAGATTACAGCCCAGAAGCTGGAAGCTGTCCCCGCTGACCACGCCCAGGGCAAAGGAGGAAACCGTTCTGTCCTTCTCCGCCTCCTTGGGCAGCAGCCCGGCCACCTTGCCGCCGGCGGTGAGCATCAGCGTGAAGGAGTCCCCGATCTTCTTCCCGGAGAAGTCCCCGATGGCGTCCGCCATCACATCCAGCTCGTTCCCCCCCGCCACGGTGATCCGGTTGGGGGAGGAGGGAGACGGCGACGCGTTCTCATACACGCAGGGCAGGCGCACATCGCACACGTCCAGCACCCTGGTCACAGGGTCGTAGGTGACCACGTCGTACTGCTTGATGGCGCTCATGGGGACGGACGCGCCGTTTTTGCGGATGGTATAGTTGCGGTCATTGCCGGTGATGGCGCTGAAGATCTCCTCGTTGGCCCCCCGGTTCCCCACCACCAGGAACCGGGTCTCGGAGCTGCCCTCCGCCCGGTACAGCCCCACCACCTTGCCCTGGTCCAGGTAGAGGGTCACCATAGTACCGTTGCGCAGGCTTGCCATGTACTCCTTGTAGGTGGTCACGCTCCCCTCGCGGGTGGAGCCGGTGTACACCGGGGTGTCCTCCGACAGGGCGTAGCGCTGGTTATTGAGATAGAGATAGTATGCCTCTTTGCGCTGTACCGCTCCGGTGGCGCAGGAGGACTCGTCGGGCAGGAGGGTGACGAAGCGCCCCTGCTTATCAATTACGGCCCATCCCCGTTTGCCCAGCAGGGACTGGTCCACCGAGCCGGCGGCCAAATAGGTTTTGGTGCCCTCTCCGGTGGCCACCACAACCCAACCCGGCCGTCCGTTGACGGTGGCGTCGGTAGCCAGGAGGATGGCGTCCCCGTCCGGCTCGCCCACCTTGGCGGCGTAGGGCTTGCCGTCCTCCTTGGTGGGGGCGGACAGCATATGGTAGAACAACAGGGCGGTCTGTCCCCGGGTGATGGGATCGGAGGGCTTCTCTATCCCAAGGTTCTGGTCCAATCCAAGCTGCGTGGCGGCTTCAACGGCGCTGTGGGGCCAGGCCCGGTTGGCCTCCTCGCCGTAGCCCAAAATCCGCAGTACCAGGGTGGCCGCTTCCTGATAGGTGACCTCCCGGTCCGGCCCAAACCTCCCGTTGCCCAGGCCCAGCATCAGCCGCGTGCCCGACTCCACCGGCACCTCGGTGATAGCGGCCAGGTTCACATAGCCCCGGGCCCAGTGATTCTTCATGTCGATGAAAATGGTGCGGTAGGCCTGGGCCTCGGCCTGCTCGCCCATGCCCATGATCTCCACCGCCATTTTGCAAAGCTGCGCCCGGGTCAGGCGGCCGTCGGGGGAGAACTCTCCCTCCCCGGTGCCGGACACCACGCCCAGGGCGGACAGCGCGTCCGCCGCCTGAGATATCTGCTGGTCCGTCACGTCCTGAAAGCGGCCGGCATGGGCCGGCAGCACCGCCAGCGACAGCGCCGCCGCCAGGGACAGCATCAGGGCCAGCGCCCGTGTTTGTTTGATCGGTCTCATGTATATTCCTCCTTATTCCGCCCGCAGGGCCTCCACCGGCTGGAGGCTGGACGCCTTGATGGCAGGGTACATCCCAAACAGCACCCCCAGCGCCACCGAGAAGGCGAACGCCCCGACGGCGATGGTGGAGCTGGGCCAGAGAATCATGCCCTGGAGCAGGAATTTCCCCGCGATAAGGGCCCCCATGCACCCCAGCAGGATGCCGATCAGCCCGCCGATGCCGCAAATCACCGCCGCCTCAATGAGGAACTGGACGATGATGCTCTTGCGCTCCGCGCCGATGGCCTTGCGGATGCCGATCTCCCGGGTGCGCTCGGTGACGGTGACCAGCATGATGTTCATGATGCCGATGCCGCCCACCAGCAGGGAGATGCCCGCGATGGCCCCCAGCACCAGGGACTGCATCAGGCTCTGCTCCTGCACCTGGTCGGCCCAGTTGTTGTTGCTGGACACGTCGTAGTACCCGTTCTCGCCGTTGGTGATAAAGCCCCCCAGAAAGGCCTTCAGCCTGGCGATGGCCAGGGTGGTGTCGGTGGCGCTGCGGGCTTTCACCACGTACTGCTCAATGTTCTGGTTGTTGTTCAACGTGCGGTTGAAGGTGTAGGGCAGCAGCACCACGTTGTCCATACTGCTCATGCCCTCCAGCCCGGTGGGTTCATACCAGCCCACCACCAGGAAGGGCTGGCTGTTGATGAAAATCGTCTCCCCCACCGGGTCCACAAAGTCAAACAAAATCTTCTTCGCCCCGCCCCCCAGCACGCATACCTTGTTGGTCTTCTCCACGTCCAGGAAGGACAGCTCCCGGCCCCCTCCCAGAGTGTAGTTGTTGCACACCCCGAACTGGTCGGAGCCGAGCTGGATGGACAGGCGCTTGGTCCAGTCGTCATAGTTTTGGGTGCTGAAGGTTTTCGCGCCATACTTGATGGTGATGTCCTGCCACACCTCGATCTGGGGCGTGACTCCGATCACCAGATCCTGCATCCCCAGGCAGTATTCGTACAGCAGGTCGGAGACGTTTCCGGAACTCCCATAGTACTGGAAGGCGTACACCTGGATTTTGTTCTCGCCCTGGGCCTCCAGATATTCCATGTTCCGCTTGTTCATGCCCTGGACCACCGACACCATGATGACCACGCTGGCCACGCCGATGATGATGCCCAGCATGGTGAGGAAGGAGCGCATTTTCTTGGAGGCGATGGACTTGAATGCCATCTTAAACGCCTGCATCAGGTTCACAGCCAGTCCACCTCCTGATGTGCGTCGGATATGATTTTGCCGTCGGACAGCCGCACCACCCGGGGGGCGGTGGCGGCGATGCCGTCGTCGTGGGTGATGAGCAGGATGGTGGTGCCCTCCCGGTAGAGCTGCTGGAGGATGGACAGCACATGCCGCCCGGTTTTGGAGTCCAGGGCGCCGGTGGGCTCGTCGGCCATGATGATGGGGGGGTGGGTGGCGATGGCCCGGGCGATGGCCACCCGCTGCTGCTGGCCGCCGGACATCTGGCCGGGCCGGTGATGGGCCCGGCCATCCATCCCCACCCGGGCCAGGGCGGCCATAGCCAGCTCCTCACGCTCGAAGATGGAGGTGCCCCGGTAGATCAGGGGCAGGATCACGTTGTCCAGCGCGTCCAGGTCCTGGAGCAGGTTATAGCCCTGGAAGATGAAGCCGATTTCCCGGTTGCGGATATGGGCCAGCTCCTTGTCTTTCAGCGAGGTCACGTCGGTGCCGTTCAAGTCGTACCGGCCCCGGGTGGGCACGTCCAGGCAGCCCAGTACGTTCATCATCGTGGACTTGCCCGAGCCGGACGCCCCCACGATGGCCACGAACTCCCCCCGGTCGATCTGGAGGGACACGCCGTCCAGCGCCCGCACCTCGCTCTCCTGGCCCTCGTTGTAGATCTTATAGAGGTCTTGAATATCGATGAGCATGGCGCCACCTCAGCCGACCATGATGCCGCCGCCCATGCCGTTATCCTGGTCCGTCATGTAGTTGATGAACACCATGTCCCCGTCCTCCACGCCGGAGACGATCTCCACCACCTTGGGGTCGGGAATCCCCGTGACAACCTGCACGGGCCAGTAGCCCTCCTCCGGGCCGGGCACGCCGGTGATGGACGGGTCCAGCTCAATGGCGTTGTCCGGCCGTTCCTCCCGCTGGACGAACACCACGGTCTGTTTGTTGCCCTCTGCGTCCAGCACGGACTTCACCGCCGTGGTGGGCACCAGCACGCAGTTGTCCGACTCGCTAGTGACGAAGGAGTAGTCCAGCCACACCCCGGCGTACAGGGTGCCGTCGTAGTTGTCCACCTCCAGGACGACGGGGTAGGTTGACATGCCCTGTCCCGCCTCGCCCTGCATGGCGATATTGCTCACTATACCCATATAGGAATTGCCGTTGTAGTCGGACAGGGTGATCGTATCCCCCAGCTTGACAAAGCCGATGTTCCGGTCGTCCACCTGGATGGTCACCGTCATGACGGTGGTGTTCTGGATGGTGACCACCGCGTCGCCCGCTTTCACCTCGCCGCCCTCGGCAATGGTGCAGGAGATGACGGTGCCGTCGATGGGGGCGGCGGCGTTCAGCGCGTCCACCGCGGCCTGGGCCTCGTTCAGCCGCTCCCGGGCGGCGGTGAGCTGTTCGTCCAGGCTCTCCGAGCCCATGGTGAGCAGGGCCTCCCCGGCGGACACCTTGGCATGGTTGAGCAGGCGGCTGCTCAACAGCGGCCCCCCGGCTTTGGTGACCAGGTTCCGGATCTCGTAATACTGGGTCTTGCTCTGCTCATAGGGATAGATGGGCAGACCGTCTCCGTCCGTCAGCACGGCGGACGCCTCCATCTCGGCGGTGAGGGTGCCGGGATTGTCGAAGGCAATGATTACCTCGAAATAGATGCCCCCCTCGGGGGTGATGAAGCTGACCTTGTTGATCTGCTCCACCCTGCCCTCCCCGGTGTACATCACCGCGGGGACGGACACCTGGGCGCTCTGGCCCACCCGGATGTCGCCCTCATAGGCATAGCTGAAATAGAGGGACAGCTTCAGCCTGGTGTCGTTCACCAGGGTGGCCATCTGGCTGCCCTCCCCCACTTCGTCGCCGGGGCTGAGCGCCAGGACATTTTCCGGGACGTCGATCAGCTTGCCCGAGAAGGGGGCCGCAAGGGTCAGGTTGGCCAGCTTCTCGTTGAGGGAATCCATCTGCTGCTGGGCGGTGGCCAGGGCGTCCTGGGCGGTCTCGCTGTACACGGAAAACAGGGGCTGCCCGGCAAAGACCACATCCCCCTGGGACACCAGCACCTGCTCCACGGTGCCGTTGGCCGGGATGGTGACGGTGGAGGTCTCTTTGGCGGTGGCGTTGCCGCTGCCCTGCACGGTGCTCTGGATGGAGCCTATGTAGGCGGGCTCGGCGTAGATGTCCCCCAGGGAGTCGTCCTCCCGGAATACCAAAAGCCACATTCCAAATATGATCCCGGCCAGCACGGCCGCCGCCGTCACGCCGGCGATAACGCGCTTGACCAGCTTTCTCTTCTCCGCGGCGGTGCGCACCCGCTTTTTAGGGGCGGGAGCCTCCCACGGCTCCTGCTTTGGGGCCTGCTCTGGGGCCTGTTCGGGGACCTGCTCTGTTTTCAGCTCTTCCTGGGCCTCGGGTGTCTTAAGGTCGGGCATGGTATCGTTCCTCCTGTCGTCGGACTGGGAAAGCGCGCCCCTCGGGGGGACGCTTGTTCGCAGTTTTTAGTATATCGGGGAAGAGCTGGAAAAACAACAACAATCCTGTAACAATTTTGCATCAAAATATTTAAGTTCTCATTAAGATTTCCTTCGCCGCCTGCGGTTAAAGAAAAAAACGCCTGTTGAACCGGTCCAACAGGCGCTTTTGTTCACTTTTCAGTGATTATCGAAAAGTACGCCGCGCCGTCCAATTTCCCTTACCCCGGCAGGAAGTCCTCCCGCATGGGGTTGAAAATGTCCAGCAGCGCCCCGGCCTCCAGGCAGGTGCAGCCGTGGACCACGCCGTCCGTCTTGAGCAGGGTGTCCCCCGGCCCCACCTCACGGGTTTCGCCGTCGATGGTGAAGGAGAACCGGCCGCTGACCACATAGGTGATCTGGGTATGGGGGTGGCTGTGGAGCGCGCCCACCGCCCCCTGCTCAAACCGGTTTTCCACGCACATGAGCTGGCTGTTATAGGCCAGTACCCGGCGCACCACGCCCGGGCCCGCCTCCTGGGGCAGGGTGTCCTGATGGGGCACCCACCGCTGATCCTGTTTGGTAAACATACCTCAAAACCTCCTCGCAGAAACAGGCCGGGGCCGTCCGGCGCCCCGGACCCATCGTCCATTCAGATACCGGGTCCGGGTCAGCCCAGATACTTCTCCAGCGTCGCCCGCACCGCGCCGGGGCCCGCCAGCATCTCCCGCAGCATCCCGCCCACCTTGGCCGCCAGCCCGATTTCCACCAGGTCCGCCGCGAACAGGGCCGGGTTGGACAGGATGGGGGTCAGCGCCCCGTCGGAGGCGCTGGCCGGCTGGCCCAGCTCCACGCCGGACAACTGCTGTTGCAGGGTATCCAGCAGGGGGTCGGCGCTGCACTCCATGGGCTTCCCCTCATCGTCCACCGCAAGCAGGTAGCGCAGCCACCCGGCGATGGCCAGAGGGATAAAGGTCAGATCCGTGACCTCCAAGTCGGGCCGGGCCACATAGCTCTTGATGGTTTCGCCAAAGCGGATGGGCGCCTTCTGGCTGGTGTCGGTGGCGATGCGCTGGGGCATGTCGGGGATAAAGGGGTTGGGCAGGCGCTGGTCGATGACCTCATGGATAAAGTCCATGGGGCTGAGGATTTTGGGGTCCACCACCACGGGGATGCCCTCGTCGTAGCCGATTTTTTCCACCAGGGCCTTGAGCTGGGGGTCCTTCATCTCGGCAGCGATGGAGTCGTAGCCCAGCAGGCAGCCGTATACCGCCAGGGCGGTGTGCAGGGGGTTGAGGCAGGTGGTCACCTTCATCTTTTCGGTGTTGTTCACCGTGTCCCGGTCGGTCATATACACCCCCGCCTGTTCCAGCGGCGGGCGGCCGTTGGGGAAGCGGTCCTCCACCACCAGGTACTGGGGCCGCTCGGCGTTGACAAAGGGCGCGATAAAGGTGTTCTTGGAGGTGACGATGGGGGCCATGTCCTCGATCCCGGCGGCAGCCAGGGCCTCCTCCACCACCTTGGCGGGGCGCGGGGTGATCTTGTCGATCATGGACCAGGGGAAGGAGACCTTGCCCTCATCCGACACCCAGTCGGCAAACGCCTGGGACACATGCCCTCGCTTCCGCCACTGCTCCACCACCGTCATGACGCTGGAACGCAGCTTCTCCCCGTTGTGGGAGCAGTTGTCCATGCTGACCACAGCCAGGGGCGCGCCTCCGGCGTTAAACCGCTCCAGCAGCAGGGCGGCGGTCATGCTCATGGCGTGGGAGCAGCCCTCCGGGCCCTTCTCAAAGTCGGCCTGGACAAAGGGGAAGAACTCCCCCTGGATATTGGTCAGGGCGTAGCCCTTCTCGGTGATGGTATAGCTCACCATTTGAAGGGAGGGGTTGCGGAAGACGGCCTTCAGCTCCTCCATATCCCCCGGGAACGCGCCCCCGGCCCGCAGCCCCCGGGCGATAGAGGCGATAACCTCCTTTTCCATGGCGCCGTCGGGCAGCAGCGAGACCATCAGGGTCATACTGTCGAAGGGGGTATAAATTTTGTCGATGATGTCGTAGTCAAAGGTGTCCGCGGCGATGATGCCGCCCTTCACCAGCCCCCGGTCCAGCAGGTCCTGCTGGAGCTTGGCGATAAAACCGCGGAAGATGTTGCCCGCGCCGAAGTGGACCCAGGTAGGGGCTCTCTCCGTCTCGGCGCACATGGCGTTCCAGTCGAAAGCGGGCAGCTTGACCCCGGCCTGTTCCCAGGCGGCCCGGTCGCGTAACCCTTTGTCACATAATTTCACGCGATTCCCTCCTTGTTGAAAATGAGGCGCGCCGCCGTTTCCCCGGCGGCGCACCATACGATTTGACGTGCTATCTCAGCAAAACATTTGCCAGCCCGGCTACGGCAGGCTCATAGCCGCCCAGCAGCTTGGGGATAATCAGGCTCACGTCCCGCCAGTAGGACACCAGCAGCAGCGTGATAATCATACACACATAGAAGGGCAAGGTTGCCTTGACCACCTTTTCCATGGGCCGCTTGGCCACGGCGGAACCGATGAACAGCACCGC
Organism: uncultured Oscillospiraceae bacterium; assembly: GCA_910579155.1. The sequence continues at coordinate 23,596 of CAJTTS010000029.1, read as the reverse complement.
GCCGACGGGGGGAGTGAGCAGGCCGATGCCGCAGTTGAGCACCACCATAACGCCGAACTGGATGGGATCCAGCCCGCAGTACTGGGTGGCCACCGGCAGCAGGATGGGGGTGGCGATGAGGATGATGGGGGCCATGTCCATAATCATGCCCAGCACCAGCAGGATAACGTTCAGCAGGATGATGAGGATGTACCGGTTGTCGGTCAGGCCCACGATGGCCTGGGCCGCCAGGTCGGGGACATGGAGCTTGGTGAGGCAGTCGCCGAACACGGCGGAGGTGGCGATGAGGATCAGCACAATGGCCAGGGTGTTGACGCACTCGTCCAGGGCCCTCCACACACCCTTCCAGTCCACGCCCTTGTAGACAAAGACGGAGACGATCAGGGAGTAGATGACCGCGATGGCTGCGGACTCGGTGGCGGTGAACCAGCCGGCCACTACGCCCACGATGACAATGACGATGGCCAGCAGCGCCCAGATGGAGGTGGCAAGCTGCTTGATGAAGTTGACGATGTTGAATTTATCACCCTTGGGGTAATTGCGCTTGACGGAGATAATATAGGAGCCAATCATCAGCGACGCGGCCAGCAGGGCGCCCGGCAGATAGCCCGCCAGGAACAGGGAGCCCACGGAAATGCCGCCCGCAGTGGTGGCGTAGATGACCATGTTATGGCTGGGGGGCACCAGCAGACCCTCGCAGGAGGAGGTGATGGTGACCGCCGTGGAGAAGTCGGCGTCATAGCCCTGGTCCACCATCATGGGGATCATGATGGAACCGATGGAGGCGGTGTCCGCCGAGGCGGAGCCGGAGATGCCGCCGAAGAAGTAGGAGGCCACGATGTTCACCATGGCCAGGCCGCCCCGCATCCAGCCCACGCAAGCGTTGGCCAGGGCGATCAGCTTATCGGAGATACCGCCCTTGCCCATGAGCACGCCCATGGTGATGAAGAAGGGCACAGCCATCAGGGAGAAGGAGGAGATACCCTTCACCATCAGGCGGCAGATGGCGTTGAGGTTGTTCCCCATGGCCAGCAGGCAGAACACGGAGGACAGGCCCACGGCGTAGGCGATGGGGAAGCGCAGGAAAATCATGAGGGCAAAGGTGCCCAGCAAGACGACGATTGCAAACGTATTGGCATCCATTACTTCTGCACCTCCTCTTCCTCAACGAAGAACGATTTGATGTGATTGTAGAGCGCCTCCAGCTCGAAGACGATCATGGCGATCCCCGCCAGGGGCACCGGGAAATACATCCAGAAGCGGCTCAGCCAGGGGATGGACTCGTAAAAGCCCTTGCTGCCCAGAGTGGTGGTGTACTCCCAGCCCACCACCACCATGATGACGGCCAGCACCATCACGGCGATATCGGCCACAACGTCCAGCACCTTGACCACCACTTTGGGCAGGTAGTTGTCGAAAGCGGTCATGCGGATATGCCCGCCGGTGCGGATGGCCAAGGCGGCGGACAGCACCGCCATGTAGGACATACACGTCAGCACCACCTGCTCGGTCCAGGCCGGGTCCTTGATGATGGCCAGGAAGCTGAGGAATTCATACTGCCTGGACCACTGCTGGCAGAACCGGCCGAGCACCGCGTAGGAGGCGATCAGGATATCGGCGACCAGCAGAATCTTGCACAGGAGCATGACAATTTTATAGGTGACGTCATAAGCGGGGCGGATCTTATCCAGGGTCGTAAAGATTTTCGGCATAGTGTTCCCTCCCTCTCGTATCACGAACGGGGGCACGGGACTGACCCGCGCCCCCGTCTCGATCGGATGATGCGTTTAACCGGCTGCCTCAGGGAGCCATATCCAGGAGCTGCTGATACAGGTCGGCCTGCTTGTCAATAGCCTCCTTGATGGCGGGAGCGCTGGAGCAGGCATCCTGCCAAGGCTTCTTGTCGGGGACGTCCACCACGTTGCAGCCCTCGTCGCGCAGTTGCTGGAGGACATCGTCCTCAGCGGACTGGGACAGGTTCTGGTTGAACTGCTGGACCTCCTTGCCGGCCTCCATGATGACCTTCTGCTGGTTCTCGGTCAGCTTGGCCCAGGCGGTGTCGGTGATGACCGCCTGGATGGCGCCCAGGGTGTGGCCGTCCAGGATCAGGTTGTTGGCCACCTCGGGGAAGGCGTTGGACTTGTAGTTGGCGATGGGCTGCTCGGCGGCGTCGCACACGCCGGTGTTCAGGGCGGAGTACAGCTCACCGAAGGAAACCACCGTGGGGGAGCCGCCCAGGCTCTCCACCATACCGTTCATGATGGGGTCGTTGGACACGCGGATCTTCAGGCCGTCCAGGTCCGCAATGCCGTTGATGGGCTTGTTGGCAAAGAAGTGGCGGAAGCCCTCCTCGCCGTAGAAGATGCCGCGCAGGGGCAGGCCGATCTCCTGGGGCTCGCTGAGGAACTCCTGAGCCAGGTCGCTGTTGGCGAAGGCCCACCAGTGGTCGCGGCTCTCAAAGGTGAAGGGCAGGGAGAGCAGCACGGACTTCTCGGCGCCGTAGCTGGTCAGGGCGAAAGCGGAGATACGGCTGATGTCGATGGAGTCGTCGCCGCCGATGATGGCGTCCAGCACGTCGTTCTCGGAGCCCAGCACGCCGGAGGGACGGAAGTCAATGGTGATGGAGCCGCCGGACTTCTCCTCCACCAGGCGCTTGAACTCGGCGCCGGTCTGGCCCACGATGGTGTCCTCAGGGTTGACCTCGGCGTACACCAGGGTCACCTTGGGGTCGTTGGCCACGTCGCCTACGTCGGAGCCGTCATCGGGGGAGGTGCTATCGGCGGGCGCGGTGGAGTTGTCGGCGGGGGGCGTGGAATTGTCGTTGTCGGCGTTGTTGCCGCAGGCAGTCAGGCCCAGGACCATCACCAGGGCCAGCATCACGCAAAGGAGCCTTTTCAGTTTCATGTTATCATTCCTCCATTTTGTTGCAGCAGTCCGCTGCTTGTTCGGCCGGCAATCATGGACTTCTTGATTCCCGTTCCATTATATTTATACCAAATTACCAAAGCAAATTCAATCCCTTTTTAAAATATATGCTAGTTATCCAAAAGAATTGAAAAAACCCTTGTGCATCTTTCACAGTTTATCCCCGCATTTTTTGCCGTTTTGACCAGAAGTTCGGCGTTGCCGGACAACCCGGGCCTCTCCGGTACGCTGGCCGGAAGGACCCGGTCCCGAATCAACTGTCTTGAATCTGCCGGATCAACGCCTGTATATTCTCAGGGTAGGCCTCGTACATGGGCTGCACGGCCCGGCGGAATTCCTCCAACTGGGCCTGGGTCGGCGTGGTCACCACACAGCCGTATTCCCGCACCAGCTTTTCCGAGTCGATCTCCTCCTCCACCCAGAGCTCCCGCTCATAGCGCGCGCACTCCCTGGCGCACTCCCGGATGATGTCGGCATAGCTCTCGTCAATCTCCGTGATCTTATCCATGGCGACAGCGCTCATGATCTGCATCTCCGGCAGACGGGAGTGCTCGTCCAGCAGGTAGTAGCCCGCGGCCTGAAAATGACCGGTGAAGGCGTAGCTGGGCCAATTGTTTTCCGCGCCGTCGATTTTGCCGGTCTGCAAGGCGGAATACACGTCGCTGTATGGAATCTGCACCGCCCGGGCCCCCAGCAGCTCCACCATCCGGCTCATGAACTCCGATTCCTGCACCCGGATGGACAGCCCCCGCAGGTTGTCCAGGTCCCTGACCGGCTCCCGGGTATAGAAGCTCCTGGCCCCCGCGTCAAACCAGCTCAGCCCTATGACTCCCGCCTGGCCGGTATCGGCGAGAAATTCCTCGCCCACGGGCCCGTCCAGCACCCGCCACATATGCTCCGCGTCGTCGTACAAAAACGGGAGCTGGAGCACCTCGAAATCGGGGTAAAACTCCGCCATCGTCCCCGAGGAGACGCGGGTCATGTCGATGCCGCCGAACTGCACCTGCTCCAGGACCTGGTTCTCATCCCCCAGCTCCCCGTTACAGTACAGCCGGATGCAGATTTTCCCCTGGGTGCGCTCCTCCACAAGCTGGGCGAAATATTTTGCCGCCTCCGAGGTGGGGTAGTCCTCCGGCTGGTTCTCCGCATACCGCAGAATCAGCAGCGGCACGTCCCCGTCCTGATCCGGCCCCCCGCAGCCGCACAGGAACAGGCAGAAGCACAGCGCCAGGCCGATCCACCGCCTCATGCCGTCCCTCCCCGGCCCTGGGCCGCGCCCCGGCGGTACTCCGTGGGGGTCATGCCCACCTTTTTCTTGAAGGCCCGGGTGAAATAGTTGGCGCTCTCATACCCCACCATGTTGGCCACCTCCGCCGTGGAGCGCAGGGGGTCCCTCAGCAGCTCCTTGGCGGCGTCCATGCGCAGCTCCGTCAGGTAGTCCAGGAAATTCACCTGGAACGTCCGCTTGAACAGCGATGAGAAGTAGGAGGCGTTGAGATTCAGGATCGCGCTGACGGAGTCCAGGGAGATGTCGTACATCATGTAATTGTGCTGGAGGTATTTTTTCACCTTCCCCATCAAGACGGCGGCCTTGTCGTAATTGTCCGCGCTCTCCAGCAGCTCTCCCGACGCGGCCGCGGCCATGGCCTCCAACTGCCGCTGGGCCTCCGCCTGGGCCGCCGCCCGCCGGACCGCCCGCTCCACGTCGTCCGGGTCCACGGGCTTGAGGATATAGTCGCAGGCCCCCAGCTTCACCGCCTCGTGGGCGTAGGTAAACAGGCTGTAGGCCGTAATGAAGATGAGCTTGCACTCCGGGCGCTGGGCCAAAATTTGCCGGGCCGCGTCGATGCCGTTGATCCCCGGCATCTCGATGTCCATCAGCACCACGTCCGCCGCCCACAGCGACGCCGCGTCCACCGCCAGGCGGCCGTTTTCCACCATGCGGACCTCCGCCTCCCGGCCCAGCCGCTTGTCCAGGATTTCGGCCAGAAGCTCCCGCTCATAGCCCTCGTCGTCCGCGATCAAAATTTTAATCATCCGCATCCCCCTCTTCATCCCACGGCAAAACCAGGGGCAGGCGCAGCGACGCCGCCGTCCTCTTCCCCGGCTCGGATTGGATATCCATGCCGTACTCCTCGCCCCAGAGCCGCAGGCGGGCGGCCACGTTGTAGATTCCGATGTGCTCTCCCGTGGTGGGCGGGTTTTTCAGGTTGTCCCGCACAGCCTCCAGGGTTTCGGGGCTCATGCCCACGCCGTCGTCGGACACGGCGATCTTTAGCAGCCCGTCCTCTTCCCTGATATAGATATCCACGCAGCCCCCCTCCTCCTTGGGGGCCAGCCCGTGCTTGAAGGCGTTTTCCACCAGGGGCTGGAGGATGAAGGAGGGCACCAGCGTGTCCGCCACGTCTACCTCCGGGCTCACATGCCAGCGCAGCCGGAGCCGGTCCCCGAAGCGGGCGCGGCTCAGCGCGTAGAACTCGTCCACGATCCGCATCTCTCGGGCCAGGGGCACCCGGTTCTCGTTGCTGCCCAGGGCGTACCGTAACAGGTGGCACAGCGAGTTCATCAGCGCGTGGCTCTTCTCCGCCCCTTCCTGCTGGGCGGTGTATAGGATGACGTTCAGCGTGTTGAACAGGAAATGGGGGTTGATCTGGCTGCGAAGCTGCTGGAGCTTCTCCCGCTCCAGGAGGTTTTGCAGCTCCAGCGCCTCCATCTCCTTGGTGTGGAGCTGCCCCTCCATGGCGCGTTTTTCGTTCAAAAGCTCCACCTGCCGCTTGGTGGCGCGCTTCATCTCATTGAAGGCCCTGGCCATATGCCCGGTTTCATCGCCCTGGCTTTCGTCCAGGTCGGGCGTATCGAACCGTCCCAGGCCGATGTCCCGGGACGCCTGCACCAGCGCGGACACCGCCCGCAGCAGCCGCATCAGCGAAACCACCAGCATGGACCCGGATACAATGCTGACCAGCACCATGCCGGTCTGGGCCTGTTTCAGCGTCTCGTTCATCTGGGTCAACCGGACATGGGCGTCCTCGTTGTCAAAGCAGGCCTGTTCCAAAAGCTGCTGGGTGTACTGGCGCAGGTAGATTCCGCAGCGCTCCGCGCTGCCGTAATACAGCTCGGAGGCCCGGGCCACGTTGCCCGCCTGGAGCTCCGAGACAATATCGTCCAGGGTCTGGCGCAGCGTCCGGTAGGTGGTCCGGGCCGCGTTGGCCAAGAGGTACTGTTCCTCGCCCACCGTCCGCAGGTCCGTATCAATGCGCTCCAGATGGCCGGCGGCCTGATCCGCGCCGTTCCGAACCTCGGCGATCAGCGACGCGGCGTCCCCGTAATCCCAGCGGTAGTTCTCCAGCGCCGTCATGCACGCCTCCATATCGTTCAGGAACTGGCTGACGGTCTGGATGCTTTCGCTTCGTTTTTTCAGCGGCTCCAGCACATAGTTTGTCTGGTAATAGCCGATGCCGATCTGGAGGACCATCGCCGCGGCGAACGCCGCCAGGAACAGCGCGATCCGGCCCAGCAGCGTCATGCGCGGCCACCTGATGCGGCGCATGCCCCTCCCCTCCTTCATCTGTGCGATTTCACCGTTTATGGTAGCATTTTCTTTGCAATTTTGCAAGCTTTTTGACCTTGATTTGCCCCTGTGGAATATGCTATGCTGTTAAAATACAAAATGGGGGGCTGTCAGGTGAACATCCAGGTCCGGCTCAATCAAAAAACGTTCCTCCGGTTCAGCCGCTTCGACGTGCTGCGCCACCGGAAGCTGTGGCGTTCCCCGGCGCTCTTCGCGGCCATCCTGGGCGCCAGCGCCGCCGTCTGCTTCCTCATGCACGAGACCAGCGGGGCGGTGGTACTGGGCACGGTGCTGCTGGCGGCGGGCCTGGGCGTCCCCGCCGCGTATTTTCTCAGCTATTACCTCTCCCTGCGCAAGCAGATCCAGAAGGAGGGACTTGCCCGACCCAAGTACGTCTACACCCTGAGCCTGCAAGACCCCGGCGGCATCTCCGTGGACAACGGCCGCGAGCACGCGGTCTATTCCTGGGAGCAGGTGTTCCACGCCTACCGCAACGCGGACGCCACCTATCTTTACATCACGCCCCAGCGCGCCTTCCTCCTCCCCCACGACTGTGTCCCCGGCGGCGCGGACGGCCTGTGGGAGTTGATCGGGCGCAAGCTGCCGGACGGCCGGCGCACCGTATTGTAACCCATACAAAATCAAGGAGATGTTGCTTCATGCGCGACAAAACCCCGGCGGAGCGGCGGCAGGACCAGCTTTTATACTGCGTCCTGTTTGCCTTTTTTGTGAGCGGCGCCGCCTCCCAGCCCCTGGGCTCTTTTATCCCCTTCCTGCGGGAGACCTACGGCTTCAGCTACGACCTGTCCGGCGTGCTGCTGTCCTGCCAGTCGGGGGGCAACCTGCTCTCCGTGATGGTGGCGGGTTTCCTGCCCCTGTGGCTGGGCCGCCGCCGGGCCATCCTCATCACCGCCGTGTGGATGATGGTCGCCTACCTGATCTTTGCCGCCGGGCTGGGCAGCACGCCGCTGCTGGTGGCCGCTTTCCTCATGACGGGCGTCGCCCGGGGCGGTAACTCCAACTTCTCCAACACCATGGTCTCCACCCTCCCGGGGGAGCGGGCCGCCCAGGGCTATAACCTGCTCCACGGCTGCTTCGCGGTGGGGGCGCTGCTGTCGCCGCTGCTGCTGGTGTTTTTCGCCGGGCGCTGGCCGGGGACCGGCTGGCGGGTCATGGCAGGGCTGCTGTGCCTGCTGTGCGTGAGTCAGCTTGTGGTGTACGCCAGGATGCCCCTGCCTGCCGAGCCGCCCCGAAAGGGCGTAGCCGCCGCCGACCACAGCTTCCTGAAGGTGAAGCAGTTCTGGCTGGGCAGCGCCATGCTGCTGTTTTACATCTCCACGGAATATGCCATCGTGGGCTGGCTGGTAACCTATTTCCAGGACACGGGCATTCTGGACGCCAGTTGGTCCCAGTTGATGAACAGCCTTTTGTGGCTGGTGATTTTCATCGGCCGGATGATCGGCGCGGCCATCACCGGAAAGGTATCCCGGAACAAGCTGCTGCTGGTGGACGGTTTCGGCCTGTGCGCCTGCTTCCTGGTGATGTTCTTCAGCCGCACCCCTGTGCCCATCATCCTGGGCCTGGTGGGCGTGGGCCTGTTCATGGCCACCATCTACCCCTCCGCCTTCGCCTTCGGCAGCGACTGCATCCGGGGCAACGACCTGGGGTGCAGCGTCATGATCTTCACCGGCAGCATGGGCGGCGTGGTCACTCCTTTCCTGGTGGGCCAGGTGGCCGAACGGGCCGGCATCCAGGCGGGCATGGGCGTGGTGGCGGCCCTCACCGCCCTGCTGCTGGCCAGCATCGTGCTCAGCGTCGCCAGCGTCAGGCATTCCGGCACTCAGGCCGCGAAAGCCGAGTAAGCGTCCGCCGGACTCCCAACGAAACCAAAAGAAGGCTCTGCCGGGCGGCAGAGCCTTCTTTTGATTTTCACCGCGGACGTGCGCATTCCCCGTCACACCCGTTTGAACTGTTTTTCCAACTGTTTTTTTGTCAGCTCAACGGCCACGGGCCGCCCGTGGGGGCAGTATTTCACCGCCCCGGACATGACCGTCCGGGCCACCTCCTCCAGCTCCTCGGCTCCGCTGCGCCATCCGCCCTTGATGGCCGCCTTGCAGGCCATGGTGTGCAGCAGCTCGTCCCGGGCGGAGTCTGGGTCGGCGGCGCCGGTCAGCCGCAGCCGCCGGGCCAGCTCCAGCAGCGCGGACTCGATCTCCCCGGCGTCCAGGTAGTCCGGCGCGGAGCGCACCGCCAGGGCGCTCCCCCCGAACTCCTCTACCTCGAACCCAAACCGGGCCAGCAGGCCGGCCTGATCCAGCAGGACCTCCCGTTCCTCCGGGGCGGCGGAGACGGTCACCGGGGTCAGCAGCTCCTGTACCATAGGCCGGTAGCCCTCCGCTTTCAAGCGGTCGAAGTTGGCCCGCTCGTGGGCGGCGTGCTTGTCGATGAGCAGCACCTTGTCCCCCTGTTCCACCATCACGTAGGTGCGGAACAGCTCCCCCCGGATGATCCACGGCTCTTCCTCGGGCGCGGGCGGCTCCACCGGCGCGGGCGGCTCCACCGGCGCGGGGCGGGGTCCTTCCTCCCGGACGGAGGCGGGGCGCTCTATCTGGGCGGGCGCCTGTTTCGCCGGGGCGGCGGGGCGTCCGGCCTCCCGCTCCGGGACGGAGGCGGGCTGTTCCCGCCCGGAATGTACCGCTTCCGGGGGAAGCTTATGTACCGGTTCCGGGGGAAACTCCGGGACGGCTTCCCTCGCCGGCAGGGGCTCCACCCATTGGAAGGGGGACTTCTCCCTTTTTGCCGCGAGAGACGGTGCGGCCGCCGTTTTGGGCTTGGACGGGGACGGGACCACAGGCTCGGGCTGTTTCCCCGGCCCCAACGCGGACACGGGCTTGAACCGGGACGAGGGCATAAACCGGGTCCCCAGCCCCCCGGCCCCGTCGTTCAAGGGAAGCGCGGCCTGGTTGGTCGCCGCCTTGTCCTCTGTTTTTGCGCCGGGCATCACCGCCCGGGGCCGGGTGTGATCCCGGTCCAGAGCGGACAGCACCGCGTGGTATACCGTGGAGAACACCTCCTGCTCCCGCCGGAACTTCACCTCGGTCTTGGTGGGGTGGACGTTCACATCCACCTCACCGGGGCGTACCGAAAGATGGATGACGCAGCCGGGGAATTTCCCCACCATCTTCTGGTTTTTGTACGCCTCCTCCACCGCCGCCATCATGACCCGGCTTTTGACGTACCGCCCGTTGACGAAAAAGTGCTGGTAGCTCCGGCTCCCCCGGCAGCACGTGGGCAGGGAGGTAAAGCCCTCCGCCCCCATCTCCCCGCCGGAGCCCTTCACCGGCAGGAACCCCAGGGCGATATCCCGGCCCATGACGGCGTAGACGGCGCTTTTGAGCTGCCCGTCGCCGGGGGTAAGCAACTCTTGCTTGCCGTCCCGGATGAACTTCACGCTCAGCTCCGGGTGGGACAGGGCCACCCGCTGGACCACGGCGAACACCGCCGCCCCCTCGGAGGCGTCCTTTTTCATAAACTTCAACCGGGCGGGGGTGTTGAAGAACAAATCCCGGACGGACATGGTGGTGCCTTTGGGGCAGCCCGCCTCCTCCTGTCCGGCCACCTCCCCGGCCACAATGGAAAGGGAAGCGCCCAGCTCCTCGTCCTCCGTCCGGGTCAGCAGCTCCACCCGGGACACAGCGGAGATGGCGGCCAGCGCCTCCCCCCGGAAGCCCAGGGTGCCGATGGCCTCCAGGTCGCGCTCGCCGGAGATTTTGGAGGTTGCGTGGCGCAGAAACGCCGTGGCCGCCTGGTCCGCCGGGATGCCGCATCCGTCGTCGGTCACCCGGATCAGGGCCATCCCGCCCCGGCTGATCTCCACCGTGACGGCGTTGGCCCCGGCGTCGATGGCGTTCTCCATCAGCTCCTTGACCACGCTGGCCGGACGCTCCACCACCTCGCCGGCGGCAATCAGGTCGGCCACATGGGGGTCCAGTTGTTTTATCATCGCCATATTATACCTCTAGTAATATCGTCACCGGCCCGTCGTTCTGAGAGAACACCTGCATGTCCGCCCCAAACTCGCCGTGCTCCACCCGGAAGCCCTTCTCCCGGCACTGCGCCATGAACCGCTCATAGAGGGGGACGGCCAGCTCCGGCTTGGCGGCGTGGGAGAATCCCGGACGCCGGGAGGAGGTGTCTGCGTACAGGGTAAATTGGCTGACCACCAGCAGGGCCCCGCCCACCGCCGCCAGGTTCCGGTTCATCCGCTCGTTCTCGTCCTCGAAGACGCGCAGGCCGCACACCTTGTCCGCCATCTTATCGGCGACAGCCTCCGTATCCTCCGGGCCCACCCCCAGGAGCACCAGAAAGCCCCGCTCAATGGACCCGTTTACGTTTCCGTCTATTTCTACCCGGGCGTTTTTCACCCGGGTCACAACCGCTCTCATTGCAGGTCCTCCTTATCGTCTGTTTCCCTCTTTGTCAAAGGTTTTCTTCAGCGCCCGCTCCACCGGGATGATTGTGAGGATAACCACCGCCGCTTCCGCAAGCGCCGCCAAAGTGCCCAACAGCCAGTTGGTCTGCTCTCCCCCTGGGCGGGTCTCCATCCACGCCAGGAGGGCCGCCGACAGCGCCAACACAAGCCAGCCCATTCGCCACCAGACCCGCCCGCACACCTGGTGGGCAAATTCCCAGGTGTCCTGGTTCTTCATGGACATGGAAGTGCGGTAGCCGTATGCGCCGTTGATGTCCTGGGGCGGTTTTTTCATGAATCGCCATCCGAAGCCCAACAGAAGGGCGGGCACAGCAAAAACATTGACCAACAGCATCGCCTGATCAAACCATTCCATCGTATCCACTCCTTTCCGCCATTATACACCCGGGAAGAGCCCTTGTCACGGACTATTTCCCCACGCAGAACCGCTCAAAGATCCGGGCGGTGACGTCCTCGCTGACAGTCCGCCCCGTCAGTTCCCCCAGGGCGGACATGGCCTCCTCCACGTCGGCCACCACCGCGTCGGGGGACAGGCCCGAGCGCAGCGCCGCCGCCCCCCGCTCCACCGCGGCGCGGGCGCGGCCCGCCGCCTCCGCCTGGCGGGCGTTGGTGAGCAAGGCTCCGGCCTTTACATCCTCGTTCTCCGGAAACAGCGCCGCCACCGCCCGCTCCAGCTCGTCCAGGCCCTTCCCCGTTTTGGCGGACAGCACCACTGTCGGGATGGATGATTTCCCACCTGCTCCAATCGCCCCCATACCGCTGCGCTTCCTGGTCACATCCTGTTTACTCACTATCCAAACCCAGGGCTTTCCGGTCTGCTCCACCATCCGCCAAATATCCACTGTCTCTTTTGTGAGCGGGAGCTCGGCGCCATCCACCACCATAAAAATCAGCTCCGCCCGCTCCAGCGCGGCCCGGGAGCGCTCCACCCCCAGCCGTTCCACCTCGTTGTCCGCCTCCCGCAGCCCCGCCGTGTCAATGAGCCGCAGCAGCACCCCGCCAAAGTTGACCCGCTCCTCCACCGTGTCCCTGGTGGTGCCGGGGATGGGGGTCACAATGGCACGCTCATAGCCCAAGAGGGCGTTGAACAGGGTGGACTTCCCCGCGTTGGGCCGCCCCACGATGGCGCAGGGCGCCCCCTCGTTCAGCAGCCGCCCCCGCCGGTAGGTGGCGGCCAGCGCGTCCAGCGCCGCCGCCGCGCCGGACAGCGACGACGACAGCTCCTCTATTTCAAACGGCTCGATGTCCTCGTCGGGGTAGTCCAGCACCGCGTGGAAGTGGGCGCACAGGTCACGCAGCCGGTCGTAAATCCCGTCCACCACCTCCGCCAGCGCCCCGCCAAGCTGTCCCGCCGCCTGCCGGACCGCCGCCGGGGTTTCGGCGTGGATCAGGTCGGCCACCGCCTCGGTGCGGGTCAGGTCCAGCTTGCCGCTCAAAAACGCCCGCCGGGTGAACTCTCCCGGCTTCGCCTGCCGGGCCCCGGCCGCGAACAGCGCCTCCAGCCCCAGGGCCAGCGCGGCGGGGGAGCCGTGGCATTGCAGCTCGGCGGTATCCTCCCCGGTGTAGCTGTGGGGGGCCCGGGAGACGGTGCAAAGGCAGTGGTCGATCACCGCGCCGTCCCGGTCGTGGAGCGCGCCGTACACCAGCGTCCGGCCGGGGCGCTCCCTCATCGGCCCCCCGCGAAAGGGCGTGAACACCCGGTCCGCTATGGCGGCGGCCTCCGGTCCGGACAGGCGGAGTATGCCGATGGCGGAGGGGGCCGGGGGGGTGGCGACGGCGGCGATGGTATCGTTCATGGCGGTTCACCTCAAAATCAATTTGTCCCTATCTTAGCATAGTCCGGCGGGCTTTTCAACGCGCGGTTTCACCGGAACCCCGGCAAAAATTTACCGCCGCTTGAACCCAGCGCCCGCCAATCTCCGTCTAATAGACATGACCGGTCAACAACGCAGTAAAGAAGGGCAGATATGGAAGAACTGATACGGCGGGCCCTGGCGGGGGACGGCGCGGCCTTCGTGGCGCTGATGGACAGCCAGAAGAGCACCATGTACAAGGTGGCCCGGAGCTATCTCCACAACGACGCGGACGCGGCGGACGCCATCGGCGAGACGGTGCTGGCCTGCTTTGAGAAGCTGGACACCCTGCGCCAGCCCCAATACTTCCGCACCTGGCTGGTGCGCATTTTGATCCGCAAGTGTCAGGATATCCTCCGGGAGCGGACGCGCAGCGTCCCCCTGGAGGAAATCGCCCCCGCGGCCTGCGCCGAGCCGGGCCACGCCCGGGTAGAATTCCTGGCCCTGCTGGACGGCCTGGACGAGAAGTACCGCACGGTGCTGCTGCTGTACTACGGCGAGGGCTTCACCGTGAAGGAGATCGCCCAGGCCATGGGACTGAAGGTGGACACGGTCAAGACCCGGTTGAAGCGGGCCCGGGCCGGGTTCAAGATGATCTATGAGGCGGAACAGGAGGGGTAGAGCATGACGGAACAGAAGCTGCGCGAAATTTTGGAACAAAATGTGGAGGTGCCCGATATGGTAAACAGAAAGTTGGAGGAGACCTGCGCCCAGTTGGAGGGCGAACGCCGCCCGGCCGGGCGGAAGGGGCCGCGCCCTTTGCGCTTGGCGCTGATCGCGGCTGCGCTGGCGGCGGGGTGCTTGCTGTGCGTCGCGGCGGGGGTGCCCGCGCGGGTATTCCATTTGGCCGCCGGAGGAATAGAGACCTATGAAAAAATACCCGGCGGCCCCGACGTACTCACACAGATTGGCGGAAGCAGGAACCCGATTTCCGAGGAAAACGGACGGCTGTGGCTGACCATCAAGGAGGAAGCGCCCATCGATATCACCGATCTCATCGGCGCGGATACGCCCTACATCTACGACAACACCGACCCGGAGACAGGGTATCGGGACTATCTGATTGTGGGCGGCGTCCCTGGGGATTACGGATGGGCCGAATATTACGAGGTGGAGGATAACCGCTTTGCCTCCTGCGGCGGGGCCAATGTGTACACGGAATACGCCAGCATCGACGGCGTGACCTACACCCTGGACGAGCTCACGCCGGAGCAGCGGGAGCGAACGGAGCACTATGTGCAGAACAATGACGAGGGCGTCAAGATGTGGATGGAGTGGCGCCCCTGGCATGACGCCGCAATCAAGCAGTTGGGCATCCAGTGACCCGGAAGATCAAACACAACATGCCAAACCACGGAAGCGCCGGGCCAATGGTCCGGCGCTCCGTTCTGTTCCACGCCAATTTAAACCTGCTCCAGGGCTTGTCTTTTCCCGGGAAAGGGGCTATAATATCCCAAGCCGCAACGACCTTTCCCAAGGAGTGATTGTCCCCAATGACCCGAGACGAAGCCTTTGAATTTTTAGACCGCACCGCCCGGGGGATTGCCGAGATGTTCGGCTCCTCCTGCGAGACGCTGGTACACGACATGGGCGTGCCCACCCACCCCATCCTGTCCATCTACAACGGCCATGTGTCGGGCCGGGAGGTGGGCTCCACCATGGACATCATGGGCATCGGCCTGGAGCTGGACGAGCAGGCCGCCACCACCGACCAGGTAAACCTGGCCGCCACCACCCCCGACGGGCGGCAGACCAAATCGTCCACCTTCCACATGATCGGGGAGGACTACAACCTGGCCCTGGGCATCAACTTCGACTACACCTCCCTGGTGTTCGCCAACCGGATTCTGGAGGATTTGATGAGCGCCCGGTCCGACCTGCGCTCCGCCCTGTGGCAGCCGGGGGACTCCCGGCAGTTGGCGGACCTGTTCGACCAATGCGTGGCCTCCCTGGGCAAGCCTCTGGACGCGCTGACCAAAAAGGACCGGCTGAAGGTCATCTCCCTGCTGCGGGAGCGCAGCGCCTTCTCCTACCGCAAATCGGTGCCCTATGTGGCCGGGCGGCTGGGGGTGTCCCGGTACACCATCTACAAGTACCTGGAGGAGGTCGGGGTGGACCAGAGCGGCTAAGCGGCGCTTTTCCCTTGTAAACGACAGGGAAAAGGAATAAAATGAAATCTAATCAAACGGGCGGCAGGACCGCAGGGAGTGTATACATATGATAAGAGAACAGATCGAAGCCTATTTTGCCGATAAAGAAAAGCTGCTGGTGGAGGCGGTAAGCCGCCTGGTGTCCATCGACAGCGTGGAGGGGGCTCCCGCCCCCGGCGCGCCCTTCGGCCCCGGCCCCGCCGCCGCCCTGCGGGAGGCGCTGGCCCTGGCCGGGGAGTGGGGCCTGGCCGTGGAGAACCACGAGGGCTACGTGGGCACCGCCGACTTGAACGGCGGCGAGGACGCGCTGCATATTCTGGGCCATCTGGACGTGGTGGCCCCCGGCGACGGCTGGACGGTGACCCAGCCCTATACCCCCAAGCTGGTGGACGGCCTGCTGTACGGCCGGGGGACCGACGACGACAAGGGCCCCGTGGCGGCCTCCCTGCTGGCCATGAAGGCGGTGAAGGACCTGGGAATCCCCCTCAAGCGCAACTGCAAGGTCATCATGGGCACCAACGAGGAGAGCGGCTCCGGGGACATCGCCTGGTACTTCGCCCGGCATCCCTACGCCCCCGCTACCTTCTCTCCCGACGCGGGTTTCCCGGTTATCAACACGGAGAAGGGCGGCTTCCGCCCCTCCTTTTCCAAAACCTGGCCCGCTCAGGAGGAGCTGCCCCGGGTGAAGTGGCTCCATGGCGGCCTCCGGCTGAACATCCTGCCCGGCGAGGCGTCTGCGGCGGTGGAGGGGCTGACCATGTACGACGTCCAGCCCGTGGCCCGGAACATCACCTCCCGCACGGGGATCAAGTTCACCTTCGCCCACGAGAACGGCCTGACCGTCATCAGGGCCAAGGGAGAGAACTCCCACGCCGCCTACCCGGAGGGGGGCAACAACGCCATCACGGGGCTGATTTCCCTGCTGTGCGCCCTGCCCCTGGCGGAGGGTGGCTGCAAAGACGCGCTGAACGATTTGAACGCCCTTATCCCCCACGGGGATTACAAGGGCCGCGCCTTGGGCATCGCCCAGCGGGAGCCCATCGCCGGCGAGCTGACCCTGGCCTTCTCCCTGCTGGAGATCACCGAAACGGGCCTGGAGGGCCGTTTCGACAGCCGCGCCCCCCTCTGCGCCACCGAGGAAAACTGCCGGGACGTGGCCAAGGCCGCGTTCGAAGCCAAGGGCTTCGCCTTTGATGGCGATCAGGAAAATTCCCACCACGTCCCCGCCGACAGCCCCTTCATCAAAACGCTGCTCAAGCGGTACGAGGAATACACCGGGCTGAAAGGCGAGTGCCTGTCCACCGGCGGCGGCACCTATGTCCACAACATCCCCGGCGGCGTGGCCTTCGGCTGCTCCCTGCCCGGATTTGACTCCCACCTCCACAGCGCGGACGAACGGGTGCGGGTCAGCGATTTGATGCTGTCCGCCAAGCTGTTTGCCCACATTATCATCGACCTGTGCGAATGACAGAATAAGCGCGGCGCCCGCGGGAAGCAGTTGCTTTTCGGCGGGCGCCGTTTTATAATGAACGGGTAAATTATCCGGTGATTGGGGAGGTTGATATGGATGAATCAAATCATCCCGAAAATTGGCGCGGGTATTGTTGGGACAACGGTTTTTCTGTTTGCCGCATGCCTGTTAATAGATTTTAGTTTTGGCTCATATTTTGTCTGCATGTTTTTGCCGCTGGGGTATGTTATGATGGCGGCCGGTTTCCATGATGAGAGCGATTGTGAGCATAAGGTCGCGGCAACTGTGGGCGTTGTTTTTTCTGCTGTATACGCCGTATTGGTTTTATTGGTGTATTTTGCACAGACAACGAGTGTAAGGCTTGATAATATGCCGGATCAGGCGTTGCAAATTCTGGATTTTAAAAGAGGCGGGTTAATTTTTAACTATGATTTGCTTGGATATGGGATAATGGCTCTTTCCACATTTTTTATAGGATTATCTATCAACGCAACGAGTCGATCAGATCAATGGCTGAAACGCTTGCTGACGTTACATGGAGTATTTTTCTTTAGCTGCTTTATACTGCCGATGACCGGAATTTTCAGCGGTATGTCTGCGGGCGGCTCGAATGAAAGCGGCGTGGCCGCGCTTGTATTTTGGTGCGTCTACTTTTTTCCAATCGCGGTGTTGACGTATAAACACTTTGACAACGTAAAGTGACCGCTTGCGGGTCGTTGTACGGATTGCGGGAGCTTCTCTTTAAACGCGTACAGCGGACCATACCAGCATAAAAGGGACCGGGCAGGCCATTGCGGGCTTGCCCGGTCCTTTTATCGTTGCCGCGGCTGAAAAGAAATAAATGCTTTTTTCAACCTATATGAAACGCAGTCTCTCAGGAGCGCTCCGTAGCTCAGTACCGTCCGAAGTCCCCGGAGCGGCCCTGGGTCACATCAGAGCCAAACTCGAAATCCTTACCGGGCAGGATAGCGTTCAGCACGATACCGGCGATGGCGGCGATGGCCAGGGCGGTCAGGGTGATGGACGCGCCGCCCACCTCAAAGGTCAGCCCCCCGGTGAAGCCCAGGCCGCACACCAGAATGACGGCGGCAATGATGAGGTTTCGGGAGTTGGTGAAATCCACCCGGTTCTCCACCACGTTGCGCACGCCGATGGCGGAAATCATACCGTACAGGATGAAGCTCACCCCGCCCACGATGGCGGCGGGCATGGAGTTGACCACGGCGGCGAACATGGGGCTGAAGGACAGGACCAGCGCGTAAACCGCCGCCAGCCGGATCACCTTGGGGTCGTACACCCGGGAGAGCACCAGAACGCCGGTGTTTTCGCCGTAAGTGGTGTTGGCGGGGCCGCCGAAGATGGCGGACAGGGAGGTGGCGACGCCGTCGCCGATGAGGGTACGGTGCAGGCCGGGATTCTCGATGAAATTCTCCCCCACGGTGGCGGAGATGGCGGACATGTCGCCGATGTGCTCCATCATGGCGGCGATGGCGATGGGGGCCATGACCAGGATGGAGGTCAGGTCAAACTTGGCGATGGAGCCGCCGAAATCGGTGAAGAAGGGCTGGAGGCCGATGGGTCCGGCGGAGGCCACGGAGGTGAAGTCGATCATGGGCACGGCCACAGGGCCGTCGGCGGTAAAGCTCCAAACCGTGGCGCCCAAGGCGTTGGCGATGACGGCCACCACGTAAGAGCCCACCACGCCCAGCAGGATGGGGATGATTTTAATCATGCCCTTGCCCCAGATATTGGCCGCCACGATGATGGCCATGGCCATCAGGGCCAGCCACCAGCAGGTCTTGGCGTTGTTGACGGCGGAGGGCGCCAGGTTCAGGCCGATGAGGATGATGATGGGCCCGGTGACCACCGGGGGCAGGAAGCGCATGACCTTCTTCACCCCCACCAGCTTGATAACGCCGGCCAGGAGGACGTACAGCAGGCCGGCCACTACAATGCCGCCGCAGGCGTATTGCAGCTTTTCCGACGCCTCCATGGCGGCGTACTTGCCGGAATCCAGCTTGGACACAGCCTCAAAGCCGCCCAGGAAAGCGAAGGAGGAGCCCAGGAAGGCGGGCACCTTCAAGCGGGTGCAGACATGGAAGAACAGGGTGCCGATCCCGGCAAAAAACAGGGTGGTCTGGATGGACAGGGGCAAGCCGTAGTTGTTCACCAGGATGGGCACCAGCACGGTGGCCCCGAACATGGCGAACATGTGCTGGAGGCCCAGGACGAGCATCTTGGGCATCCCCAGCGTGCGGGCGTCGCGGATGGGTTCTTGATTGTTCATACTCTCTCTCCCTTTTCCTTAGTTTGCGCAAAAAAAGAGGCAACCGCCAAACGGCGGATGCCCTACTCAGGAAAAACGGAAATGATACGCCCGCTGAACCAGCGTCCCGGCAAACAGCGGCTTGCGCATATCGTCCCCTCCTTTTGCGTTCGGTCTATGATACCAGAAGCTGGCAAAAAGCGCAATTGGGAGATTGCATAAAAACCGCCCGGTTCTTCCGGGCGGTTTTCTCCTATAGCGACCGAACCGTCGTGAGCAGCGCGGATGGAGCGGAGCGAAGGCAAAAATCCAAGGCTCGCAAAGCGGGACTGAATTTTGCCTGAGTCGCAGCGAAGCCGCGCGCCGCGAACAGGTGAGGCGTGAATACATTCACAGCACCTTGGACAAAAATTCAATGGTACGCGGCTCCTTGGGGCGGTCGAAAAAAGCGCGGGGCTCGTCCTGCTCCAAAATATGGCCCTCATCCATGAACAGCACCCGGGTGCCCACCTCCCGGGCAAAGCCCATCTCGTGGGTGACCACCACCATGGTCATGCCCTCCTGGGCCAGCTCCTTCATAACCTCCAGCACCTCGCCCACCATCTCGGGGTCCAGGGCGGAGGTAGGCTCGTCAAACAGCATCAGCTTTGGCTTCATGGCCAGGGCCCGGACGATGGCGATGCGCTGCTTCTGCCCGCCGGAGAGCTGGGCGGGGTAGGCGTCCGCCTTCTCCTCCAGGTTCACCCGCCTGAGCAGGGCGGTGGCGGTGTCGTCCGCCTCGGCCTGGCCCATGAGCTTGGTCTGCACCGGGGCCAGGGTGATATTCTTCCGGATGGTCATGTTGGGGAACAGGTTGAAGTGCTGGAACACCATGCCCATCTGGCGGCGGATGGCGTTGATGTCGGCCTTGGGGTCGGTGATCTCTTTTCCCTCGAAGGTGATGGAACCGGAGGTGGGGGTCTCCAGCAGGTTGAGGCAGCGCAGGAAGGTGGACTTGCCCGAACCGGACGGCCCGATGACCACCACCTTTTCCCCCGGGTGGATGTGCTCGGAGATGTTGTCCAGCACCAGATGGTCCCCGAAGGACTTGGACAGGTTTTGCACGTCTATCATGTCAGTTCCTCCTTCCCCGGGGGCCGTGCCGCAAAGCGGACAAGGGGCGGATGAACCGCCGTTCAGCGTCGATCACTTTGACGCAGCCTCCTTTCCAGCCTGCCCTGGAGCCAGGTGAAGATCATGACCAGCACCAGATAGATCAGGGCTACCCCCATCAGGGGGAACATCTGCTCCCAGGTGCGGTTCATGATGCCGTTGGCGGCGTACACCAGCTCCTTGCCGCCGATGACGTTGAGCAGAGAGGTGTCCTTGAGCAGGATGATAAACTCGTTGCCCAGGGCGGGCAGGATGGCCTTGAACGCCTGGGGTATGACGATAAAGCGCATGGTCTGTATGTAATTCAAGCCCAGGGAGCGCCCCGCCTCCATCTGGCCGGGGTCCAGGGACATCAGCCCGCCCCGGACAATCTCGGATACATAGGCCCCGGAGTTGATGCCCAGGGTCAGCGCGCCCACCATGGTCAGGTTCCGGCTGCTTTTAAAAATGACAAAGCCCATAATCATGAGCTGCACCATCATAGGCGTGCCCCGGATCACGGTGGTATACACCCGGCAAACCAGGTTCAGCGGCCACAGCAGCACCCTGCCCGGGGTGAGGCCCTGCCCGGGCCGCTGCTGGTCGTAGGCGGTGCGCACCACCGCCACCAGCATCCCCAGCACCACGCCGATGCACAGGGCGATGGCGGTGACCAGCAGGGTGGTGCCCACGCCGTTCAGATACTGCTTCCAGCGGTCGGCCTCGATAAACGCCTGATAGAACTTGACGAAAAACTCCTGCCAGAAGGTCACGTCGCCGCCGCCCTGCATGATTGTCTTCCACTGCGCGTAATAGTCCGCCCACTGCACTGGCGCTCACCTCTCTCTAAGGTAATGGGATATGCGGGAAAAGGGCGGTGTCAGCCGCCCTTTTCCCCAAACCGCAAGGTTAATTCGCGGGAATGTACGTGTCGATAATCCGCTGCACGGTGCCGTCGGCAATCAGTTCCTTCAGCGCGCCGTTGATGGCATCCAGCAGGGCGGCGTTTCCCTTGTCCACGCCGATGGAGTAGTCCTCGTTGGCATACTCGGTGTCCAGGATGGCGAGGCCGTCGTTGGCCTTCACAAACTCCTGGGCGGGGGCGTTATCAATGACCACGCAGTCCACCTTGCCGCTGACCAGCGCCTGGACGGCGGTCAGGCCGTTGTCATAAGCGGTGACGTGCTCCTCACCGTAGTCGTCGGTGCAGTACTGCCAGCCGGTGGTGCCCTTCTGCACGCCGATCATCTTCTCGCCCAGGTTGTCCAGGGTGACGTCGGAGCCCTCCTTGACGATAACCACCTGGATGCCGGTGGCGTAGGTGTCGGAGAAGTCCATCACCAGCAGGCGGTCGTCGGTGACGGACACGCCGGCCATCACCATGTCGCTTTTGCCCTGGTTGACGGCCAGCAGGGCGGAATCAAAGTCGGTGTCCAGGATGTCCAGCTCCAGGCCCAGCTTTTCGGCAATGGCGGCGGCGATTTCCACGTCGATGCCCTCAAAGTCGCCGCTGTCGGTGGTCATCTCATAGGGAGGGAACGCGGCGTTGGTGGACATGGTGAGCTTGCCCTCCTCCACGGTGGTGAAGGCAGCGCCGCCCTGGGCTGGCTCGGAGGCTTCCGCGGAGGGAGCGGCGGAAGGCTCGCCGGCCTCGGAGGGCGCGGCAGAGGGAGTGGGGGTGCTGTCCCCGCTGGAGCAGGCGCACAGGGCCAGCGCCATGCATAGGGCCAGCAGCAGGGCCGCCAGTTTTTTCATTGTTTTCATTTTCATTCATCTCCATAAAAATTTGCGAAGGGAGGCCGAGGCGGATTCGCCCGCAGCTCCCTGCGGGCGAAAAAGGATATCCTTTTTCGTGAAATCGATTATAAACGTTATGCAAAAAAAATGCAAGGGGAAATGTCTGAAACCCCCTTGCAGTTCGTGTTTTTCATCGTTTTGACGGACAAGAATAGAATGAGTATACATTTTTATGCAAAATTCTTTGCATGGCGCGGCGATAGACCCATAGGGGCGGATGGACTGGAGCGAGGGCAAAAGCCCAGGACCACCCAGTGGGCCGGGTTTTGCCCGAGTCGAAAGGAAGCCGTCCCGTAATGGGTCCAATCGAAGCGTGAATCTGCATGGCGCGGCGATAGACCCGGCCCTTTCAGATTTCCCGTGCGGTGTACTTGGCCAGCAGGATATCCGGGTAGTAGGACAGCTTGGCCCGGCGCAGCCCCTCCAGTCCCAGGTCGTCCTCCCGGTTGAACCACTTCACCTCCGGGTGGCGGGAACGGATGAGCCGGGCCATCTCCCGGTTGATGGCGGGGTAGGCCCCCTGTACGTCGCCGAAGGACTTCTCAAAGTTCACGTCGAAGCACTCCGGAGTGATGAAACCGCCCAGGGAGAAGGCAATGGGACTGCCGTCCGCCCGGATCAGCGCCCCCTCCAATCCCAGCTTGTCCATGTGGTACAGCGCCTCAATGACGGCCACCGTCTCCTCGGTGATGGCCTCCACGTCCTCCCCGGCTTCCTCCTGGCGGATGGCGGCCCACTGCCGCTCCAGCTCCACGCACTCGGGGACGTTGGCGGGGGAGATATCCTCCAGCAGCCAATCGGGGAACTGCTCGTCGAAGCGGTGGATGTGGTTGCGCTTGGCGTGGAGCTTTTTTCCCGGCAGGTCGGCCAGCCGGTTGATATCGTAGAGGTAATCAAAGCCGTCCCGGTCCTCCTCGAACTGGAACCGTCCTGGACAGGCTTCCTCCAGCGCGGCCTTTTGTTCTTCCGTGACGCACACCAGCGTCAGCGTTTTCCCCTGTTCCGCCGCGTCTGTGGCCAGGGCGTCCACCGCCGGGGCCAGCGGGCCGCTCCCCGCGGGATAGAGGTAGCTCAGCCCCAGCGCGCCCTCGATGCGCACCAGCAGGCGGTCGCCGAACCGGGCAATCTTCTGGGGGTAAGCCCGGCTCCACAGGTAGATGTTGGCGAAATTGTATTCGCAGCCCAGGCCGCCCTCTGCTTCCAGCAGGGGCTGGACCCATTGGCGGTCTTCAAACTGGGGGCATTCAAAGGTGAGCATAAAATCCATTCCTTTTCTTGGTGTCTGGATATCATATCACAGCCGTAGGGAAAAGGCAACGGGAAAAGTACACGCCTCTTGAATCAAACAGGCGCTTGTGCTAAAATGAGTCAAAAGTTGAGGGGTGCATAAAATGATAGAATATAAAGTAAATGACTTGGCATTAGATGCCGCTATGTTCATATCGTTTGCTAATCGGATATGGCCGGGAAGCTATGATGCCGAGAAAACACAGACCGCATTGTCCAGAACGTTGAATGTAACTGCTTATGATGGGGACCTGCTTGTGGGCTGTCTGAGGATTCTTTCGGACGGCTACTATTTTGGGACCATTACGGAATTGCTTATCCTTCCAGAATATCAGCATCAAGGTATTGGCAGCGCTCTGCTTGAGCTTGCGAAAAGGAACACACCGACTATGCTGTATTTTGGAGCACAACCAGGAGTAGAGAGCTTCTATGAAAAAAACGGGTGTCAAAAAGGGTTTCAATCCTATACAATAGCGAAAAAAAGATAATGAGCGAGAAAACGCGCCGCCGCAGAACCCCACGGCGGCGCATTTTGCGTTTTGTCTACTTCGCGTATTCAATGGCCTTTGTCTCCCGGATGAGATTCACCTTGATCTGTCCGGGGTACTCCAGCTCGTCCTCGATCTTCTTGGCGATCTCCCGGGCCAGCAGCA
>CAJTTS010000028.1 GCA_910579155.1 uncultured Oscillospiraceae bacterium | reverse complement strand
CCGCCGTGGTGGGCGAGATCGTCATCACCGAGTCCATGGTCACCTCCTCCCCCGATCTGAAGGGGTTGAATCTGGACGCCTTCTCCAAGTCCGCGCGGCAACTGCGCAAGCTGACCGACGAGCTCCAGGACGTGTCCATGTCCCTGCGCATGGTGCCCGTGTCCAGCGTGTTCCAGAAGATGACCCGTATCGTCCGCGATATGACCAAGAAGCTCAACCGCCCGTGCAAACTCACCCTCATCGGCGAGAACACCGAGGTGGATAAGACCATTGTGGACAACATCGGCGACCCCATCATGCACATGGTCCGCAACTCTATGGATCACGGCATCGAGGAGACCCAGGAGGAACGCGTGTCCGCCGGTAAAGACCCTGTGGGCGAGATCATCCTGTCCGCCCGGGACACCGGCAGCGAGGTCATCATTGAGATCATCGACGACGGCCGGGGCGTCAACGACCAGGCGGTGCTGGCCAAAGCCATCCGCCAGGGTATCGCCTCCCCCGATGTGGATTACAGCCACAAGGAAATCCTCAACTTCCTGCTGGCCCCTGGCTTCTCCACCAACACCGAGGTCACCGAGTTCTCCGGCCGCGGCGTGGGCATGGACGTGGTGAAGCGGGGCGTGGAAGAACTGGGCGGCAGCGTGACCATCTCCAGCGAGCTGGGCAAGGGGATGACCACCACCATTCGCATCCCCCTGACCATGGCCATCATGGACGCCATGGAGGTTGCGGTGGGCGGCTCCATCTTCACCATCCCCATCAACAACATCGTGTCCACCCTGAAAGTGTCCGCGAAGGATATCATCCACGACTCCAGCCAGGGCGAGATCATCAAGTGCCAGGGTAACTTTATCCCCATCGTGAGGGCCCGGGAGCTGTACCAGCTCCAGGGCGGCGCCACCGAGATCGAGGACGGCGTGCTGATCTGGCTGGAGGCCGGCGACCACTCCTACTGCCTGTTTGTGGATGAACTGCTGGGCCAGCAGCAGGTGGTGGTCAAGCAGCTTCCCGCCTATGTAAACAGCTATAATATTAAAAGCTACGGCATCAACGGCTGTACCCTGCGCAGCGACGGCAGCATCAGCATCATTCTGGATGTGGCCAGCCTTTACACCGCCGCCCGCGGTATGTGAGAAGGAGAGATAAGCATATGAGTGACGAAGTCATGTTCGCCCGCCAGGACGAGCTGGTGGCCCTCAACACCGTGGACGATACGGTGGATTCCCAGAAATACCTTATTTTTATGGCCGACCACCTGAAGCTGGGCGTGGTGGCCGAGGATGTGGTGGAGATCCTGAACAACCAGGTCATCACCTACCTGCCCATGGTGCCCGAGTACATCCGGGGCATCATCAATATGCGCGGCCAGATGGTTCCCATTCTGGACGTCCGGGCCCGGCTTGGACTGCCGCCTCAGGAAGAGAGCCTGGTAGTGGTCATCAACTTGGGCGATGTGCAGCTTGGCATCCTGGTGGATGCTGTGGACCAGATGCTGGACATCCCCAAGTCCAATATCCACCCCCTGCCCGCCAACAGCACTCAGATGCTGGTGAGCGGCATGTGCTCCCTGCCGGACGGCTCAGGCACCATGATGGTGCTGGACTGTGAACAGTTGATGCCCAATGATTAACCCGGGAACTGGAGTGGGCGGCTCCTTTTCCGCTCTGACGATCACCGATGCCGATTTCAACCGCCTGGTCAAATTCGTCCAGAGTAATTACGGCATCGACCTGACCCAAAAAAAGCAGCTTATCACCGGCCGGCTGTCTACCCCTCTGAAACAGCGGGGCTATACCAGTTTTACCGATTTTGTCAACCATGTCCTCCAGACTAAGGACAACGACCTGATCACCTTGCTGCTGGATAAACTGACCACCAATTACACCTTTTTCATGCGGGAGAAAGAACACCTGGACCTGTTCTGTCAGAAGATCATTCCCGACATCGTCCAGCGCCACCAGAAGGACAAGACGCTGGCCATCTGGAGCGCGGGCTGCTCCACCGGGGAGGAACCGTATAACATCACCATGTTCCTCTTTGACTACCTGGGGCAGCAGGCCAGCCAGTGGGACACCCGACTGCTGGCCACCGATATCTCCAACCGGGCCATGACCGCCGCCAAAAAAGGCGTGTACGAGCTGCCCGACACCATCCCCGCCGACTGGAAGAAGAAGTACTTCGTCAAGCAGCCGGACGGCCATTACCAGGTATCCAAGCAGGTGCGGGACAATGTGATCTTCCAGCCCTTCAACCTGATGGACCCCATCAAATTCCGCCGGAAGTTCGATGTGATTTTCTGCCGGAACGTGATGATCTACTTCGACCAGCCCACCAAGGACGCCTTGGTCCGCCGGTTCTATGACGCCACTCTCCCCGGCGGCTACCTGCTCATCAGTAAGTCGGAGAACCTGAGCGCCAACATGCCTTATCGCCGGCTGGCGCCGTCCACGTTCCAGAAATAACTGGTGCAGGCGGACCGGCCTGGTATCATATCTTAAAAGAGGGGGCCAGTTCGTTTATGGCAATTCCTGTAACCGCGAACGCAAACAAGAAAATCCGCGTCATGGTGGTGGACGACTCCATGGTGGCCCGGAGCATGATTATCAATGGCCTGTCCGTCCACCCCAGAATCGAGGTGGTGGGCTTCGCCATCAACACCCTGGACGCCAAGGTCAAGATCCCCCAGTACAAGCCGGACGTGATCACCATGGACGTGGAGATGCCCGGACAAAGCGGCACCGACTTTTTGAAACAGTACCTGCCCACCCATCCCATCCCGGTGATCCTGGTGTCCTCCCTGAACCTGAAGGTGTTCGACGCCCTGGCCGTGGGCGCGGTGGACTTCGTGCGCAAGCCAGACGACCAGCAAAGCGTCGAGGGCTTTGTCGCGGCCCTGACCCAGAAAGTCATCATCGCCTCCAGCGCCCGCCCCCGACCGGCGCCGGGCGTCCCCTCAGTGGCTGCGGGCTCCATACCGAAGCTGGGGGCCGGCGTCAATCTGAACAATGTCATCATCGGCCTGGGAGCTTCCACCGGCGGCACTGAGGCCACTCTGGAGGTCATGAAACGCCTCCCCGCCGACATTCCCCCCATGGTCATCGTCCAGCACATGCCTCCCGGATTCACCAAGATGTACGCCGAGCGCCTCAACCGCCTGTGCGCCATGGAGGTGCAGGAGGCCCAGAGCGGTATGGAGCTGCGCCGGGGCCTGGCGCTGGTGGCCCCCGCCGATCTCCAGTGCCGGATGGTGCGCATCGGCACCCGGTACACCGTCAACTGCATGCCCGGCGAGAAGGTCAGCGGCCACCGCCCCTCAGTGGACGCCTTGTTCCAGTCCATGGCGGAGGTGGTCACCTGCAAAATGGTGGGCATCATCATGACCGGCATGGGCCAGGATGGCGCGGTGGGCCTGCTGGCCATGCGGAAAAAGGGCGCCTACACCATCGGCCAGGACAAGGAATCCTCCGTGGTGTACGGTATGCCGGGTGTGGCCCAGAACATCGGCGCGGTGTGCATCCAGTCATCCTGCGACAATATTTCCAATGTGCTGATCCGGCATCTGAAAAGCCTGGGATAAGTGAAGGAAAATTGTGGAAATACCCCGCAAAATTTCATAAAGCTGACGTTTTGCCCGGAGCCTCATGGGAAAAGGCTCCGGGCGATTCCTTATATATAAAGAAATTTCCTCCTTTTTCTTATGTTGGTCGCAATTCTGCCGATATATAAAGTGAATATAAGAGCTGTTATGAACCATTTTGGATATCAAAAGGATGTGAGTGATTATGTTGACTGGATACGGTGCAATTTCCCCCGTCGGTTCCATGAAAGTCTATCAGAACAAGACGGGGCGCGGCAGCAAGACCCAGGCGCCCCAAGGGAGCAAATACGACAGTGTGACCCTCTCTACGCCCAGCCGGGACAGCCGTTTCCATATGGGGCTGGTCAGCCGGGTTTCCCAGGAGGTGCGCACCGCCACCACTACCGGTGACATTGCGGACTTGCGCCAGCAGGTGGCCTCCGGCGAGTATACCCCGGATCCCATGGCCATTGCGGCCCGGATTCTGTTCCTTGGGGAGGGGCAATAAATGGACATGTCTGACCACCAGGCCTATCTGAAGCTGTTGCGGGAGCTGGGCGGTTGCCTGGACCGGCTGGGCGAGCTATCGGAGCAAAAGGCCCAGACCGTCCGTGCCGACGACCTGCTGGCCATGGACGAGGTGCTTAAACAGGAGCAGGTCCTGTCCCTGTCCCTGCGGGGGCTGGAGCAGCGGCGGATGAAGCTGCTGGCCAAGCTGGAGCTCACCGACGTTCCCCTGATTGAGCTGCCGGGGAGATACCCGGCGGAGCTGGAGGACGAGGCGAAGCGGACGGTAGAGGACCTGCGCAACACCTACAAGGTATTCCGCGCCCGGGCGGATATGGCCCGGGGCCTGCTGGAATTGAACCTCCATCAGATTGATAAAATGATTATCGCCGCCGGCGCGCACCCGGACGATGTGGGGGCAGGCTATGAGCTCCCCGGCGCGGAGCCGCCAAAGAATATGAAAACCGATTTCCGCGCCTGATTCCGGTGCGTTGTTTAAGGAGTTTTTGCTATGGGTTCGATTGGAACATTTGATGGTTTTACCACCGCCCGGCTGGGTATTTACGCGGCCCAGCACGGCCTGAACGTGACGGGCAACAACATTTCAAATTTGAACACTATTGGGTACACCCGGCAGCGCATCGACCAGGTAAGCTGGAAGACCGGCGGAAACGACATGTACCGTTCCCCCTACGACGTCCACATGGGCAGCGGCGCCATGGTTACCAGCGTCAACCAGATCCGCGACCCCTATTTAGACATACAGTATCGCACCGTCAGTTCCAAGGTGGGCTATACCGACACCTGGCTGAGCGGTATTAAGAATATCACCCAGACGCTGGACGAAGTAGGCAAGGGTGATGCGAGCAACACCAACGACAAGGGCGACGGCATCCTGTACGCCCAGCTTTTGGAGATACAGCGTATGCTGATGCAGCTCCACAATAATCCCGACAAGGCCAACGACACACTGGTACGCAAGTCCGCCGAGACCCTGTGCCAGTTGTTCAACACCTATGCGGGCAAGCTGGAGACCGAGCGGAAGGATCTGGATAAGCAGTTCACCGAGGAGCTGTCCTCCGTCAACGAAATCCTTACCAGCATCCGCGACCTGAACGACAGCATCCGGAAGGCGGAAATCTGCGGAGACAACGCCCTGGAGCTGCGGGACGAGCGTAACCTCAAGATCGACGCCCTGTCCCAGTATATGCACATCAAGGTAGAGTACACCATGGAGGATGTCGGCGCGGGCAAGCAGGTGGAGAAGCTAACCATCTCCCTGGGTAACGCCAACCCGGACGCCGACGTCCACACTGACGAGACCGTGCTCATTGACGGCATTTACGGCGCACAGTTCCGCATCAAGCAGGTGCCCAAGGAAAATCCCAACTATGACCCCAACCAACCGTTCAGCCCAACCAACCTGATGTATTTGGATGAAAATGACCAGCCGTGTAAGCTGGCTGACGCCGCCATGGTGAACGACCCCCACTACACCATGGAGGTCACCAACTTGGTGGACTCTAAGAACGTCCTGCCCAAAAACCACAACGAAATCAACGCGGGCCGGCCCATCACCCTGGCGGACAACGACCTGTACGGCTCCTTCCAGGCCATGCGGGAGCTGCTCACGGAGAAGGGCGAATTTGCCACCCAGGCCGACGTGGACGCGGACCCCAATGCCACCATCAAGCGGGGGTTCCCCTATTACCAGATGTCCTTGGACCTGCTGGCCAGGCAATTTGCCCAAGTCTACAACGAGCTGAACCAGGGCGTTCTGCTGGACGAGGAGGGCAATGAGCTCCAGTCCCTGACCGGGACCATTGAAGAGCTTGAGAGCTATGGGGTTAAGCTAAATCAGGCCGAGGGCACTGCTGGCGGCTTTGGTGACGGTTACTATGTCAAGGACGGTATTTTCGTGGGGACGTCTGTGCATGATCCATGTGACCTGAATAAGGCGCAAATTTCGGTCGACGACACAGTCGATGAGGCGATTGCCAAGATCAGGGACAAGGTCGATCCAAATTTTGGCAAAAATCCCGACGGCAGCGAGGCTTCGGACGCTGACAAGTTAGCTTCGCTCAAGGACTTTATGAGCCAGCACGGCGTCAACAGCAACAACGTGGATACAGAGAAGATCACCTTGCCGGGCCCCATTGAGGTCGGCGGCCCGCTATTCAGCAACGGCAACTACGGCGACGATGTGGAGAATATCACCGCGTCCAATATCTCCGTCTCCCACAGTTGGTCCATCGGCGACGTCAAGGTTATACCCAAGTTTAAAGTATTGTTTGATGGCGACGTCGAAGATACCACCCAGAACACGAATATCGACCACATGATCTCCAAGATTGAGGAGGCGCTGGTCTACAATCCCCAGGACTTGGACCCCGACGCGCTGAGCACCAAGCTGTTTAAGGGTTCCTTCAACGACATGTTCAACGACATGGGCACCACCTTGGGCGGCGACGAGAGGATACACACTACCAATCTCAACACCCACTACAGTCAGGCGGTGGACATTGACACCAGGCGGGATGGCGTGTCCGGCGTGGATCTGAACGACGAAGCCATGAATATCATGATGTACCAGAAGGCGTACTCCGCCGCCTGCCGTATGATGACCGCCATCGACGAGGCGCTGGACCGTTTGATTAATAACACCGGCCTTGCCGGACTGTGACGATAAAGGAGGAACTTATATATGATTCGCGCGACAACCGGCGGCGTGCTGAGGAACTACCGCTACAACCTGATGAACTCCTATATCAATCAGAACAAGGTCATGAACACCCTCCTCACCCAGCGCAACTTCAACTCCTACGCCGAGGACCCGGCCTCCGCCGCCAAGGCGTTCCGGCTGCGTAAGTCCCGCATGACCGTGCAGAGCCAATACAACATCTGTAGCGACACCTATCACAAGTTCCAGAGCGCGTTCAACAGCCTGGAGTCCGTCAGCTTGATGGTGGACAACGATACAGGTACTGCGTCAAAAACTCTGAAGGGCATGACCCTGGATATGCTCAACGATCCCACCGGCGATGCCAGGACGCAGTTGACCGAGGCCCTGGACCAGGTTTCCGAGGCTATCGTGCAGTGTATGAACCAGAAGTACGGCGACAACTTCATCTTCGCCGGGGCGGACGGCCATAACGTGCCCTTTGAGGTGCGGGAGATGGAGGACGGCACCAAGAAACTGTACTACCGGAACGTACCCGTGGACGCGGCGGAGCCGAAGCTGAAGAAAAACAATGATAATACCGAGGTTTTGCTGAACGGCGATTATCTGCGGGCCGACACAACTCTGGTCAAGGCCAGCGACGTGCCGGAGATCACGCCGCTGGAAAAGGATGCGGATGGCGATCCGATCAGTGTGGTGGCTGTGGACGAAGAGGCCAGGAACGTCTACTATATAAAGCAAGGCGCAACAGGCAAAACCGAGGAGGATTTGATCCAGGAACTCGGATTTACCGGGCCGACGGCCGCTGACTTGACGGATGCCGAGAAAGAGGCGCTTGAGGCGGAGAAGGCGAAGTATATCAGGACTTCCGAGTTCCGCAACCCCCTGGAAGACAATAAGTCGATATACTATGATCCCAACGATCTGGTCTCAAAGGACACCTACGACGCGACCTATGACGGCCTGATGAAGGATGAAAACGGCGACCTCTACAGCGTCACATTTAACGGGGATACGTGCTATATCGCGAAGGACTCGGCTGACGCCACAATTTCCGACGTCACCATCTCTCAGGCGGATTACGATACCGCTTGTTCGGACGCCAAAAAGCTGGAATACCTGATGGACGAGAAGCTGTATCTGGACATCGGCCTGGGCTTCCAGGAGAAGGACGGCGAACTCATCGCGTCCAGCGCTTTCGATGCCGCGCTGATCGGGATCAACTTCTTCGGCTACGGCGTGGATAAGGACGGCGACCCCAAGAACATCTACTCTCTGGTGCAGAAGATGAAAGAGATAGCCCAGAGCGTACCCGATGGCGAGGATTGGGACAAAGCTACCTGGGATGAATTTGACCACCTGGTGGGCAAGTTTGAGACCGCTTCCTCCGAGTTCCACACCCAGTTCACCAACATGGACGCAGGTACCACCAAGCTGGAAACCAACGTGGACCTGCTGAAGGAGAACTACTACAACCTCCAGGAGCAGTACGCCGAGTTGGAGGATATTGAGCCGGTGGAGGTTATCAACAACCTCCTCTGGGCGCAGTATGCCTATAACGCTGCGTTGAAGGTGGGCAACAGCGTACTCTCCCAGAGCTTGATGGATTATTTGAGCTAATACAACGCATCGTACGTGTTGTGATTTAAGAGCTGGAGAGGAGCGAATAATGAAGTTATGACGCCGCTGATTGAAATCAAAACCGTCCCCATTGAAATCGAGATGAAGGTATCCCACGCGAAGCTGGAGTATACCAGGGGAACCGCTGATCTGGAGATTTCCCGGGGCGAGGGTGGGCTGAGCATCAAGAGCCGCCCCATCAAGCTGAACATCGACACCTTCGAGGCCCGCAATTCCGTGGTTCCCACCGCTATGCGCTCCATCGAACAGTATGCCGAGAAGGGACAGCAGGCCTCCTACACCGCTACCGCCACCTATGCCAGGCAGGGTAAGATGTTCCTGGAGGCTAAGATCGGGGAGGATGTGATCGGCCAAATCGCCGCCGAGTCCACCATGAAGAACTACAAACCCAATTCAAACATTGAGTTTTTACCTTCCGTTCCCCCCGAGATCACCTGGGACCCGGGCGAGATGCACATCCGTTACGAGATGGATAAGCTCAACTTCGACTGGCGGGTGAACCGGCCCCAGTTTGAGTTTACCCCAGGTGACATCGAGCTGTCCGTTACCCAGCAGCCCGACGTGATCATCAAGTATGTGGGCGGGCCGCTGTATGTCCCCCCCTCCTCCGACCCCGACTATCAGCCGGTGGATGTGGAGGCGTAACACAGCAATCCCCTGACAGGAGGCGTTTTCTTGAAGCTCCAGACCAAATATTTCGGCGAAATCGACTACGAGGCGGGAGATGTTATTACCTTCCCCGTTGGCCCGTTCAGCTTTGAGGAGGAGCATGAGTTCCTGCTCCTGCCCTTTGAGGGCGGGGCGGGTTCCCTGCTGTGCTTTCAGAGCATCCACACCCCCGGGCTGGCCTTTGTGGCCATGGACCCCTTCTCCCTCCTGCCCGGCTATAACCCGGTGCTCCAGCCTCAGGAGCTGAAGGAGCTGGGCGTGGCGGACAGCCAGGAACTGGGGTTCTATGTGCTGTGCGTGGTAAAAAAACCTGTATCTGACAGCACGGTCAACTTGAAATGCCCTGTGGCCATTCACCCGGAGACACGGGTGGCCCGGCAGGTCATTTTGGAGACTGACGCCTACGAAATGCGCCACCCTCTGGCCCAGTTCGGCAACGAGGAGGGCGCTCCATGCTGATCCTGCAACGCAAAGCCGGTGAGTCCCTGCTGATCGGCGAGGACATCACGATCCGGGTGGTCTCGGTGGATGGTACTCGGGTGCGTCTGGCCATAGCCGCGCCGGAGGACGTGCCCATCCTGCGCAGCGAGTTGGTCATCGCCGCCGCCGCCAACCGGGATTCCGCCATGGAGGAGTCTACCCCCGCCGAGCTGCTGGACTTGTTGGGCGGCGTACTGGATAAGCGGGACGGGCCTGGCGCCCCTCCCGAGACCTAGCACTCCGGTGCTACCGGAGGGAAAGGAGGAAGCAGACCATGATGGAATCCATTGCCGGTATGGCCATGCAGATGAGCGCGGCGTCCTTTGCCACCAATTATTCCCTGGCCGTAACCAAGAAAATGATGGATAGCCAAGAGTTGGCGGGTCAGGAGATCGCAAAGATGTTGGAAGCGGTCCCCACCCCCGCAAAGGGAGATTATATCGACGTCTACGCGTAACCGAAAGGAGCCGGCCTATGGGCCGGCTCCTTTTGCCTTGTGCGGCAATTTGAGCAACTTTTGGTTGATTCTGAGCAGGGATGGCTATAATCAAATACAGCGTGTTCTATACGCAGGCGGGCTTTGCCGCCTAAAAAAGTAGCTTTGCTATTTTCCAGGTATTTGACTATATCATGCAGAAAAACTCCTGGCAAGGAGGCCGTCCATGGATTTTTCTCAATTTTGTGCTTGCGGCCCGTCGGGCTATGCCTGGCTGAAGCAGCAGGTGGATGCCTGCGCCCGCTTGGGCCGGAGCTATGAGTTTCCAAGCTGTGAGCTGCCCTCCGGCTGCCGGCCTGACCGGGCCCAGGTGGGGTTCTGGCGGCATGGGGAAGACTATCTGCTCTACTTCCGCCCCTGCGTGGCCTATGGTGGGGTCAATCCTCAGCTCAATGAATTTTTCCTGCGGGGGGCGGTCCAGCGGTACGCCGGATTTCAGGCCATGGTTGACTGCCTACAGGGGCTGGACAGCGCCCTGACCAGTCCCAAGCCCGACTTGTTCCAGACATTGAAGGGGGAGCTGCAAGGCCGGGTACTGGGCCAGGAGGCGGCGGTGGAGGCCGCGGCCTTCAAGCTGTGGGGCCACATGTGCAAGCGGGAACCCCAGCGGCCTCTGTCCTTGATTTTCTACGGTCCCACTGGGGTGGGCAAATCGGAGCTGGGGAAGGCGGTAGCCCCCGCGCTGAATGCCTGCCTGGGGGAGGAGCGCTGCCGCCTGGTGTGGACGGAGCTGAACACCTTCACCCAAGCCCACTCAGTCTACCGGCTCACCGGTGCGCCGCCGGGATATGTGGGGTACGGCGATCCAGCAATTCTGGAAGAGGTACGCCGCTGTCCCCACACGGTGTTCATGTTTGACGAGCTGGATAAGGCCCACCCAGAGGTGTTAAAGGCCCTCATGTCCGTCCTGGACGAGGGCCGCTGCACCTCCGGCCGGGCGGATGAGAAAGGGGAGCGGGAGCTGGATTTCCGGCGGTGCGTCTTTCTGTTCACCACCAATTTAAACCTGTCTAGTTCGGGACGGAGGCTGGGATTCGCCCCGCCACAGGCGGAGTCCTCCGGGGAAGCGGGCTGCGCCGTTTCGGAGCTGGGCGGGTTGGCGGGGCGGCTGTACCATGCGGACGAGGCCGCCCGGGTGGCCCTGGCGCGGTCCGGGGTACTGTGTGAAATCGCCGGGCGGTTCAGCGGGTTGATTGAGTTCCATCCCTTGGATGAAGAGGCCCGCCTGGCGGTGACAGGCAAGCAAATCACTGCTCTGGGGCGGGAGTACGGCCTGGAGGTGGTTCAGGTGGACCCCGCCATCGTGCGGGCGCTCACCCCGAAGCGGGCCATCTCCCCC
The DNA here is from genome assembly GCA_910579155.1 of uncultured Oscillospiraceae bacterium. The sequence continues at coordinate 24,116 of CAJTTS010000028.1, read as the reverse complement.
CGGTCCACCGTACCCATTCTGGAGGGTGTGCTCACCCCCATATTCCTGGCTCACGGGGCTTGGGCGGGCGGCACGCTGCGGCTGGCGGGCACTGTGGAGCGCATGTATCTCACACCGGCATAAAAAACCGCTGAGGACAAGCTGTCCTCAGCGGTTTTTATCAGCGGGGAGTGTACTCCAGCTCTTTGATCTCATCGGTGATGGGATCCACCTTGTAGAGGTGTTCTCCGTCAATGCTCATCAGGTAGCTGCCGATAAACTCATTACTGTTGGGCTGGTTGTTGTCGCTGTACACATACAGGCGGATGCAGGGCAGATCGTCCACCGTCTCGGTGCCGTCCACGGGCATGACCTCGTACTCGTCCATGGACGCGCCCGCCAACTCCAACTGAGCGGGTTCCATCTCCTGGAGGATCTGCTTGGCGCCGCGCTGCGTGACGCCGTGGCTTGTGGGGCCGCTGGGCGACGCGGGCGAGGTGACCCGCCCCTCCTGTTCGTCCGCCGTAACCACGCAAATACCGGGCGACCAGGTGATGCGCACGGTGTGCACATAGGTGATGGGCTCGGGTGTAGGCTCCGGCTCGGGAGTGGGCTCCAGGCTCTCCTCCGGGGCGGGGGATTCGCCGTCCCCGCCCTCCGTGGGCTCGGGGGACTCCGCCTCCGGCTCCGGGGTGGTTTCCGGGGCAGCCACCGGGACGTTTCGGGCCAGCAGTACCATACCCTCTGCAGTGGTATAGTCCGGCTGCTCCGTCAACCGGACGAATTCCTCGTCCACCAGGGAAAAGCCGGGGGACTCCTGGGCCAACTGCTTCACGTAGGTTTCGGCGGCCTTGCCGGAGTCCACCAGGTTGGTATAGCGGTAGGTGATCGTTTTGGCCTTCTCCGCCAGCGCGCCGCTCTCGTCCGAACCCAGTTGCAGACCCTGAATGGACACATCTTCGCCGACGGGAATTTCCGTGGGCAGCACGGGGGGCTCGGGTTCCACGGAGACTGTGACGTCCGGGTCCGCATCCGCATTGCCGAAGAATCTGGGCTTGATGACGAACAGGAATACGATGACCGCTGCGGCTACGATGACCGCCAGCGAGATGATAAGCAGGGGCAGGGGCAGCTTTTTCTTTTTCCCCTGCTCCTCGCCCTCCGCCTCAGGGACGGGAGCGGGCTGGCCTTTTTTGCCCTTTTTTACCTTGGGCGGCTTTTCTTTTTTAGGTTTCTTCGGTTTTTTCTCTTTGGGAGCCTTAGGAGGCTTGGGCTCCTTTGGCTGTTTCGGTTTTCCAAATGCCATGGCACAACACCTTCTTGCGTCTCGATCAGGCCAGGGTGATGGTGACGGAATCCTGTTCCTTCAGCGCGTGCTGGAAGCCTCGCTCTACGCCGTTGACCTCCAGCCGCACAGCCCTGTCCAGATGCTCAAAGTCGATGCCGGAATACTCCAGCAGATCCATCAAATAATAGGGGGACCCGTCGTCCTTCACCGGAAGGCTGAGGGGCTTATCGTTCAACGTCAAGTGAACCTCCCGGACCCGCGGGGCGGGCCGCACGGGCTCAGGGGTGGCCATCCTGGGGGCGGAAGGGACCTGGGCCGGGGCGGAGGAGGAAGCGGGGGAAGCTGCCCGGGCGGGCGGCGTCTGGCGCAGGGTAAGGATCACATCCCCTTGAGTCAGCGGCGCGTCCATGGGAACAATGATGTTGTTCACCATGGCCTTGCCGTAGAAATCCGGCCCCAACAGCTCCGCCAGGGTGCGGTGAGCGTCCTCCCCGTGACGGGCGGGGATAAAGTTGATTTCATCCCCAGCGTGGATCACTGTGGACAAGGTGGCCTCCTCGCCGTTCACCCGCAGGACGGCGGGGACGGCGGGCTCGCCCCGGAATACCAGCCGCTTGCCGTCCATGGTCAGGGTCAGGCTTTTGCCCGTTTTACCCACCATGTCGGCATAGCTGTAGCCGTTCATCAGCAGAATATCCCGCAGGGTGAGCACCCCGTTGCGGAACAGCTTGGCGCTCTGACCGTTGAGGATGACCACATAGCTGTCGTTAAGCAGCCCCAGCCCTGCCGAAATGGCGATGCCAAGGGGTGTTGCGTACTCCGGCCTTTCCAGTTCCAGGGACTCGGAGAACACGCTCAACGCGAAGTTGTTGCCCGCGATGGCCACACGCTTCTCGTCCATTTCCAACTGGATGGCCACCTTTTCCCGCAGACCGGCCAGTTTACTGCCGCCGCCCGCCAGGAACACGGCGGAGGGGGGATTACCGTTGACTCCCAGAATCTGCTTGGCGATGGCGTCGGCCAACTTGTCCATAGGCTCCTGGATGACCTGCATCACCTCGCTGACGGCCACCCGCTCCTCCTGGCCCAAAATGTTCCGGCAGCGGATGAGCTCATCGCTCTCGCCAATGGACCGCTTAATCTGCTCGGCGGTCTTGAAGTCCACCAGGAAGGAGCGCATGATAGCCTCAGTGATTTCGTCCCCGGCTACGGTGGCCATGGTATAACCCACCACGCTACCGTCCCGGCACAAGGCAATATCGGTGGTGCCCGCGCCGATATCCACCATGGCCAGGTTCAGCAGCCGCAGCTCGGCAGGGATGGCGGCGTTCATGGCGGCAATGGGCTCCAATGTCATGCTGGCCACCTGTAGCCCCGCGTTGCGCATGGCGGCGTACAGGCTCTCCACCACCTCACCGGGGAGGAAGGTGGCTACCACATCGGCCTCCGCCTTGCGCCCCGTGTGGAATTGAAGGTTGGCCATGGGATAGTTATCCAGCCGGTACTGGGCCACAGTGTAGCCCACAAGGAACATCTGCCGGCGGTCGCTGCCGTCGTTCTGGAGCGCCTCCTCGGCGGCGGACACCGCCCCGGCCTCCAAGCGGCTGATCTGCTCGGCGTCGATGGACTGCTCCTCAGGCAGCTCCAGGGTAAAGGAGCCCTTCTGGGTACGCAGGGCCCGCCCCGCGGCGGCCACGCATACCCGCTCCAGGCGCATTCCCAGACGGCCCTCCAGCCGCTCCGTCACCGTCCTGGCCAAGGCGCCCACCTGCTTGATGTCGTCAATTTGGCCGTCCATCATGGCCCGTTTGCCGTGTTCGGCCATTTCTACGTCAATGACCTTCAGCCGGTCGCCTACCGGCCGGCCCACCACGCCCACCACGCTGCGCGTGCCGATATCCAGGGCGAAGATCAGGTCATTATCCTGAGCCTTCATGTCTGCCATAGGTCCGCTCCTCTCTCGGGGATTTCATAAGAAAAGCGCCAGGGGACGGCATGACTGCCGCCCCCTGGCAGCCTGTTTGGTTACTTAGTACTTACTGAACACACTGGAAGCGGAGCCGCCGGAGGGCGCATCGTAGCCGTCGTCATAGGAAGAGGAAGAGACAGAGGACGCGGCGGCGCTGTAGGCGGGCAAGGGCTTGGGCGAGAATCCGTCCTGACGGAGCTTGAAGCGGCTGAGCAGCTCCTTCATCAGGGCGGCCTGACTGGACAGCTCCTCGCTGGCGGCGGCGGACTCCTCGCTGGTGGCGGAGTTGGTCTGCACCACGGAGGAGATCTGGTCGATGCCCTCGGTCACCTGGGCGATGGCCTCGGACTCCTCCTCGGCGGCCTTGGTGATCTCCTGGACGGAGGCCACCACCAGCCCGGCGCGCTCGTTGGTGGCCTGGAGGGCGGCGGACACCTTCTGCACGATCTCATTGCCCTCCTTGACGGACACGATGGAGCGGTCGATGAGCTCCTTGGTGGCCTTGGCGGCCTCGTCGGACTTGGCGGACAGGTTGCGCACCTCGTCGGCCACCACGGCGAAGCCCTTGCCGGCGCTGCCCGCCCGGGCGGCCTCCACGGCGGCGTTCAGGGCCAGGATGTTGGTCTGGAAGGCGATGTTCTCAATGGTGGCGATGATCTTGCCGATCTCGGAGGAGGACTCGGAAATCTTCTCCATGGCCTCCACCATCTGCTGCATGTACTGGGAGCTCTCGCTCAGGCTCTGGCCGGCGTCCTGGGAGTGGGCCGCAGCCTTTTCGCTGTTCTCGGCGTTCTTGCGGGAGTTGTTGGAGATCTCGGCGATGGTGGCGGACAGCTCCTCCACGGCGCTGGCCTGCTCGGTAGCGCCCTGGGCCAGGGACTGGGCACCGGTGGACACCTGCTCGGCGCCGGCGGACACCTGCTCGGCGCTCTGGTTGATCTGGGTCAGGGCGTCACTGAGGCTGCGGTTGATGGTACGCACGGAAGTGAGGATGCTGCTCAGAGCGCCCACATATACCTTTTCGTCCTTGGTGCGCACATCGAAATTGCCGTTGCCCATCTCCTCCAGCAGATGGCAGGTATCGCTGATGCACTCATGCAGCACGTGCTGGCTGGTGCGCAGGGAGTCGCACATCTCGCCCAGCTCGCTGCCGCTGTGATAATCCACGGGAATGTCCAGCTTGCCCTGGCTGAAGCCCTCCAAGGCGGTATGTACCTGCTCTGCGGGGACAACGATGCTCTTGATGATAATCAGAGCGATACGCAGTACAATAATGGTGGCGATGACCATGGCGGCCAGAATGATTCCGATGGCAATATTAGAAATCATGCTCTGTCTGGCAATGATCTCCTCCTGCTTCTGCTGGAGCTTGGCGGCCAGGGCGTCGCCGGCTGTGGCGGCGGCCTTCAGCTTGGGGGAGCAGGAGGAGGCGATCATGCCGGCGGCCTCCGTGCGGCTCTCCGCCGTGTTGTTGCGGGCTACGGCGACGATGTTCTGGGCCTCGACTTCCCACTCTCTAACCGTATTGACAAAGCTGTTCAGCTCAGTCTTGTCATCCAGGGGATAAACCTTATCCAATTCATCCAGACGTACGGTCAACTCAGACACCTTTTCCATAGCGGTATCCAAGTTGGACATATCGCCGCCCAGCACCGCATCGCGCAGGCTGCGCCCGGCAATATTGTAGTCAATGCGGCACTCGGAAACAATGTCGTTGGCGCCGACATAATCCTTAAGGATGTCGGTATACTGGTTCTTCTGTATGGTCATCAGGACAATGGATGCGATGATGATGATGACTGAGACGACAATGGTGACGCCGTAGCCCAAGATCAAACTTTTTCTGACCTTCATGTTTTTGATCATTTGCGTTTTCCTCCTCAATTTCTTACTATGTTGGTGTATCTATATGAAATCGGTTCTGAGCTTGGCAAAGGCCAAAGGTTTTCGGTCCTTTTCCAGCACATCGCCGTATTTTCCTTTTTGCTCGTCCGAAACAACCCGACCGTTGGCCATGGTGATGACCCGGCGGCGCAGTATGTTCACATACTGGCTGTCGTGGGTAGCCATGATAACGGTGGTGCCCCGGCGGTTCATATCGTTGAGCAGGTGCAGCGTATCCCAGATACAGTCATCGTCCAGATTGGCGGTGATCTCGTCCAGAATGAGGATGGGCGGGCTGCCGATCATTGCCCGGGCCAGCTCCACCCGGCGGCACTGGCCGATGGACAGTTCCACAGGATACTTGGCCTCTACACCCTTCATTCCCACCAGGCCCAGTACCTTTTTGATGCGGATGTCCACCACCTTTGGGGATTCGCGCCCCACGGCGATGCGGGAGGCCAAGGCCAGGTTTTCGCCCACAGTCTTTTTGCGGATGAGGGTGGGGTCCTGCCATATCTTGCCAAACATGACCGAGGCCCGGTTGCGGCTGAGAAACAGCACCCGGCTCAGATCCCGGTCCCCCAGGTACACCGTGCCCTGGCTGGGTTTGACCTCGCCGGTGATGAGGCGCAACAGGGTGCTTTTTCCGGCGCCGCTGCCTCCCACCACAAAGACGAACTCCCCCTGGTGGATGGTCAGGTCCACCTCCTCCACACCCATATCCTGGTGGATCGGACCCTTGCGCCTTCGCTTGAGCTTATAAAATTTTGAAACGTGCTCCAGATAAATGGTGGGCATAGACATCTCCTGGCTGCAATTGCGGATGAGGAATATTTCTTTCCATTGAAAACCGCTTTTTTTCTGTTATAATGGAAGCAGATTTTCATATGAGGGGAGGTGCGCAGGTGAAACAGAACAAGGGCGCGCGGCATCTGGCACGGAACATCGTACTGGTGGCGCTGCTGGCCGTGATCTGTATCGGCGGGGTGGAGTTGATCGCCTGCCGCCACTTTGCTCCGGAAACCTACGAACGGATTGTGGCCCCCGTCCGCTATGCCGCCACGGTGGCGGCGGATACCGGAAAGGCCGCGGCAAACGCCGCCATAGACGCCGGAAAGGCTGCCGTGGACGCCACCGGGCGGTTTTTCCAAGCGGTGGGCGACAGAGCGACGGAGCTGGCTCAGCAGGCCGTAATCTTCTGGAAAGGGCTGACTGACGAACCGGAGGAGATCATCCTGATCGTGGAACAGCCGGCGGAACCGAACCCCACCTATCTTCCCGCCGGGGACCCGCCCCTCACCGAGGTGCTGGAGGCGGACGGCAAGCAAATTCTCACCGGCGGTACGGTAGACATCGTCTATTACTGCCAGGCGGATGAGGAGTGGGCCGAACAACTCTACGGCACCGACCCCATCGGGCCCTACGGTTGCGGCCCCACAGCCATGGCCATGGTGGTGGCCAGCATGACGGACACCGATACCGACCCGGCACAAATGGCGGCCTGGGCGGCGGCAAACGGCTACTGGGCACGGCGGAGCGGCTCATACCACTCCATCATCCAAGGCGCCGCACGGGCCTTCGGCCTGGAGGCAAACGCGATCAGCGAACGCACGGTAGACCAGATACGCCGGGAGCTATACTCCGGCCACATCCTGGCGGCTCTTGTGGGCCCCGGGCATTTTACCACCGGCGGGCACTTTATCCTGATCCGGGGGGTAACCCTCAGCGGGGACGTGCTGGTGGCCGATCCCAACAGCCTGGAGCGAAGCCTGGAGGTCTGGGACCCCCAGATCATCCTGGACGAGCTATCCTCCGCCCGGGACAGCGGCGCACCGCTGTGGGTACTGTCCAAACCAAGTACATAACCAGATCATATCATATTTTACTTGCTCGTGCAATATCGGCCCGGTGATTCACCGGGCCGATATTCTATTTATTGCGCCTATTGGTAGGCGGATTTCTCCCGGCCAAGCCGCTGGTTGAGCATCCGGTCCAGCTCCGTGATCTGCTTCAGCCGCCGACGGTTGGACGCCACCTGTTCGCACAGCATCTGCTGGGGCTTTTGAGCGGGATCGGCGGGGGGGCCGCCGTTGAGCATACCCGCCAGCGCGGCGGAATCCTCGCCGGGCAGCGCCTCAAGCTGCTCCCGGATGGCCAAGTCGGCGCTCTGGAGCTTGCCCAGCGGGTCCTCCCGCATGTTGATAATCATCTGGGTGCTCACCTGGTCGTTGCGGTCGATGGATTGGCCGAGCTGCTGGGTCATATCCCACAGCTCGTTGAGCAGGTTTCCGGTGCGCTTCATTTGCACCAGGGCGTCCATGACGGTCTTCTCATTCATGGGTCAGCCCTCGGCGCCCGCATGCTCCTGGGCGATAGCGTCGGACAATTCCTGAATCGCTTTTTTGTTTGCCTCTCGGAAGGTGTCGCGCAGATCGCTCACCATGGCCTTTACCCGGTCCAGCTCGGTTTTATTCCGCCCGGCCTTCACCCGGTTCAGCTCATAGCTGAAGTAGTCGTACAGGCGGTTCAGGTTCCGGCTGATGGGATATTGCATATCCAAGGTGTCATCCAGATAGCGGATGATGTCCAGGCTCCGGTCCACGCTCGCCTCGAATAGGGGATAGTTGTCCTTGCTCAGGGCCAAATCGGCCCGAACCAGGCGCTTGACCAACTCATCATACAGTAGCAGGAGCAATTCCCCCGGGGTCATATCACTGATGCCCTGCTCCTTATAGCCTTGGTATCCCTGGAAGCCTTTTCTGTCCATTCTTGACTCCTTTTTGCTTGATGCAATTAGTAGCCGCTGCTACCGCCCATCAGGCCGGCGAAAGCGGAGGCCTGCGAGTTCATCTCGGCGATCAGCTGCTCCAGGCGGCTGAACTGGGTGGTGTAGCGGTCGATCTGGTCGGCCATCTTGTCTGTCCAGCGGTCAATCTGGGTGTCGATGCTGTCCATCTGGGTCTTGAGGCTGTTGCTGTTTAGGGAGTTGGGCGCTTTGACGGAGCCCGCCTTAACGATCAGAGTACCCTTGGGTTCGCCGGTGGTCTTGACGTAGGCGTTCAGGGTGTTCTGCATGGTCTGCATCAAACCATCACTGGAGGAGCCGCTCTCTTTGGTCTTGGTGAAGGCGTTGCGCACCTTGTCCGGGTCGCTCTCCAGGGCGGCGCGCAGCTTATCCTCATCCAGGCTGATGGTGGTCAGGCCGCTCTCATAAGAGGTGCCGATACCGATCTCCCGCAGAGTCTGGCCGTTGGTGCCGCCGGGCTGGATGGCGTTGAGCATCTTGCTGTACATGCTGGACAGCGTGGTATCGCCGAACAGGATGCCCTGCTTGGCCTTCTCGTTGTACGCCTTCAGCTCGCTCTCGGTGTACTGCTCTTCCTGCTCGGCGGTAAGCGGTTCGTAGCTGGACTTGTCAGACTTGGTGGCGGGCAAAGTGGAATATTGGTTTTTGATCTCGGTAATCATCTCGTTGTAATCGTCAACGAAGCTCCGGATGGCGTCAACGATCTTGTCCGAGTCGGTGGTGGTTTCAAAGGTGACGGGCTCGTACTCCTCACCGTCCTTGGGCGTGGCGTCAAAGGTGCCCTTCACGTTGACGGTCAGGCCGTCGATGTCGAAACTGTTGGAGCCACGGGCAAGATTGTCAAAACGTTTGCCGTTGATCTCCACGTCCAGGATAGCGTCCTGACCGCCGCTATAGGAGGACGCAAACTCCGGAATATCAATTTTTGTGCCCTTGCTGTTCTCGCCCTCGTACAGGTTGAAGTCCACCGCCTTGCCAGTCTTGTCGGTGATCTTGAGCTGGCCCGAGAGCTCGTCATAGGAAGCGGTCCAGCCGTCATTGTAAATGCTCTCGTTCAGGTAGTCGGCGATGTCCTGTATCGTATCATCGCTCGAGACAACGAAGCTAAGGTCATAGCTGTCAAATCCAAAGGCAATGCGCTTGCTTTCGCCGTCACTCATGCCAAAGCCATAGGTCTCGGCAAAGCTGTCACTGGCGCTGTGGTCTCCGGAGACAAACAATTCCTTGGCAATCCCGCCAAACTCGATCTTGGCGTTGGAGCCAGTTTCAGTGGTGGTGAATTTGAATTCGTTGGTCAGCTTGGAATAGCTCACTTTCATTCCCGCATTGGCATTGGAATTGATGGAGTTCATCAGGCTCTCCAGGGTGGTGTCCTCGGTGATGTTGATATGGGCGTCGTTGATCTGGAAATCGTAGAGATACTTATCGTCGCTGCTGAGGCGGTAGCCGTCCTCGTCCACCTTGTTGCCCTTGCTGTCCACATAGTAGGTCCCGTTTTTGCTCAACGTGGGTTTGGCGCCCTCGTCGAACTCGCCCATCAGCCGGTTTTCCTTCTTGAAGAAGTCCTCGCCCACCAAATCGGACAGCTTCTTGCTGGCGTTGATATAGTTACTGTCCCCATTCTCAAAGCCCATAGCCTCCACGACGGAGCCGCCTACGCTCAAGGTGTCCCCCTGGCCCTGGGGCGCAAAGGACAGCTTGCCGTCCTCATAGGACGCCTTGATCCTGCCCGCGCCGAAGGTGTCGTCCAGCTCGCTTTGCAGCGCGTCCACGAATTTCTGGTTGGCGTCCGTGCCGGCGGGATCGTCATATGTGACCTTGGATTTTTCAACCACGTCGGCCAGACTGATCTTTTTGGTAACGCCGTTGAAGGTGATGCCCAATTCCTTATCGGCCAGGTACTCCCTGGTGTCAACGTCCTTGGTAAGGGCCTGATACCCCCGGATGGACGTATCCCCCTTGCTGATGCCCAGAGTATCCTCAATGTCGCCGGAGACGAAGCAGACATTGACCTTGTTTCCCTCCCCCAGGCCGTCGGAGAGGGAGATGTTGCCGAGGATGGGGTCGGCCTCCACCTTGACCACTTTGTCGGCGGTGGTAGTCTCTTGGACGCCGTTCTTCGTGTAGCTGTAGGAGATCTCGCTCAGCTTGTTGTTGATGGCCTGGGCCAGCTTCTCGGCGTTGGTGGCATCGGTTTTTTCCGTGCCGTCCTCGTTATACACCTTGACTTCGTTGATGTTCTCCAGCTCGTCGAACCTGATGTCGAAGATCGTGCCGTTGGTGCCGCCGTACTGGAAGGACAGCGAACCGGACACGGTGCTCACCGGGGTGGTCCCCTCGATATCAAAGCCCTTCGCAGCCTGGATACCATCGTTGGAGCCGGTCAGAGGAGTATTCAGGCCGGAGACCGTATAGGTGGCGGCGGTGGCAAGCTGCTTCACCGCGTTGATCCTGACGTCACTGGTGGTCTTTCCGCTGGCGGTAATCTTATCGGCGTAGGTGCCCTTGGTGACAGTGTTCACAGCGTTGGTGAAGAAGCTGTTGCTGAGCAGGTTGGTCTTGGAGGAGTAGGAGGTGTACTTGGTGTTGAAGTTCACCGCCTTGTCGATGATGCTGCGGTAAGCCTCCTGCTGCCACTCGATTTTGGTGCGCTTCTTGTACAGGTTCTGGATCTTCAACTTGATGCCGGAGATCGCGTTTTCGATCATGGATTCGGTGTCCATGCCGCTGGCCAGACCGCTGAGCACGTTCCGGTTGCCGTAGATGCTGCTGGTACTGGAGCTGCTGCTCAAACTGGAAATAGACGCCATATTGGACCGCTCCTTTCTATACCGGGCTTATGGGCGGAGTGCCCGCCCCGCACATATTTCATGGAGAAAATTCTAAAAAATTTTTTGGAGTTTTTTCGCTGTACCTCTGTTTTTTTTTATCGACCTGTAGTATATTAAACTTAAGAGTTTTCTCCAAGTTTTTGTGAAGGGGAGGGAATATTCCTTGACTCAAATCATCACCGTCACCAATCAAAAAGGAGGCGTTGGCAAAACCACAACCGCCGCTGCCCTGGTGTGCGGTCTCCACCAACGGGGGGCCAGGGTTTTGGGCATTGATCTGGACCCTCAGGGAAACCTGGGCTTCAATCTGGGGCTGGACATCGGCTCGGGCAGTACCATCTATGACGTGCTCAAGGGGACATGCTCCATTGAGGGGGCTATCCAGCCCACCGAGTACGGCGACGTGCTGCCCTCGGACATTATGCTGTCCGCCGCCGAGGTGGATTTCACCGTGCCCCGCCGTGAATTCATGTTGGATGAGCAGTTGGCCGCTCTGCGCGATCGGTATGACTTCATCATCATCGATACGCCCCCGGCCCTGAATATCCTCACGGTCAACGCCTATGTGGCTTCCACTGGGCTCATTGTCCCCATGGAGGCGGAGGTGCTCAGCCTGGTGGGCGTTACCCAGCTCCAGGAGACCATTGAGACGGTGCGGGACGCGTTCAACCCCAACCTGAAGGTGATCGGCATCCTCATCAACAAGTTCAATGGCCGGCTCACGCTGTCCAAGGACATCCTGGAACTGGCCCAGGAGGTGGCGGAACAGCTTGGCAGCCAGGTGTTCCAGTCCAAGATCCACCGGGGAGTAGGCGTGGCCATGGCGCCCGCCCACGGACAGAGCGTACTCACCTACCAGCCCGACTCCCGCCCCGCCCAGGATTTCCTGGAGATCGTGGACGCGGTGGCCGGCGAGCGCTTCCCCAGGCCTAAGCAGAGCTTCCGTCAGAAATATATCTCTAAATTTTTCAACTAATTGAAGGAGTACCAGCATTATGGCATCTAAGGACAAAACCAGCAAGACCGCGCGGGTGATGAACCTGCTGAGCAAGAAGGCCGATCCCGCCGCCGAGGAGGTTGTTGAGGCCCCCGCCGCCCCCACGCCCCCCATTGTCACGTCTATGGCCCCTGATGTGGCCGTATCCGCCCAGATCAAGGACGCCCTGGAAGACGCTTTGGAGGGGGAGCTTCCCCCCAAGGCCGCCGCCCCTGCGCCTCAGCCTCAGCCGGAACCCGCTCCCGCGACTGTTCAGGCGGCGTCCCAGCCCGAGCCCGCCCCCGTGACTGTCCAGGCGGCGTCCCAGTCTGCGCCTGTAGCGGAGCCCGCCCCCGTGACCGTCCAGGCGGCGCCCCGGCCTGAGTCCGTGGCAGAGCCTGTGTCCGCCCCTGTTCAGGCAGCGGCCCCGGCCCTTGAACCTGAGCAGCCCTTGGCCCCCGCAGCGCCCGAGCCAGAGGACAAGTGGAGCGGATACCTCTTCCCGAATCATCCCGGTTACATCAATGTCATGCAGGTATTGGTGGAGGAGAAAGCCCCAAAGTATATCCAGATGTTTGGCCTATGCTCCTGCCAGCGCTGCCTGGAGGACGTGAAGGCCTTGACGCTGAACCATCTGGCCCCCAAGTACGTGGTGCTGGAGCGGGGCGACATGGTGCCCCGGCTGACGGTGTACGAGAGCAAGTTCGGCAGTGATATCACGGCGCAACTGCTCCAGGCCTGCAAGCTGGTAATGGAGCGGCCTCACCACGGCCGCTGAGCGGACCCGGACCAAATGAAAAATCTCTGACGGAGCAAAGCTCCGTCAGAGATTTTTTAATATCCGATTAGCTCTCGGCCTGGGTCTGGGGGTCCTCGTCTGTGGGGGGAAGCTGCTGGGGATAGGGGTTGGTGAGCTGCTCCCAGAGGGAATTTACGTTCTCCATGCAGACAAAATAGACGCTGGTCATCATGTTGTCCGGGATGCCCAACTCCTCAGCCAGCTTGGTAATGCGATCCCAGTCTGCGGCCTCGTAGCTGAGCAGCAGGTCATACAGCATCCCGCAGCGCCCTTCGTGGTTCAGCAAGGCGTTTTTGATCTCGTCGGCCACCGGCACCTCTGCCAGAATGTCCTCCAGCGGGGCATCGATCAGGTAGTTTAACGTGGAGAACATGCCCATCAAATAGGCCTCCGACTTGGAAATAGGCATATTTTTGGCATAATTCATCAGTTCACTACAGAAATTTGCCCGCATGAAGGAACGCTTCAGGAACTCCTCCGAGCCGGGGTCCACCTCGTTCTCCGCGTTGCTGGCGCTGAGCAGGTAAATCCACTGCTTCAACTGGCCCAGGCCCAGGGTCATGATAGCCTGGGTAATGGTGGTAGCCCGGTGCCGCAGGGCAAAATAGGCGGAGTTGACCATCTTCAAAAGGCCGTAGGACAGGCTGGCGTCTGAGGCGATCATCCGCTCGATTTCCTCCACGTTGGGCTCATCCCTGGTGACGGCTACCATCAGTTGGAAGAAGTTGCTCTGGATGTAGGCGCTGCTATGGGCCTTGGTGGTGAGCTTGTCGGCCACATAGGGGCCCTCCAGTCCATCCGCGCCCAGCGTGATGGCCCGCTGATAGAGACGCGGGTCGTCGATACTGGTGACGATGCACTTGATGTTCATGCTGTGGGCGATCTCCACTGTGTTGCGGATGGTGATTTCGGTCGCCGTCTTGGCGTTGATTTTGATAAAATGGATATCGTCCAGCAGGGACAGATACCGGGGGGTAAACTGGAAGTCGTTCACCGCGATGCGGTAGCCCTCCTTGGCGTACTGCTGCACCAGGTGCATGGACAGGGGATGGATAATCACCGCGTCGTCGATCTGGATGACCAGATCATTTTTATCGAACAGCCGGGGCGTCTTCTTCATCAGCAGCATGGTGGTGAAGGTCATGAAGTTCAGCGTACCCTTTAAGATTTTGGGGCTGTTGTCGGTGAGAAAGTTATAGATGGTGTTGGCGGCGGCAAATTCCGCGCTGGAAGTGGAGCTGTCGCTGCTAAAGGCCTGGTTAGCCCCATGGTACAGAATCTCATATCCGAGGGTGTTGCCGTTCGCTTCCCGGATGGGCTGCCGCACGATGTATTTGCCGCTCATAGAAATTGCCTCCTTCTGGTATGTCCTTAGCCGTGGGTCTGCTCATAGTGTAAGAGCAGGTGATCCATTACATCCACCAGATGGCCGATCTCCGGCTTGGTGAGCTGTTCATCCGCCCCCAGGTCCCGGCCTTTGAGGCGCATCTCCTCACTGATAAGGGAGGAGAAGATAATCAAGGGAATTTCCTTAAACCGGGAGGTGCTCTCCTTTACCAGCTTGGTCAGCCGGTGGCCGTCCATCTGGGGCATCTCGATGTCGGTGATGATAAGGGCCACGTCCCGGGTCAGATCACCCTCCTGGGGCAGGGAGGCCAGGGACTCCCACAGCTCCAGGCCGTTGGAAAACATGTGCAGGTTCACGTAGTTGGCCTTGCGCAGGGAGTTCTCAATCATTTTGCTCAGCAGGACGGAGTCCTCTGCCACCCAGATGGGCTTGTCGTTGCGGTCCCGGGGTCCCATCTGCTCCACCTCGGAGATCTGGATAGAGGTCTCCGGGGCGATCTCGGCCACGATGCGCTCGAAGTCCAAGATGGTGACCAGCTCGCCCTCGCACTGGGCAATGCCAGTGGCCACGCTCTCCGCGCCGCCGGACACGGTCTTGTCCGGCTTTTGGATATCGGTCCAGGAGATACGGCTGATGCGGTCCACGGTGTGAACCCGGAAGGCAATGCACATCTTGTTGAAGTTGGTGACGATAAAGATATCCTTGTCACTCTTGGGGCTGTCCACCCCCAGGTATTTGGGCAGGTCCACCACGGTGATGACCGCGTCGCGGGGCTTGAAGATGCCCTCCACCGCATCGTGGGACAAGGGCATAGGCTTTACAGGCTCGGAGATCATGATCTCCATCACCTTGGCCACGTTGATGCCGTACAGGTTGCCGCCGATGGTGAATTTCATCACTTCGATCTCATTGGTGCCGGACTCCAGCAGAATGCCCTGCTTGTTGTCTTCCCTCATTTCCAACACTTCCTTTTCATCTTGTGGACGTTAAATAATCAGCTCCTGGCGGCCGTAGCAGCGCACACACCCCAGACCGCTGTTTACGTCGAAGAGCAGCGTGCGGGCCACCGACCCACCTACATCCTCTTTTAACAGACGGATGCCCTCTTTTTTCAGGTTGAGTTTCACACTCTCAATGTTTCGCTGGCCAATGTTGCCCAGCGAACCGCTTCCGTCTTTGAACATCATGGCCCCGCCGGCGATCTTGGCGGTAATCCTGGAGCGGTTGGCGCCCTTGGCCTCCATCTGCTTCAAGGTCTCTCTGATCCCGGTATCGGCGTATTTCATCGGGTTTTTGCGTCCCGCCTCCATATTAACCGGCAGCATGATATGAACCAAAGCACCCAACTTCAAAGCCGGGTCGTGCAGGCAAATGCCGATGCAGGACCCCAGCGCGTAGGTGATCAACATACCCTCCCCTTTGGCCATTTTCATGTCTGCGATGCCGATTGTGATCTTGCCTTCAGCCATCGCTTACGCCCAGCTTCCTTAATAGAGCATTCAAAGACCGGAGGTCCGGGGAGAGCAGCAGGCGGCAGGGAACCTGTTTGCCCTCGCTTACAAAGTTGCCTCCAATGGTCATGATATAGTCAGACTGCCCGCCGTACTCCGCCATCGGTACGGCCAGGATGGCGCCTTGCATATCCACGGTAAAGGCAGGCACGGTGAGGTTTACATCCATGCCGGCCAAGCCGCAGAGTGCGTTGATAAAGGTGGAGATCATGATATTGCCCACTTCAACCAAGGCGGAATGCTCCATTTGGGTGAGTTGGCTGTAGTCGTCCACCGTCTTCCCCATCATGCTTTCCAGCACGATATTGACGAATTGCAGCGGCTGAACCGAGAGCATAATGCCGCTCATCTGGCCGCCGAGCTTCACCAGCACGCCGGCGGTGATCTCCTCCGGGCCGCCGATCCACTCGATGGCCTCATTGTACTCCATAATGCGCACTTCCGGCTGCTCGATGCGTACCGTGCGCCCCAGCATCTGGGACAGCGCGGTGGCCGCGTTGCCGGTGCCGATGCTGCCCACCTCCTTGAGGGTGTCCAGCTCCAGCGAGTTCAACTCGTGATAGTCTTTGATTGCCATTCAGCTTCCTCCTATCATCAATAAAATGATGACTGTATCAACTAACGCAGGCTGTTGATGGTACTCTCAATCTCGTCGGAGGTCTGTACCATCTTCAGCGCCATGCCGTAAGCCCGCTGAGACTCGATGACCTTGGTGTACTCCTCAGCCAAATCGGCGTTGGAGCCCTCCAGATAGCCCTGCTGCAGGGTGCCGGTGCCACGCATCAAGTTGCCGTTCTTGTCCACGGGCATATAGCGGGTGTCGTCCAGTTGCTGCATACCATCGTAGTTCGCGTAATCAAAGATGCCGATGGGCAGCTTCTCCGTGGGGTCGGTGACCTCAATCAGGCCGCCCTGTTCGCTGAGTACAAAGCGCCCTGTTCCGTCGCCCAGGCAGAACACGGAGTTCATGACGGGCTGGCCGTCCTCGCCCGTCTGACCGGTGGGCCGCAACAGCTCGGACATGGTAAAAGCACCGTTGCGGGTGTAGCTGACCTCGCCGGTGGTCAGGTCCACCAGGGCGAAGAAGCCGTCCCCCTCGATCATGTAATCCAGGGAGCGCTGGTTGTCCACCACCGGGCCCTGGGTGAAGTTGGTGGAGGTCATCAGCAGCCGGGTGCCCACGCCCATGGGCAGCTCCGTCAACTCCCCCTCGACAGCCCCCCGGTGGTCCTGGTAGATCAGAGCGGTGAAATCGGACCGGTCGGCCTTGAACCCGACGGTGTTCAGGTTGGCGATGTTGTCGCCGATGATATTCATCCGCTTCTGCTGCATTTGGGCACCCACGGCGCCGATATAGAAAGATTGATTCATATCCGTTCACCTCATCCCATCCGGCCGATATCGCTGGCGGAATGGCCCATCAGCTCATCGTAGATCTTGGTCACTGTGGCACAGCTTTGCAGGGCCCGCTGGCAGGTGAGCATCTCGGTCATCTGGCGGATCATGTCCGTATTGGACCGCTCCAGATACTTCCACAGCACGTAGGGGGCCTCGGCGGCCTGGGCGCCCTCACCGTCGAAGAAGCCCTGGTCGTTGTACTCAAGCTGCTCCAGGTCGTCAAAGGTGTACACGCCCAAGGTGCCCAAGTAGTTGCCGCCCTCGTTGGAGATGTTTCCCTGGGTGTCCACGTCCAGCTTGTCGGTGCCCAACTGGATGGGGTTGCCCTCAGGGTCCAGCACATAGCCCATGCCGGGATAGCACAGGTAGCCCTCCTCATCCAGGGAGAAGCTGCCGGAGCGGGTGTAGGAAACGGTGCCGTCGTCCCGCTGGATGGCAAAGAAGCCGTCCCCCATAATGGCGAAGTCCAGGGGGATCGCGGTGGGCTCTGGGACGCCCTGGTCATAGACCACATAGATTTCACTGTTGGCCCGGATATAGCTCTGCCGCCCGATGTCGGTGTAGATTTTCTCCTCGTTGCCCACCCGGCTGTACATCACGTCGTCGAAGGTGGTGGCGGTATAGCGGCTTTCCTTGAAGCCGGAGGTGGAGATGTTCACCATGTTGTTGCCCACCACGTTCAGGTGCTGCTGCTGGGTAATCATGCCGGAGGTCAGGTTATAGAAGCCTTTAAACATCTTACATCATGCCTTCTTCCGCTTTTTAGAGGTTTTTTTCGGGGGCTCGCTGTTGAGATACACGCTCATATAGTCCCGCAGCTTCTGGATGGCCCGGGAGTGGATCTGGGAGATACGGGGCTCGCTGACTTCCATGACCTGGGCGATCTCTTTCATGTGAAGGTTTTTTTCATAGTAGAGGGACAGCACCAATTGCTCGTTTTTTTGCAGGGCTGCAATGCCTTTTGCCAGGGTTTCCTGAAGCTCCTGGTCCTCCAGCACCAGCTCCGGCTGGAGCTTGGGGTCCTGGTCGGATACCTCAAAGTGGTAACCCTCCATATCCCGGGCGTCCATCAGCGCCTCCAGGGATAGGGTGTTGCTCAGCGCCACCCGTGCGGCCTCCTTCTGGTACTTGTCCGTAGGGATACCCAGCCGCTGTGCCACCTCCTGGTCGGTGGGAAACCGGCCCAGCTCGTTAGCCAAGTTGGACACGGCGGCGTCGATCTCCTTGGCCCGCTGCCGGATGTTCCGGGGCAGCCAGTCCTGCTTCCGGGCCAGGTCGATGACCATGCCGCGGATGCGCTTGGATACGTAGGTCTCAAACTTGATTCCCTTGCCCGGGTCGAATTTGTCGATGGAACTAAGTAATGTGAGGATGCCCTCGCTGACGATATCGTCCACCTGGGCGAAGCTGCTGTACACGCCCCGTATCTGGAGCGCCGCGCTTTTGATGAGCCCCTCGTAGCGCAGCACCAGGGGCCATTTCAGCTCGTCGCCACCGGTCTGCTTGTAGAGAGCCAGCAGTTGGTCGGTGTCCATGGCCTCGATCTCGGCCTCGGTGTAGCGACGCTGGGCCGCTGCCGTACTCATGTGTTCACCGCCCTTCGCTGTACCTGGGCGGGCGTCTGGTCGGTGATGTTGCCCAAGGCCTGAATCTGCACGGTGTTGGTAATCTCATTGAAGGAGAGCACGTACACGTGGGGATAGAACTGGGTAATCATTTTGCTGAAATAGCCGCGGATCACCTGGCTGACCAGGATCACGGGGGTCTGGGACAAGTCGCCGAATTTTTTCAAGTGCTCGGCCAACTGAGAAATGATGGTCTGCATCAAATCGGGACCCATGGCCAGGTATACGCCCTGCTCGTTGCGGGTGAGGGAAGAGATGATTTTCTTTTCCACCTCGGCGTCCAGCGTGATGACCCGGAGCTGCCCGTCCTCACAGAAGCGGCGCGTGATGGTGCGGGCCAGCGCGCCGCGGACCTGCTCGGTGGCCATATCCAGGTCCCGGCCCTGGGAGAAGGCGTCGGCGGCGGTCTCCACGATGGTGGCCAGGTCCTTGATGGGCACGCCCTCCTGAAGCAGGTTGCGCAGCAGCTTCTCCAACTTGGAGTAGGGGATGATGGCGGGGACCGCCTCCTCCACCAACTCCGGGGAGGACTGCTTCAAATTGTCCACCAACCGGATGGTCTCCGCCCGGTTGAGCAGCTCGTAGGCGTGCTTTTTCACCGTCTCGGCCAGATGGGTCAGCATAACGGACAATGGGTCGATGACATTGTAGCCGTAGATCTCCGCCATCTCCTTGTTCTCCGGGAGAATCCACCTGGAAGGGATACCGTAGGCGGGTTCGATGGTCTCGATGCCGTCGATTTCCCCCAGGGGGTTGGGCGGCTCCAGGGCCAGGTAGTAGTCCACCAGAATTTCGCCCTGGGCAACCACCTCGCCCTTGATGCGGATGGCGTACTGGTTGGTGCCCAGCGCGGAGGAGTCATGCAGGCGGATGGAGGGGATGACGAAGCCCATATCCTGGGCATACTGCCGCCGGAAGATGGTGATGCGGCTGATGAGCTTGCCGCCGTGGCTCTCGTCCACCATGGGGATCAGGCTGTAGCCGAACTCCATCTCCACCGGCTCCACAGACAGCAAGGTGTAGACGTTGTTGATATCGCGGTAATAATCGCTCTCGCTGGGGGCCGTAACCTCAGGAGGCGCCTCGGGGGCCTGGGCCGCGGCGATGTCCGCCTGGCGCTTGGCATTGGCCTGACGGGTGAGGAAGTATCCGCCGCCCAGCAGGGCCGCGCCGCCCAGAAACAAGGGAAAGGTGGGGGTGCCGGGGATCACGGCCAGAATGGTCAGGATCACACCAGTGGTCACAATGGCACGGGGCTGGGCCTTGAACTGGCCGACCACGTCCTCGTTCAGGCTGCCCTCGGACACGGAACGGGTGACGATCATGCCCGTGGCGGTGGAGATCATCAGGGAAGGTATCTGGGACACCAGGCCGTCGCCGATAGTCAGGATGCAGTAGGAGCTCATGGCCGTGCCGATGTCCATGCCGTTGACGACCATGCCGATCACAATGCCGCCCACCAGGTTGATGATGGTGATGATGATGGACATAGTGGAGTCGCCCTTGACGATCTTGGTTGCGCCGTCCATGGCGCCGTAGAAGTCGGCTTCCTTCTGGATCTTCTCCCGGCGCACCCGGGCCTGCTGCTCGTCGATGAGGCCGGAGGACAGGTCGGCGTCGATGGCCATCTGCTTGCCGGGCATGGCGTCCAGGGTAAAGCGGGCGGCCACTTCGGACACACGCTCCGCGCCCTTGGTGATGACGATGAGCTGGACCAGCACGATGATGAAGAAGATGACGAAGCCCACCACAATGTCGCCCTGGGTAATCAGGTTTCCGAAGTTTCGGATGACCACGCCGGGGTCGCCGGTGGTCAGGATCATCCGGGTACTGGACACGTTCATACCCAGCCGGAACAGGGTGGTAATAAGCAACAGGGACGGGAAGATGGAGAAATCCAGCGCCTCCGAGATGTTCATGGTAATCATCAGGATCATGATGGACAACCCGATGTTGATGACCAGCAGGATGTCCAGAATTTCCGGGCGCAACGGAATAAACAGGAACATGACCACGATCACCACAAACAATGCTATGGCGTTGTCCATAATACGTTTGAGCAAGGGTAGTCACCTCCTCGTCGTCGCAAAGTCCGCTCAACTTCGTTTCCGCCTTCGGCGAAAACTGCGTTCGCTTCCTTGCTCCTCCTCTCCCCGCAGCCCCCGCTTCGCTGGGCTTTTGCGGGGCCCCTGGGGTCCTTATCTGATATTCTTGTCGGGGAGTTTCAGCTTGCCGTTCAGCTTAAAGATATAGATCAGAACCTCCGCCACCGGGCCGTACAGGTCCTGGGGGATGAACTGATTCAGTTCGGCCTGGGCGTACAGCGCCCGGGCCAGGGGGACGTTCTCAATCACCGTGATCTTGTGGTCCTCCGCGATCTGGACGATGCGCATAGCCACATTGTCCTGACCCTTGGCCAGCACGATGGGGGCGTCGTCCTGATCCGGTTTATAGCGCAGGGCCACGGCAAAGTGGGTGGGGTTACGGATGACCACATCCGCCCCGGGCACCTGCTGCATCATGCGCTGTTGGGCACGCTGGCGTTGGATCTGCTTGATTTTGCCCTTTACCTGGGGGTCGCCTTCCATCTGCTTGTACTCTTCCTTGACCTCCTGCTTGGTCATCATCATGTTCTTCTCATAGTCCCAGTGCTGATAGAAGAAGTCCACGACGGCTACTGCGATAAAGGCGATGCAGATACGGACGATCATGCCGCCCAGTATATCCACCAGGTGGGTGATGGAGGCGTTCAAGTCGGTGTACAGGTAGTTGGCGCTTTCCAGGAACAAATCCCGGACGCTCAGATAGACGATGGACATCAAAATGCAAATTTTGATGAGATTTTTAAAGGTTTCAACCAGGCTTTTCAAGGAAAACAGCCGCTTAAATCCCTGCAGCGGGTTGAGCCGGCTGAATTTCGGCTTGAGGGATTCAGTGGTGACCAGAAAGCGGGTCTGGGCAAAGGTAGCCGCCACGGAGCAAAGGATGGTGATGGCCACCAGCGGCCCCACCGTCTTTGCCAGAAGCATGGCGCCCTGAATCGCGATAGAGCCCATCAGGCTGACCACATCCTGAGGAGCTTCCGCGATGGTGGTAAAGCAAAGGGCCATAAAACCCGCTACCTGATCGACGTAACTCTCGAGAAGCAGCCAGAGGGCGCCGAAGGTGCCCAGCAGACTGGCCACCGCCACCGCGTCCCGGCTCATAAAGACATTGCCTTTTTTTCGTTCGTCCCGCCGCTTTTTTGGCGTCGCTTTTTCTGTTTTATTTCCCTCGGGCAACGTCTATCCCCCCGGCTTATTATATGCTCCCCTTCCGCATAAGGGGCCGGGAAGGAGTTGTGCGAAAACGGTTTGTAATGTTCGGAGCGGCGATTCCGGAAAGAAATCACCCGGTGAGGGCCAGAAGATCCGCCAGGCTGGCCAGCATGGCGGCCTCCACCTGGAGGAGGAATTCGCTGAAGGGAGCCATCAGCATCAGCAGCAGCCCCAGGCCCACCAAAACCTTCAGATCAATGTTGATGACAAACACATTGATCTGCGGGATCACCTTCATCAGCACCCCCATACCCACCTGGGAAACCATTTCCGCCGCCAGGATAGGCATACACAGCTTAATTCCCAGCAAGGTGCACTCCGCAAACAGCTCCAGCAACAGGTCATAGGCGTCCAGACTGATAGACACCTGTCCGAACGGCACAATCTGCTCTGAGGTGAGGAACAGGCGAAGCAGGGTAAAGTGCCCCCCTTCCACAAAGAAGAGCAAGATCATCATAATGTTCAGAAGCTGCCCGGTGACGGACAAATTTGCCTGGGAGCCCGGATCATACATCTGGTTCATGGTCATGCCCATCTGGGTATCGATCATGGATCCGGCCAACTGGGGGACATAGAAGAAGATACTCACCGCCATGCCAAGCAGAAAGCCAATAAAAATCTCCAGCAGCAGCAGCACGAAAAGTTCCACAGCCCCCGACGGCGCGGGAGGTTGCTGTTCCGTAATCGACGTCACGAAGATGGACAGCACCAGCACCATACCCGTGCGGAATGCGGCGGGGATGTTAGAGCGCCCCAGAATGGGATTAAAGAGGATAAACCCGGCCACCCGAGCTGAGGCAAACAGAAAGAGGGTCAACTGCGCCCAATCAAACATGGCTCAGCTCCCCCGCTCAACTGGCGATCAGGGTAAATACCTGGCGGGTGAAATCCTGGAGGGTATCCATCATCCAACCGCCCGCCATCAGGAGTACGCTGCCCACCACCACAAGTTTGAGAATAAAGCCGATGGTCTGCTCATGAATCTGGGTGACGGCCTGGAAAATGGCCACCGTCACACCCACGATCATGCTCAGCACCAGCATAGGGGAGGAAAGCCTGAGGATGACGCCCACGGCATCCCGCATCAGGTCGGCGACCTGTCCGCTATCCATAACGCGCTCCTTTCTCCGGAAGTGAAACTAGTTGACGCCCTGGACCAGCGAGGAGAACAGCAGGTTCCAGCCGTTGACGGATACGAATAAGAGGATCTTGAAGGGGGTAGAGATCATGGCCGGAGGCAGCATGACCATACCCATGGACATCAGCGTGGAGGAGACCACCACGTCGATAAGCAGGAAGGGGAGGTACAGCAGCAGTCCTGTATAGAACGCCTTTTGCAGTTCCTGGGTCATGAACGCCGGCACAATGAGCCGCAGCGGCAGGTCCATGACCACCTCCTGAAGCCCCGCATTGTCCTCGGGTATCTCCTCGTGGGCCAGGTCGCAGTACATCCGGATGGTGTTGTACTCAGTGTTGCGAATCATGAACTCCTTCAATGGAACGGAGGCCCGGTCAATGAACTCTTCCTGGCCGATCTCCTGCTCCCGGTAGGGCTCCCACGCCTCAGTTCCAATGCGTTCGATCACCGGGTTCATGGTAATGAGCGTGAGGAACATGGCAATGCCCACCAGCACCGTATTGGGCGGAGTCTGCTGAGTGCCCATGGCGGTGCGCAGGAAGGAGAGGGAGATGATGTACCGCGTGAACGAGGTCATCATCACCAGCATGGAGGGCAGCAGGGCGATCAAGGTGGTGAGAAGCAGGATTTCCAGTGTCTGCACGCTGTCGCCGTTGATATTGATCAGACTGTCTGTAGGCATCCCGGCTCACCTCGGTTTCTTTTGCTTGAGTACGGTGCGCAGCGCCTCCGAAAAGCTGGGGGGCGCCGGCTGGTCGGGCGGCGGGGCGTAGAGGGCCTGGGCTTCCTCGCGGGTCAGCTCCGCCACCAGGGATATTCCGGAGGGGGTTACGCCTAAAAGAAGGTAGCGCTCACCCGCCTGGACCAGTGCCACGCCCTGATCCCGTCCCAGAGACAGCCGGGCCAACACCTTGAACCGCTCGTTCCCGCCGGACATGCCCAGCATGCCTCCGCCCCGGCCCGCCACGTGCTTGGTAAACAGATAGGCCAGCGCGGCGATGACGATGACGCAGACCAGCAGCCACATCAGGGCCAAAATGTTGTCCAGGGCGGTGGTCCCCTCCGTCAGGGAAATGGGGTATTTGCGAAGGGGCATACCGGTCAGGGCGCACCCAGAATAGAGGTGACGGTTTTCAGCACACGGTCGGGCTTAAAGGGCTTGACGATGAAGTCCTTGGCGCCGGAGCGCACGGCGTCCATAACCATGGACTCCTGGCCCATGGCGGAGCACATGACCACGTTGGCGC
>CAJTTS010000027.1 GCA_910579155.1 uncultured Oscillospiraceae bacterium | reverse complement strand
GTGCATCCGGCCAGGGCCTCGCCCGTCACGCTGTCATATTTCTCAACAATGATGCAGTTTTTTGGGGTGTTCTCGAAGGTGACGGTGTGATCTTTGCCCGCTGCCAGATAGATTTCCTGGGTGTCGGGCTGCTTGATGGTGTAGCCGGGGGCGGGTTCCAGCTCCTGGATCTTATACCAGCCCGTGTCCACCCGCTCCAGGTGGATCTGGCCCTCGGCATCGGTGTAATAGGTGCCCAGGTCGTTGTATTCGCCGGTCTGGGTATCGTCAGAACCGCGCCAGACCTGGAACTTTACGCCCTCAATGGGACTGCCGGTGACGGAATCCACCTTTTTAATAAACAGATCCGGCTTGCGCAGGTTGTTCAATTCAATGGTGGTGGTCTTGTTCTCATCCAGGTAAACAGTATGGATGGTATCGTCCGCCACCCAGCCATTCTTGGGCTTGGTTTCCTGCACGGTATAAGCGCCCGGATTCAGTCCCTCCAGCACGATCAGGCCGTCCTTATCGGTAAAATGCAGCTCGTTATAGCCGCCGTTGACCTCCCTGATGCGGAACTGGACGCCGGAAAGGGGTTCGCCGGTCTGCTGGTCGATTTTCAGCAGGCGCAGACCGGGGCGGGTGCTGTTCACGAAGTCCACCACCACGTCCTGATCCTTGGTAGCGTCGATCCAAACGGTCTTGCGGTTGTTGGTGTCCAGCAGATAGGGGGCGGGCACGTCCGTTTCCTCGATCTCGTAGCACCCGGAGGGCATATCGGAGAGGGTGGCCTTGCCGTCCGCCCCCGTCACCACATCGTTTTCATAGCCCAGGTTCACGCCCCGGATATGGAAGCTGGTGCCCGGAACAGGGTCGCCGGTCTCGGTGTTCCGCTTGGTGATGGTCAGGCTGCGCTTGTGATGGTTGGCCTTGGTGACTACGATGGTCTGCTCACCCTGGAGATCCTCGGCGTTGACATGGACGCCCACCGGGGAGCGGTCGCAGTCAAAACCAGCGGGCGCGTGTACCTCGCGGAACTCGTAGTAGCCCTCGCTGACGTTGGACACGGTGATGGTGCCGTCCGCCTTGGTTTCCTCGGTGCCGATGACCTGTCCATCCCGCAGGATGACAAAAATAGCGCCAGCCAGGGGGCTGCCGCTCTCGTCCACCTTCTTTAACTGCACACGGACCTTCGCGCTGTTCTCGAAAATCAGGGAGATGTCATGCTCCCCGTCCCACACGAAGGGCTGCTTCACTTTGGACACATCGGAGCTGAGGATGAATCCCTCCGGGGGTGTGATCTCCTCCGCGATATAGCTCCCGGTGGGGAGCTGGGAGAAGTCCAGATCCTCCTTCAAAATATAGCCGCCGTCCTTGGTGATGTACTCGCTGACAAAGCTGCCGCCATCATCCAGCTTGACGGAGGTGATGCGGATGATTGCACCGGGGACGCCCACGGTGGGATTGTCGGCGTCTACCTTGCGGATCGTGCCGTCCCCCTCGGTGGTGGTCGGGGTGTTGTAGAAGGTGAAGGTATTGCTGACCGAGCTGTTGGGCAGTACGGTCACAGTTTGGGATTCGGTCTGGGCCACATAGCCCTCCGGGGCCGCGACCTCCGTGATGGTGTACTGGCCCGCAATCAGATCGTCGGCCTCGGCGGTGAGGGTAAAGGTGCCGTCTGCGCCGGTTTCCCTGGTGACAGAGAAATCGCTGTTCCCGTCCATGCCCTCCACTTTGAAGGTGACGCCGGGGATGGGCTTGTTGGTGCCAGCCTCCAGCTTCTTTACGGTCAGCCTCACAGTGTCCTGGGAGGGCTGGTCATCCGGCACGGCGATCAGCAGATGCTGCATGGGCACCCCGGACTGGCCCGCCAGCTTCCAGGGCTGGGACTTGTCCCATTCGTAGAGCCACAGGTGATACTCGTGGAAATATTCCGGGTGATCCAGCACCAGGTTTACCCCGGTGGCGATGTAGTCATAGGCGGAATAGCCGGTCTTGCCGCCGTCCGCGCTGTCAATGATGGAATGGGTGTTGATGGCGTCCCAGTCCTTGATCCAGGAGGACTGGCCGTAGGTGCGGTGGTACAGCTTCATCGCCGCCACAAATTCCTCCGCCATCTGCTCAATGAAGCCCTCCCGGTTGCTGTTCACGTCCAGGATGGCGCCATGTTCGTAGAGCCAGCTCCCCGCCTGGGCCACCAGGAACCATATGTCGGACCAATACTGATCCCAATGCTCCAGCCCCACGGCGTTGCCCGCATCTGTGAAATCACCGTAGGTGAGGGAGTAGATGTAGGTAAGCAGGACCTTCAGCGAAGCGTTGTCCACCTCGCTCTTATAGTTCCATTTCTGCCCATTGGCCCCCGGCCCCAGGGTGCCCTTCTGATAGGCGCACAGGGCGCGGGTGGGGCCGTAACCGGGCACGTCCACCTGCTCGTTGAACACATAGGGCAGGCCAATGTTGTTGATGATGCTGCTGGCGGCCTTGTAACGGACGGATTTGCCGCCGATCTTCATGTAGTCGCTGCTTTTCTGCGTGATGGAGCCGGGGGCGCTGGACAGTCCCTCGGCGGCGAACGCCGACAGGGGCAGGACGCCCAGGACGCACACCAGCGCCAGGAGCAGGCTGACAGCCCGCTTGATGATGTTTTTCTTCAAAATGAAAACCTCCTTTGACATGGAACAGGGCCAGACCGTTTTCACGATCTGGCCCTGCCAGTGTTGGTAATCGGATTGTGGGGATTATTGGGGGTATCGCGTGTAAAGGATGTAGGTGGATTGGCCCTCCAGCCACCATTGGGGGTACTGCCCGCCCCACCGGGCCTTGTTGTTGGTTCCGCTCTCCGTGACCTTGACGTACTCGCTTGTCTTGTTCAGAACCACCACCACATGATGGGCGGAGGAATTGGTGTACTCAATGAGATCACCGGCCCTGATCTGATCCCAGCTTGGCCGGTCCACCCGCCGCCAGGGGAGGTTCCCAAAGGCGGCGTCGCTGCAAAGGGTGGCCCAGCCCGCGCAGTTGGTGGAGGATACCCCATAGGGGCCGTTGCTGGTGGAGCGGTAGGGCGCGGGGTAAGGAGTGTTGGAGGGGTAGGTGTCCCGGAGCGCCCGGATGGTGGAGCGCACAGTTTCTTCCGTGAGGTCGGTGGCGGAGGGGGAGGCCGGGGTCTGTTCAACCTGCTTCACTTCCTCCTGATAAGAAGAATGGGGGTCGATGTAGACGCTGTTGGTAACGGGATCGTACTCCACGCCGAAGTCCACAGCCTGTCCGATGTCCCGGAGCTTGACGAAGTTATTGCCATGGATGGAGTACGCCTCCATCTGGACGCGCTGGCCGTTGACGTAGATGGGCTGGCTGCTGAACGTGGCCTTGAGGTAGTCCGCCGCCTGCGCGGCGGGGCCGCAGAGGGTGATGCCGGTGAGGATGCCGATGCCCATAAAAATGACTTCCCGTGTTCTGTTCATATCCTTGCGCCTCCCTGGTAGAAGTAGTTTTGTTTACACCCATATGATACCAAAGAAGCTGTGGGAAGTCGAGGATGTCAGCCAGGGTCAGGAGGCGGCCACGGCTTTGACGCACCAGCGGTAGGCGGGCTGGTTCTCCACACAGGTATAGAGGGTGATCTGATTGTCCGAGGTGGCGGACAGGCCGGAGGTGTCGGTCACAGCCACCTTTGTGACGCTGGACACGGAGTAGGTCATGGTGCCCAGGACGGTGGTGAAGGTGACGGTATCGCCGGAGCGCAGGGTGTGGATCTTGCCGAAGTCATTGCGCACACCGCGATTGTGCCCTGCGACACAAACATTGCCCAGCCAGATGCTGGTGCCCTCAAAGTGGCCCGCGCCTTTGAGCAGAGCGGCACTGTCGGTGCCCTCATACACACCCACGGTCAGGCCGATGGAGGGAATTTTGAGGGTGCCCAGGCTTCCGTTGCTGTAGTACATAGAGCCGGTCACTTCGGTGAACGCGGTGGCCTGCCCGCCTGTGGAGCTGCCGCCACCCACCGTGGGATAGCCGGAGCTGTCCACGCTGGTGCCGGGGGCGGGGTAGCCGCTGCCGGT
Source organism: uncultured Oscillospiraceae bacterium (assembly GCA_910579155.1). The sequence continues at coordinate 32,135 of CAJTTS010000027.1, read as the reverse complement.
GGTGTTGGTGGAAGTGCCGCCGTCCGGGTTGCCCACGCTGCCCACCTGGTTCACCAGCCCGCCGTTGAGAGCGCCGGGGACAAGGTTGGGGGTGAGGTATTCACCGCTCCCCGGCAGATAGCTGGTGGGCGTCCCAAAACCGGGCGGGATGAGGGCGGTGTTCTTGCTTCTGTCCACGTTGGGATTCTCCCACTCGTAGATGGTGCCGTCGCTGGTGGGCCGTCCGAACAGGTAATCGTCCGCACCGTCGATGGTGTATTCCAGCGCGTGGGCTGGGGCCACGCACAGGGCGGCGAGGGCCGCCGCCACAAAGAAAAGATGCAGATGCCGCTTCATGATTATGTTCGCCTCTCTTTCATTTTTTTGGTGATCCAGACGCCCGCCGCAACCAGCGCGGCCACGCCGCCCACACAGCCCAGGATGGGAAGCAGGCCAATGCCGCCGCCTTTTTCAGCGGGGGCGTCCGGGGCCAGGGTCTCAGGCGGGGTGGATTCCTTAGCGTCCTTTTCGTCCCCGGCCAGCTCCACGCTGCCGAAAATGGCGGTGTAAGTCACCACCTCGCAATCGGTCTTGGCAACCTGCCCGGTGTAGCTGGCCGTCACCGTGTAGCCGGTGGCGGAGCGGGTGCTGGAGGTGCCGGTGTAGGTGGCTGTGGCGGTGTAGAAGCCGTTCTCGCCGCCGGACCACTCCACCGCGCCCAGGGTCAGGGTCTTGCCCCCGTCCGTGATGGTCTTGGGGATCAGCTCCAGGTCGGCGTCGGACAGGCTGGGATAGGTGCGGGTGGCGGACAGGCTGCGCGTGCTGGTTTTATAGCCCTTGGCCTCCACCTTCACGGAGGTATAGTCCAGGGCCAGCAGGCCGGTGTGCCCGTCCTCGGTGGTCACGTCCCGGTGGGGGTCCAACTGCTTCAAGATCTTGGACAGGTCGTTGGTGTCGCTGTCCACGGTGATGGTGTCGGTGTAGTCCTGGGTGTCCACGCCGATCTCGTCCTCCTTGATCATGTCCAGCAGGTAATAGCGCCGCCCACCGCGCTCAAAGTCCTCGGTGGGGATGCCGCTGGGATCGTCGGAGAGGGAGAGCTGGTAGACCTTACTGATGCGTAGCTCGTCCAGAGGGCCGTAGGTGTACTCGTCCACCTTGATGGGGTAGAACGGCCCAGCCGAGGCCAGCGCCGGGGCCAGGGTCAGGCCCAGGGCAAGGACGGTGGTACACAGCAGCGTCACGATTCGTTTTTTCATGTAGGTAGGCTCCTTTACTCAAAGATTTGGGGCGTCAGGGTTGCGATGGGGCTTGGCCTCCTGGGGCGGGCGCTGGTTTACCACCTGGGTTGCCTTCTGGAGCTGTTCCAGGAGCGAGGGCTTTTCATCCTTTCCTGCGGCAAATCCGGGATATGCAGCAGACATCTCCGCCAAATACTCCGGGTTGTCCAGATCACGCAGGATCTCATGCGTAAACGAACCAACATCATCTCTCCAATCCGCGGGTGCGATCCAGACGTGTGCAAAAAAGAACAGCGGCCCTTCCATCTTTAACAGATGCTCACCCTCCGCTTGGGTAAAGTCAAAACTGCTTTTCAAAAAGGAGTAAGCATCCTGCACCGAAGCAATCTCCATGCTTTTCTCAATTACTTCTTGCTTATTCATACCTGCAAGGCTGGCAATATAGGCGGCATAATTCTGATCGAAACGATCCATCAGCAGCTTTTTGGTTTCCGGGTCTGCCGCTGGCCCCCAATCCAAAGTCTCATCGGGGGGCTGATCCGCCTCCTGCCCCGTCTGAGCAAGGGCGGCGGCAGCTTCTTCCTGGGCACGTCGTAATGCCAGCGGGTCATTCAATTCTTCAATGATTTCCTCGATGGTATCATCGTCGTTGCCGGACAGGTCGAAGGACATGGACCACCGGGAAGCCAGGTAATACAGCGGGTCATCCAACTTGAGCAGAAGGTTCGCATCGCCGTAGGAATAATCAAAGCTGTCCCTCATGTACTCGTATGCCGCCCTGGTGATGGTAATGGCCTCGCTTTCTTCAATCAGCTCCTGTTTGCTTTTGCCCATCAGAGAGGCATTGTAGGCGGCGAGGTTTTGGTCAAGCCGTTCCTGCAACGCTTGTACCTGCGGCTTGCCCCGCTGTTCCCGTGCCTCTTTGGTCAACGTGAATCGGTCATAGGCCCCGATGTCGTTCAGAATTTCACAGATGGGAAAGTTCGCAAATCTATTTTCCTCCCAGCAGCATTGCGCTACGACCAACGGATCAATAAAACTCAGCAGGGCTTCCGCTTCCCCAGGGACAAAATCGTGCTTGTTTTTCAAGTAGCGGTGCCGCTCAAACAGGTCCCCCAGTGCATCGACGGTCTCTATGTCTGGATCGAGATTCCGCCGTCCCAAAATGGCAGCGTTCGAGGACATATTTCTGTCCAGCCGGTCAAAGAGCCGGTTTATGGCGTCCAATTCTTTTCGGTCCATCTTCACACCCCTATCTGGATACGGCTTCACACCGGCCCTGGCCCTTTACGGTGAGGATGCCGTCCAGGGTGGTGGCGGTGATACGCAGGCGCTCGGCCGTGGCGATGTCGTTCTTCACGGTCTCATCCACCCGCTTCCCGCACACCACCAGGACGCGGGAGCGGCGCAGGTAGTCGCGGGCGATGTCCAGGCCATCCTTGTGCTCCTGGGGCACAGCGTCATGGAGGAAGCGGCCGGTCAGCAGGATGGGGCAGATGGGGGAATAGCCCGCGTCGTACACCTGGCGGCAGTAGCGGGCGGCGGTCTCAGTGTTCTCACACTCGTTGCCGCTCCAGGCGGCGGTGATGTAAGCGAGGGGTCGTTTCATGGCAGATTCCTTTCTCCCGGTGGCCGGGTAAAAAATAAAACGGCCTTTCAGCCGTTGTGCAGGTCGTGGTTGACCTGCATGGTGTAGTGGTTGTCCATGGTGGAGGGCGCGTTGAACAGCGCCGCCAGAAGGTAGGCCCTGGTGTTCCAGACGCGGGTGGTGTTCTCCCGGATGCCGTCCAGCACCTTTTCGATGTGGGTGGCGGTGATCTGCTGGAATCGCTGCTGGACGAAAGCCGTGGGATATTCCGCGTCCCGCCCAATCTTCATGGTGGGGGTACGAGACAGGGCCACCTCCAGCATGATCTCCACAAACTCGTCGAGCTGCGCCCGGTTGGAGGGATCAGCCAGGAAGTCGTACTCAATCTGCGCCCTGATCTCCTCCCGCCGCTCAAAAATTTCCTTCATTCCTTCCACGGGTTGAACAGGGGCCTGCGGCGCGGGTGGGGCAGGGGGAGGGAATGAATGAGTATTGGATCGCTGAGTATTTGATTTTTGAGTAGTGGATTGATTTATATTTAATTGGGCGCGGTTTTCCGCATCCGGCCCGTCCATATCCGGGTCAGCCATATCCGGGTTTCCCGTATCTGGCTGGCCCATATCCGGCGGGGTCGCATCCGGCCCATCCGCGTCCGGGCCGTTCCGCTCCGGCTCCTGGGGCCGCTCGTAGATGATGTACTCCGTGTCCGTGATCCGCCCATTGGCCCCGCGAAGCTGGCGGCGGACGATGTAGCCCGCTTTTTCCAGCTCCTTAATGGTGTTGCCAATGGCCTCCACCCCCTCCTTGCAGATGGCGGCGAGGCCCCTGGTGCTGTAGTTCCAATCGTCCGGGAAGGACAGAAACATGGACAGCAGCCCCTTGGCTTTCAGCGACAGGGCGGTATCCTTCAAATGATGGTTGGACATGACGGTGTAATCCCGCGTCCGCTCCACACGATAGACAGCCATTCTTCACTCACTTCCTGTTAGATTTTTTTATAGCTCGTAGATGGGCAGCTCGTGTTCATAACACTGGCAGAACATATCCCCCAGCTTCTGGCGAAGCTCCTCCAGGTCAAGGCACATGGGGGTGTGCCAGGGATCGCCCTGCTTGATCTCCCGGTACTCGGTGACAAACTCGCCGTCCCCGAAGTTTACGGACACGCAGGCCGTCACCACAAGGCTCATGTCCTCCAGCAGCCACAGCTCGTAGCGCCGCTCCGCCAGCACCTGGGCGGCGTCGCTTTGGTCGAAATCGTCATACAGCAGGGTGGCCCGCTGGCCGAACAGATCCGCGCCCCGGTAGTCGAAAGTCATGGGGTCCTTGCCCTGGGTGGTGTAGGCATACACGGTCCTGGCCTCGTGGCGGACGGCCTGGAGCAGGGAGTGGTAGTCCATGCCTTGCAGCAGTTCCTCCACCTCCTGCTCCTGGTAGCCGGGGTCCCCGATGCCGCAGCGGAACAGCCGGTCGATGACATACTCCAAAGAACTCACGTGATACATGGGATATCCCTCCTTCGGGTTATTTCCGCCGCCGTCTTTTGGGTTTGAGGGGCATGATGTGCCCCTCAATGACGGCGGCGTGTTTGTGGACGCAGACGCGGCCCTGCCGCTGGGCGTCCAGCACCTGTGCGTAGCCGCCCTCGCTGAGAAAGCGGCGCAGGTACTGGCCCTTCCGTCCCAGGGGACAGTCCGCCAGTACGGAGAACTCGGCCATGTGCCGGGTATCGTCCCGGAACCGCTCCACGGCCAGCAGGTCATGGCCCGCGATGGGCTGATGGGGTGCTTTCACGCTTTTCCCTCCCTGTCTGTGATCTTCAAAACAGGACAGCCGTACCGCGCCACCAGCAGGGCGTTGACGATCAGGCTGAACGCCAGGGTGTCCACCACTTCCGCGTTGGCGAGGTCGCTGACCATGGTGCCGGAGGAATCCGTGTAGATGTCCCGCGCCGCGCTGAACAGGGTGAAGTCATGGGGCGGGATGCCCCGCAGGTCGGCGTACCCGAACTCAATGCCGTGCTTGCAGAAGCAGTTTGCCGCGCGGCGGTAAAGGTCCTCGTTGGCGGTGAGCAGGTACATGGCGGCGTAGTAGGCCGGGGTGCTCCGCCTGCGGCGGTAGCCCTGTTCAGCTTTGACGCGCTCCATGCGCTGCTCGTGGGCGGGGGTGAGGAACAGGGAGCCGGTGAAGCGGCGCACGACGGTACGCAGGCGGGCGTCCAGGTGGGCGCTGCGGGGGAAGGTGTCCCGGACGGCTTCCTCGTAGCCCACCACACCGGCCTCGATGCGCTCCGCCAGCCAGGGACAGGCTTTGACGGTACAGCCCCGCTTCTTGCCCCCATACTTGGCACATAGGGTGCAGTCCACATCCCCCGGTGAATAATGGAATGTGTTGATTTGCAGCAATGGATCTCCTTTCCCGGACAGCAAAAAAAACGGGCAGAGAAAATCTCCGTCCGGCACATCTGTCCGATATTTGGTTAGCGTTCCTGGTTTCGCTGGCGTTTTTTCAGCCAACCCTCCAGCAGTTTGATGATGGTGTCCTGCATCTGCCGGGGGGTGTAGGAACGGGGGAAATACTTGCGGAGGGTGTCCGAGGTGAACACGATCTTGTCCACTTCCGGCTTCTTTTCCTCCATCATGATGCCCAGCATGGTGTCCTCGTTCAGTTCCCCGGACTGGCTGAGTTTTTTCATCCGCTGGGCCTGGGACAGCGAAGGTGTGGCCTGTTCGCTCTCGATGGTCTCCACCAAAAGGGCCTGTTCCTGCGGTTTCAAATAGGAAATTTCCACGGCGGGGGTCATAGCGATTTTTTTATCGTCCACCATTTGCTGAAGCTGAGGGGACAATTCCGTTAGGCGGACATAACGACGAACTTGGTCTTTGCTAATGCCAGCATCATCACCAACTTGCTCAACTGACAACTTCTGTGCAACTTGCATAGAAGTTAAGTCTGTTCGTGCGCCCTGCCGTTTGATAGCCTCCAGCTTCATTTTAAGTGCTTTGGCCTTCTCAATCGGAGAGATATTTTCCCGCTGAATATTGCTGTCCACCATGAAAATGATGGCGGTATCCCGGTCTATCTCCCGGACGATCACAGGCATGGCGTCCAATCCGGCCAGCTCACAGGCCCGCTTGCGGCGGTGCCCCGCCACCAGCTCATAGCCGCCGCCCTCGCGGGGACGGGCGATGACGGGTATCAGTACGCCGTACTCTTTGACGCTCTCCACGGTTTCCTTCATGGAATCATCATCCCTCACAGAAAAAGGGTGGTCAGGAAAGGGGTACAGCTCGGTCAGCGGAATATTCTGCACCCTCTCCAGCTTGGCGTCCTGGCGCTCCTGCTCCGTGGAGAACAGGTCAGAGGCTGAGGCCAGCTCTACTTTTCGCGCGCTGCTTTTCAAGCCGCAACACCTCCCGCGTCAGATTCCCGTAGGCTTCCGCTACCTTCCCGCCGGGGTCGTGGGCAAAGATGCTCCTGCCCTCGGCGCTGGATTCCTTGGCCCGGACGGAGTGCGGAATTTCCGCCCCGAATACCTTGATATCGCTACCGTAGGTGTCCCGCAGCAGGGCGCTGATCTCTCTGGCAAAGTTGGTTCTGCTGTCCACCATGGTCAGCAGGATGCCGTCGATCAGGAGCTTGGGGTTGAGCTGCCTCCGCACCTTGGCAACGGTCTGTAAAAGCTGTTCCAGGCCCTTGGCCGGAAGATACTCCGCCTGGACGGGAATCACCAGACGGTCGGCGGCGGCCAAGGCGTTGACGGTGAGCATACCCAGGGAGGGCTGGCAGTCCAGCAGGATGTGGGTGTACTGTTTCCGAACGGTGTCCAGGTATTGCCGCAGGATGGTTTCGCGGCTCATGGCGTTCACCAGCGACACTTCCATGCCGGAGAGCTGGATGTCCGAGGGCATAAGGTCTACCCCCTCCGAGTGATGCAGGATACCCTCGCCGGGGGCGATGGGCTGGTCGGTCAGGATCTTGCCCATCATGTCCGACAGGGTGACGGGCAGTTTGTCCGGCTGGGGGTGGCCCAGGCTGATGGTGAGACTGCTTTGAGGATCGCAATCCACCACCAGCACTTTCTTTCCGGCTTGGGCAAGTCCCACGCCGAGATTGACACAACTGGTAGACTTTCCCACACCGCCCTTTTGATTGACCAGGGCGATGACTTGGGCGTTCATGGTTATCAACTCCCAACATAAAATAGAAAATTTCAATGGGGGCCCTGCCCTGTTCGTGGGCAAGAAAAAAGGCGCTCCATCACTGGAACGCCCTCAAAATTCAGAAGTGCTATTCGATTTTTTCGTAAATACTGCTGCCTGACTGCCCGCAAACCGTTGGTATTACTGGCTTTTCGCGTAAATCCTATATCGCCACTCGCACCACGAGCAGGTTTATCGCATTTGATAAACCTGCTCTCTTTTTCGCTTGTTTTCTCTTTTCTACTTTTGTTTTCTCGCTTTCATGTCGGGCAAATGCTGTAAGAACACTCGCGCACAATTAAAAGCATATAGGATTTCCCTAATCTTTCTAATGAAGTGATAATGGATTTTGATTTTCTGCTGGTATGGTCGGACACTCCTATCTGCCGGATATGCTGCAATCCAGTCAGTGAATTGCCCGACAATATCCTGCGTTAAAATTTTGATGTCAGCTTGGTCTTCGACCCCCTTCTTAAAACGTGCGAGACCGTCCTGGAACTTCTGGGCGGTCTCAAATTTTTCCTGGATTCTTTGCTGTGTCTTTTTAGTTGATTACACTCCTTTTTGAACTGATTGCGCAGCAGGACAAATGTCTTATTATCCATCACTCCTTTCACCTTGTTCTCATAAGCAGTAGCCAGACACTTTTGAGTTCGTTCTGGCGCTTATCCATTTTCTGTTGTTACTCTTTTATTGGGACAACACAGACAATATATAACAACAAACAGTAAAAATATAGATTTTGAAGTGAACATATGGTATAATGATTCAACATTTTCCACAACGGATAAGGAGAATCGAATATGTACCTACAAAAAATACACATCGAAAATTTCAGATTACTAAAAAATGTGGATATTGTTTTGGACCAGTCTTTAACATTGATAGTCGGAAAAAATAATACAGGCAAAACCTCAATTTCTCATCTACTTCAAGCAATTATCAGCGAGAAAAAGAATTTATCATTCAACGACTATCCCCTCGAATGCAGGAAACAGTTTTATGAGATACTTGAAAAATACTGGGCGGGTGAAATCAATAGTGCTGATATTAACCAACATATACCAGAAACAAAGCTGGTCTTTTATATTGACTATAGTAATGATGGCGAAGATCACTTCCTTGGGGAATTACGCAATTTTATTATTGACATGGATGATACGCAGAATGTTGCACGGATAGATGCTATTTATGCCTTTAATAGCTTACAAGTAACAGAGCTTTTTGATATATGTCATAAGAGATATAATGAATTACAAGCTGCAAAGGAAAATGGCGATTCAAATGGCAAAGAAGCATCATCTGATATTTTTGATCGACTTATTACATCTGGCGTGGTGAAAGAACAATTTGATAATTTTTTCTCTTTAAAAATCAGGGCAGTAAATCCATCAAATATTTCGGATTATCAAGAAAGGCCGACAAATCTATTGAGAAAACTTTTTACATATAAAATGGTCGAGGCAGAAAGAAATCTTGATGAATCGGAGAATAGAAATGAGCGTCCTTTAGCAAATGTTATGAATCGGGTATTTAGTCAAGATGAGGAACAAATTTCGGCAGCGTTAAAGCCTGCGATTGATGAGTTGAATCGATATGTAGATGATATGAGCTTTGTGGCCCAAGAGAGAATAAACTCGTTGATGGATAAAATTGTCGAAGGCATGGTTAAGTTTGGATACCCATCTGCTGAAGATATGAAGTTGAAAGCAAATACAGACGTCTCTTTAAAACAGCAGATTTTGAATAGTACAGACCTAACATATATATCCACCAATGCGGATGAGTCTCTTCCGAGTACACACAATGGATTGGGCTACAAAAATCTCATCAAGATTTCTCTCATTCTTCATGAATTTGCAAGGGCGGTCAAAGCCAATGAGGCATCAATACCATTACTTCTGATTGAAGAACCAGAAGCGCATATGCATCCGCAACTTCAAACATCATTTGTGAGCTTTTTAGATAAATTTTTGGGGGAGACATTGGGCGAAGACACTTTATCGCAAATTATTCTTTCTACGCATTCCGCTCATGTTGCAAATACCGTAGACTTTAAGCAAGTTCGTTATATGCGGAGGCAAAAAGAATGCGTTATCTGCAAAGATTTGCAGAATTTCTATGAAGCTGCACAGTCAAATGACGAAAAGAGGGAAAATCTAAATTTCCTCCAAAAATATTTGAAATTGAGCTATTGTGACCTATACTTTTGTGACAAAGCAATTCTTGTAGAAGGTGCAGCCGAAAGACTTCTTATTCCCAGAATAATTATGAAATGTGATGAGGATGGTTTGTTTGGTACACAAGGGCCAACACTTGCATCACAGTATTATACAATTATTGAAGTAGGCGGAGCCTATGCTCATAGATTCTATGATTTTGTTGATTTTTTGGAAATTCCAACACTAATTTTAACAGATATTGATTTTATTGATAGTAATAGCAAGAAGTGCCAACGATCTAAAGCAGCTTCTACTTCTAATGGTGCAATCAAGCGTTGGTGCCATGATATGTATAATATTGCAATATCGAAGCCCATTCCTTTTGAAACAGTGCTTAATCTTGCTCAAAATTTTGAAAAAAAGACCAATGGGCTTCGCCATATCGAATTTCAAATGGAAGAAAAAGATACACACCCCCGAAGCCTTGAGGAATCTATTCAAAACGTAAATCGAGATCTTTTTGGAATAGCTCTCGATGCTACGGAAATACCACTTTTTGATGATGAGGGAGAGGAGGGCTCCAAAACAGATTTTGCGCTTAAGCTGTTGACAAACCCCCAATATGAAAAATTTGCAGTCCCCTCGTATATTAGGAACGGCTTAATATGGCTAAACGAGCAAAGCAAATTGCCAGAGGTAGCACAACCACTTAAAAAATATAAGTGGAAACGAACCAGCATTCCGAAGAAAGTGTGACTATATGATTGAAAAAACAAATTATGAATTAGCTAAGGCTCGTGCTGATGAGATTGATGCAGAAATCATTGACACATTACAGTCTGGCAGAAGTTTTCGCGTCGAAGCAGGTGCAGGCTCTGGAAAAACCTACTCTTTGCACAGAGTTATTGAGTGGATAGATACAAATCAAGCAAAACAGTTCAGAAAAAGAAATCGTCAGGTTGCTTGCATCACTTATACAAATGCTGCTGTTGAGGTCATCAAGAATAGAATTTCAAGTGAAAGTTCCATAGTCCCATCAACCATCCATACTTTTGCATGGGATAATGTGAGGAACTATCAGTCAGTATTACTTGCTGGTGTAGACGAATTAGGGCTTTTGCCTCCGGATATTGATATTGCGGAGATTCAAAAAGTTACATATGATTTGGGTGTTCGATATGTTCAAAATGCCGAACTGCACTTATTTCATGATGATTTGATTAAACTCTTTACCTGGTTTTTGGATAAGCCTAAATTTCGGATGTTGCTAACAGATAGATACCCAATTATTCTAATTGACGAGTATCAGGATTCTTTTAAAAGCATTACAGATAAATTTGTTGAGTATTTTATTGATAAAGAAAGTGGCCCTCAATTTGGCCTTTTTGGTGATGCTTGGCAGACCATTTATACAAATAATGGCGCCTGTGGTTTAATAGTTAGCGACAAGTTGGTTGAGATAAAAAAAGAATCCAATTTCCGATCCCAGAAGGTTATTGTAGATGCTTTAAATAAAATCAGGCCTGAACTCCCGCAAATATCTGCACTAAACGAGAATGATGGTAGTATAATTGTGATTACCACAAATGATTATCACGGCCATCGGGATACGAGATCATATTATAAAGGTGAACTTCCTGAAGACTTGCTACATCAATATATTACTTCTGTCGAAAATAAACTAAGAGTAAAAGGATGGGACAACGATAGCAAAGTCCTAATGATTGCCCACAAAATGCTTGCAAGACAACAACATTATCAATCCTTTTTGGACGCGTTGGGTGATCGCTTTAAAGACCAAGATGATAAGCATTTCGTATTTTTTAGAGATCGGATTGAACCATTATATAAGGCACTTGAACAACAAAACGTCACAGCAATGTATGAAGTATTAGGTACAACGCGTCAGCCAATACAAACTAAGAGACAAAAGAAACAATGGAAGGAGCTTGCAGATACTCTGCAAATTGCAAGGCAAAGAACAATCTATGATGTTTTGCGAGTAGCTTCTGACAGCAGATTGATTCCAATTCCACCTGATATCGTGAAATACATAGAAGAATATAATGCCGAGGGCGATATTGCCTATGCAAGGACAACGTTGAAGCAATTTTATGATATCAAATACGAGCAAGTAATCAATGCTATCGAATTTTTTGGGCCAGAGGCTATGTACTCCACAGATCACGGAGTAAAGGGGGAAGAATATGATAATGTCCTTTTTGTAATGGGAAGAGGATGGAATATTTACAAATTTGAAGACTTTTTGTACAAAGATGTAAAGTTTTTGCAGGATAAAGAACTTGCAGCATATATTAGGAATCGAAATTTATTTTATGTATGTTGTTCCAGGCCAAGAAAGCGACTTGCCATTTTAATTACTGTAGAAATTGGCCCTCAGTTCGAAGCGTATTTACAAGATATATTTGGCACTGAGAATGTGATACCTTATGGCAAGTTTATAAACTGTACTACTGGCGGTGTTTGACATCCTGCCTTAAATCAATTGGGTTAGTGAAAAAGATTTACACTTGTCACTGGTCTTTTCCTCGGGGCAGAAAAAGAGACACTCCATCAATGGAACGTCCCCCAATTCAAGATCGGTATTCATTTTTTTAGTGTAAATACTGCTGCTCGATTGCCCGCAAACCGTTGATATCACTTGCTTTCGGGGTAAATCCTATATCGCCACTCGCACCAAACCCATATAATCCGAACCTTTTTCCGATAGGGGATGGGTTCGGATTATTGGTTTTCTTTGAGAGGTTTGAGCGTACCCACTTCCGTAACGGGGTGGAACGCAAGCCCACCTCGAAACCGAGAGGCCTCCGGAAGAAGAAGCAGACTCCATAAACGCAAAAAGGGCGGGCGCAGCCGTTAATACGGTGCGCCCGCCTTTTCATACTTTGAGCAAAAATAAATGTGTCGAATATTGAAAAATAACTACAATCTGTTATAATAACAAAAGGAGGTGTTGTCGTGAGTGCCGGAATTTGTATTATGAATAAAACTGCCATCGCACTTGCTGCTGATAGTGCCGTAACCGTTGGTCAGCATCTTGCAATCCATAATTCTGCAAATAAATTGTTTGCGCTCTCCAAAGTTGCACCTGTGGGAGCAATAATCTACTCAAACGCCGAAATAATGGGAATACCTATTGAAATAATACTAAAACAATATAAGAAAGACCTTGGGTGCAAAACATTTTGTTCATTAGAAGAATATGTTCAAGATTTTATTTCTTTTATGCTTCAAAATAAGCGACTATTCCATTTTTTAGAAAACGAACATTCATATATTCAGAACACTTATATTGACTTATTAAACGGCTTAAATGGTGATTACACACAATTACTCAAGAGAAAGATCAGCGAAGTAAACCGTGATCTCACCCCGGAGGAATTGGCAATAGTACAGCAGGATACTATTGATGCAACACTAAAATTTATTGATCAAGCGCCACTAATTCCAAATTTTGATGTTGCTCAGTATATATTATCGAATTTTGGTAATGAAATAAGGGAATATATTTCAAAAGCATTTCCATGGATTGCTGGTCAAACTCTTGAAAATCTAACATCGAAAATTTGTACGATTTTCAACAAAGACTTTTTTAGAAATGGATATGTGGGCATTGCATTTGCCGGGTATGGAAATCAAGATATTTTTCCTAAGATGTATCACATACATCTCTCTGGAATTATTTCAGATCGGGTTAGATATATTGTTCGAGAACAAGTTGCAATTACAGAGAATGCCACTGCCACAATCAGTCCATTTGCACAAACAGACGTAATGCAGACATTCCTATTTGGAATAAATGATGGCTTTATCCAAGCATTAGCTAATGAAATTCCAAACCAGATCAGAAACATTTTCCAAAGTGTTGACAATGAGAATTTTGCCGAAGGGAAAAAACAAGAGGTGTTTGAGAAACTTGCAAGCGCCACGCCGAATATAATAAATCAAATCGTTGGGAAATCGCAACAACAATATCTGTGGCCTATCACGCAGTCTGTGGCAACACTGCCCATTGAAGAACTTGCTCTGCTTGCAGAATCAATGATAAATATCACATCGCTCCGCCGTAAAGTCGCCATTGATAGTAATGTCGGCACTGTAGGTGGCCCGATTGATGTTGCAATAATAACTAAAAGCGATGGGCTTATCTGGATAAAAAGAAAACACTATTTTGAACGAGCGTATAATCCCCAATATTTCTATTCACACTACCTATTACAAGGGGGTGCAGAAAATGAGTGACGTGACTGACAGTGTCGAGCAGAAGTGCTATTTAGAGCATCTTATTTCAAAGTATACGTCTATCCAAGATTGCGATCCGCAAAAGCAAACGTTAGCAATACAATATAATTCAAGAAATCTGTCATTTACAACACTTCCTACAATTAACTTCAGTAGAGTAAACTGCAATTCAACTTGATATTTGAGAGAATTACAGGAAGAAATAATTGAGAAAGGGCGGGCGCAGCCGTTTCCACGGTGCGCCCGCCCTTTTCGTCCTTATTCTCTGTTGTCCTCCTGTTTTTCCGCTTCCCGCCGTTCCTTCCATTCGGCAAACTCCCGCTGGCCCTCCTCGCTTTCGTAGAAAGCGAGGATATCCGGCATAAGACAGCGGGCGATGGCCTCAATTTTGTGCTGGGGAATGTCGGTGTGGTTGATTAGTTTTTTGCGTCTGCTCAAATGCTACCTCCCTTTAGCATATTTAAATTCTGATGTACGGCGCTTTACCGTCGGCGGTCTATGTGCCGCCGGCCCTGTTGCTGTTCCTTCAACGCCTGCCGTATTTCCGGCGGTATGCTGTTCACAAACCGCCGAAGCTGTTCATTTTCCTTTTTCAGCATGAGTACTTCCATCTGCTTTTGTATGCTCTTTTCGCTGTTGACCTGCTTTTGCAAGCCTTTGTTCTCCTGGGTCAGATAGTCGATGGTGGCCTGGTACTTCTGCATCTGCCCCAGGTGCTGTTCCAGCCGGGCGAAGTACGGCCCCACCAGTTCCAGAACCTCGTCCCGCTTCTTCCCGGCGTTCAGCACCCCGATTTCGGAAATGGCCTGTTCGATGGCCCTTTGCTGGCGGGTGAGGTCAATAGACTGCTTGAACAGCCAGGTGGGGATATGCTTGCGCTTGGTGACAAGGGCGCTCTCGCCCCGTTGGAGGCCGGGGAACGCCCGGTTCATGTGGGCATGAAACTCGTCCTGCCACTTGGAAAGCTGCGCCCGGTTGCCCAAAATTTCCTTGGCGGACAGCCGCCTGTCCTTGGTGATGGGCGTAAAGCACAGGTGAAGGTGGGGCGTTTTCTCGTCCATGTGAACCACAGCGGAGAAGATATTGCCCCGGCCCACCTTCCGCTCCATGAACGCCGCCGCCTCGGTGAAGTAGGCTTGCACCTCCCGTCTGCTCCTGCCCGTGAAAAAATCCGGGCTGGCGGTGATAAGGGTGTCTACGAACATGGTGCTGTCCTTTCGGGTACGGCACCCCGCCGCCCTGATCCGGCTGTCGATTTCCCGGCGGTACTTCTGCGTGAGCCGAATGATGTGAAAATTCTCCCGGCTCCTGTCGGTGTCAATGTCCGGGTTGCTGGCGTACTGCCCCTTGGTGCGCTCGTGGTGGGCTTCCAGCGCCCCGGCTGGCCCCGCCTTGCGTTTTTCAAATCTCAAAATTGCGTGCTGTGCCATTCTACCTCCTTACCGTTCATTTTTGGGCGCAGAAAAGCCACGCCCGCCGCTTCCGGCTTGCGTGGCCTTACCGCCCTGCTTCTTCCTCGTACTGGATGAACCGCCGTTTGATGGCCTCCATCCGCTTGACAACCCCGCTGTGGGTCTTGTACCCCAGCTTGTCCGCTATCTCCTGGTAGCCGTACCCCTCCACCCGAAGCTCCAGAATCGCCATATCCCTTGGGGACAGGGTGGCCTTGAACCGTTGGCAGAAGTCCTCCCCCGCCACCTGTTCAGTGAAGTCCTCCGCTGCCGGGTCTGCGACAGCGTGTATGCCGCTGTCCTCGTCCTCCATGCACTCCTCCAGCGAAACGGTTTTGACTTTTTTGGAGCGGGTGTGATACCATTTGCGGAGAAAGTCTTTCCGCACATTGGTGTCCCACGGCTCAAAGTCCTCGGCGCAGGGCATTTCCCGCATCACGTCCAGCATCGGCCCCCATCCCTGCTCCTCGATGGTGCGGCGCACCACCGGCCCGATGGACGCTTTCACGTCCTCCGGGTCGAAAAGGGGTATCTCGAAGTCGGGGGACAGGTTGAACAGGGCTTGCGGGCCCCAGCCCCGTTCCCGCTCTATACCCTTGGCCCACAGGGACAGGGCGTAGGACAAGTACCACGCCGGGAAATACCCGGTGTAATGCTCCTTCCAGCCGCCGAAGCCGAAGTGGGGAAATACCAGCGCCGCCATAGCGTCCATGATTTCGTTTCGGAACTGCGGGCTCCCCAGGACTTCCTGCCATTCCGGGTCGTTGAACGCCCCCATGCGGCGGGGCAGCTTGCGGAGGGTGGGACAGCGCATCAGCAAATCATAGGGAAGAATGTAGACCAGGGGCAGATAGCGGAGCGGGGTGTCGTAGGGCAATTTATAGGTAACGGACACGATAAAACCTCCTTTCTGACTGTGATGGTTTCTCTATCTAACTATTAACGACATAAGTATATACTTTTTGTTCCTGCATTTCAAAAGAATTTTGAAAGGGCACAGTTTTGTTGCAAATAAAGGGGAATTGTGCTATGATGAACAACATAAAAGCAGAATCGACAAACTGAAATTTGGAGGAATAGTCGTGGGAATATACAGAATCAATAAATCAAATGTTTGTGCCGTTGCAAAGTTAATGTCTACTATAAAACCAGACTGGTGGGATTTTGCGGGAGCAAGTCAGCAGTTGCAAGATGTATCTTTGCTTGCAAATTTAATCGGCTGGTATATTGGGGACAAAGCAAACCCTAAGGGCTGGATTTTGTGTGCTGGATATGAGGGATATTCTTATTTGACTATAGAATGTCTTGGATATGATGAAAATGGAATTTTTGCTATGGAAGAACAGTTAGAACCGCTGTTGAAACAAGCCGAGGAACACGCAAGGGAAAAAGGATATCGGAACTTGAAGTATGTCATAGGCTCAACTGATATGTCATGCCATGGTAGGCCAATTCAGAATTACGCAGAAGAATTAAAGGAATTAAAATCGTATGGCAGAAAGCATTTTGACTATTTTGTACAGTACGGTTTTTCCCCAACGGGTTTTATCCCAAACTGCTATGGGGAAAATTATCACGGTATCATAATGATACCCCCCCGGCCTTGCTTGAACTCCCGTTACCCTTGCGCCGTACTCTCGTCTGCGCCGTCCTCCTGCGCTGTATGGACAGTTTTGGCGGCGGGGCTGGGTGTTACCCCTCCACGCCGTTCCCGCGCCCTGTGCGGGGGCTGTGGCGGCGTTCTGGGCGGTCAGGCCGTCCAGGATACGGCGGCTGTGGTCGGTGGCGATGGTCTGCTCCACAAAGGTCTTGAACTGCTCCTCGGTCAGCGGGATGGTGTCGGGCAGCAGCTTCTCGATAAACCCCATGCGCTTGCAGAGGCGGTTCGTCCTGTCCTTGCGCTCCTGCTCTTTCTGCTCCTGGATCAGCCGCTTTTTCTTGTTTGCAACGGAACAAAATCAAAAAATCTCACATTCCCCCTTGACAACATCTTTAGAAGAAAAAGTGTGCTGCTGGATATGAGCAACATTGATTACAGCTAAAAATCCCAACAGAAAACTGAAAAGAGTAGTATTCTTATGACTGCAATGCTACCGACTCTCTTTATATGTCAAAAAGCGACCGGTCTGAAAAACAATCAGACCGGCCGCAATGTTGCTTAGATGTAAACAAAGCTGGTAATCAACTGCTTACAGCAATCATATATCCGTGCACTACAGTTGTCGATTACACTGGTTCTTGATCCTACTCATTCTATTGAAGCACTTACGGGAAAATCGTAATATACGAAGAAATTACATTTTCCCCAGCAGAAATAGAATATTTGACGGCGGGAATTGAGGTGCGTGGATGGAGTAGATTGGTGTTGGGAGAAGCCTCAATGATAAGCCCGGGACCGCCTGATATTTCACATCCGCCAATTTTTGTCAATATATTGGCACAAGTGTCGTTAAAGGCTTCTCTATAATCAGGGGCATCTCGCGGAATAGCAAATCCACAGGCATACGCAGTGCACGCAATTTTGCTTGTAATCGTGTGCTTTAAACCGTAACTCTTATTATCTGTCACGGTTAATTCAGTGGTAACATCAATACCCTCAAACGGAGACCAATAGCTCACAATTTTGCCCTCTGTTACCTCTGACGTGTTCACACCCCGCCCGAAAAAGAAGCCGCCAATCTCGAATACAAGCTCACTATCGGGGGCCATGTTTTCGATGCAGTTATTTGCTTTACGTACTGAAAACCCATATTTGCTGGAATAAGCAAATTTTCCATATTTTTCGCTCATGTGCCCCACGACAGGAATATCAGATTTCAACCCGTTCGGGTACATGATTGCGTTCCCATTGCGGTGTGCCAAAATCATCTGGCCCTTTAGTAGCGTCTTAACAGATTCCACCGACGGATAAGGCGCAGCCGGAGCGCTCCAATAAGGGTGACTATCATCCAGAGCGAGGAGTAAAAATGCCTTCAAGGACCACAATGGAGATCCCGGAGCGTTATAGGATTCAGCCATGATTAGATTCGGGTACTCATAACTAATCGTTAAGATGCCGGAGAAATCTTGCATATGGCTATGCCACCACGCTTCAAGATTGCGGTCAATAATCCCTTTCATCACAGATAGGTCCAACGTTTCGACCCCCGCATATACGCAGGCGCTGTAGAACGCGACTTGGGCAAACCTGTATGTGAGGCTACGGCCATAAGGTATGCCCGCTCCAGATTCATCAAACCAGTACAAGAACTGCTTTCCAAAAATCTCAGCCCTTTCCCTGAACAACTGAGAATTTACGGGATCATCCTCGCCCATAAAAGCCGCGTAAATCAGCCCATAATAATGCAACGCGAACGCGATATAATAATCATACCTATCAGTTGGGCCATCTTGATACCAGCCATCCCCAACATAGTAGCTATTTATTTCTTGGATGTTTGCATCTACCACTTGTTGATTGTATTCCGGAAGGCCCAGTTTCTTAAAAGCTACATTTACAAGGACGGCAAAAAACTTCCAGTTGCTAGGATATACAGAGGTCGTATTTGCTAAATTGAGCCAAGCGGCGAGATTTGACTTTGCTTCAGAAGACAGCGGAGCCCATAACTTTTCCGGCGCGATCAAAAGTCCAAATGCTATTGCGGCCATTTCCACTAATTCCTGTTGGTAGCTTTCAACTACTCCCCAGTACTCGGGATTGTGAGGATCTGTTCCATGAATCAATCCATTTAGATAAATTTCTTCAAGCTCCTTGCTAGTTCCGCCACCGTGAAGATACGGAGCGAGGCCCCAAAGCACCCTTGCAAATCCTTCAAGCTCTGCGACAGCCGGGGAATATGAGGCTCCAGTAAAACCCAGCGTCAGCCTGGCTCCACCTGGGCTATAGTGAGGAATTAAGGGATTGAGAACTTCAAAGAGTTTCTCCTGATAGTCTCGCTTTGTCTTTAAGAACATTTTGTTCAACTCCTTTGATATGATTACATCAATTTGTGACTGACGGATTTTGTTAATTTAAAGTATAAAAGTATATACTCCCTCGGTTAAACGAAATCGAGCGCCTAAAGTCACCATAGTTTATCACCAAATTCCACATTTCCAATTTTTCGAGAGCCGTTTCAACCATCAGTGTCCTCAGACAGATTGACTACTATACAAGCAGATTTAAAGGGATAAATTTTTCAATACGCTTTTTTGTCTGAGAAAAACATGATATCTTGCTCCTTAATTTTTTAGGAAAAAGTGTATCGACGAATCCAACAAACATCCTCACCATTGAGTGGCATCTCAGAACCCATTGGAAACACCTCCGTTTTCTTGCGTTGTTGGCCTGGCAGCATAGCTCAGAGTGGTACAGGTACTTGCGCCCGGGCTTCCAGACCCATCACATTCATAGCAAATGAAAGTTTGATTTAGTCAGGATACGCGCCCGGTGCGGCCACAAGATCTACAATATGTGGGTGGAATCCAGCTTTTCCTTACGTAATAGCAGTGCTAATGCTTATATACTGCTACTACTATTCAGCTTCCGCCGCAGATCATTGGTTGCCTTTCCGCTACAAGCAGCTTAAAGGAATGCATCTGACCCGCTCCGCATATTGAGGTCCCCTGAGCTCGGTTCTCACTGCTTGGCTTGCCTTTCGGTTCGCCGTGAACCTTGCTGCCGGGGTCAATATACGACGCGGGCCAGAAATAGTCAATACGCATTCATGATAAGGCCGTTAACCATTCATGATAAAACTACCCATTTATGATAAACTCACCTACTCATCCGTGATAAGGCCGCCACCCATCCGTGCGGATCTTCTGTTGAGCGGGCGATGTGGGGTTAATCATCCATGATAAGATCGCAGCGCATCTGTAATAAATTTCCTATCATCCATGATAAATTGACGCATCGTTGGAATTTTATTTGTGGATGCGTAGGAGATTATCATAAATGAGTAGCTGGTAATAACCTTTTTTGAAAAACTTTAAAAAAACCGGGTTCAACGGGGGACTTAACGCTGGAAGAAACCCAAATTAGGGTTCGCCAGATCAAAAATTAGGATGCCAATGGTCAGCGCGACCATGATACAGCAGAGAATGAACAGCCTTTTAATCCACTGATTCTTCTCCTCAATGAGCTGGTTCTTTGCAACGATAACCTTTTGCCGCTCTTCGAGAAGCATTTCGTAGCCCCGAATCAAATCGGATGAAGCATAATCTGGTGTTGATTCTTTTTGTTGGAGTTGTTTCTGTGGAATAATTTGTTTTGACGGATTTGGCTTTTCCGATTCTACTGCTCCTTCCGTAGTCGCAGACGTTGGCGTATGTCCAACAATTTCGTCAATAGAACCACCCAGTGCCATGACAATGGCGCTGATCGTTTCAAAATTTGGATTTTGAACCTGATCAGACATTACCCGGTTGACGGTCCCGATGGGGACACCTGACAAATCGGCCACTTGCTGGTTGGTCATTCCCGACCGAAGCTTCATCTCCTTGATTTTTCCTGCAATCATAGAGTTCTCCTTTCGATTGGCCTAATGGGGTCGTTTTATGTAATGTGATGTGGACTACAAAAGGCCCCGAAATCGCGAGGATTCCGGGGATGTTCTTATGGATGGAAACTGTTCAATAATTCCATAATTTCGGGCAAGTGTTGTATGGACGGCATATTCGCGTCTATAGGAGCGGTCACGGCAATTCGGAAAATGTTCGCCTCTTTGTCACCCTTGTCAATTACCCCTGTTGGGGCGTCGAACCTGACCTCCCAATAGCTGTATGAGATGCCTCTGTACTCAGCACACCAGCCGATTCCGCCTTTGAAACTCCGACTTTTTATCTTGGCATCCAAAATATCGTTGATGGCCAAACTACTCTCCAAACTGGTCTGAGCCCCGCCTTCGCCATACTCGAAGTTAGCGTCGATCAGGCAGATCTCGTCCAGCGAGCACAGGTTGATGCCGTTGCGCAGAGTCGCTAGCGGAGCGTCGTTGATCTTGCACTTGCTGGGTAAAGCAAACGACGACCGGCCAGCGAACAGACGGCCTCCTTCATAAATCAGCATTTCACGTTCCCCCTTATACTATTTGCCATTAGTGATGATTCTGCTATTACTATAAGCCAGATAGATTTCTCATGTCAATACACATTCATAATAAAACGACTGTGTATCTGTGATAAATTATCGTATCATCCGAGATAGAGTGATAAGTATAATCAGGCGATGAATCAAGAAATCATGCGAAATAGAAAGGAAAGATTCACACTGAAACTTGTAAAAAACATCGCACGGATGAACGATGGCTCTTGAACTATTTGGCAAAACGGGTTGACGGCTCTGCTCAAACAATATACCATGGTATATAATTGAAGTCAGGATCTCAAAATACAAAATTAAATTTTAAAATCTTTGGGAGGGGCAGCTATGCTGATTCATGATTCCTGTCAATCGGCAATTCATTCCTGCTTGGACGAAAAAACTTTCGCAATTGCACGTTTATATAGCGATGAAAAGACGATGGGCATCCATATCCATGACTGCTATGAAGTGTATTATTCAATTTCTGGTGGCAAACAGTTCCTCATAGACAACCGTGTCTATGAATTTGACGCTGGAGATATCTTTTTTGTCAATCAATTTGAAAGCCATTACTTATCTAGAGTAGACCAGACAAACCATGTACGGGTAGTGCTCTCCATCTATCCAGAGTACCTAAAACGACTCTGCACCGAGAAATCTGATCTGACATACTGTTTTACCCATCGGGATCCGATGTTGGGACATAGGCTCAGCCTGACGGATAAAGAGCGCAGGCAGTTTATGTACTTCATTCATATGCTCGCCGAAGAGCATACATTTGGACAAGATCTGTTAGACCAAGCGTATTTTTTGGAACTAATGATATTTTTAAATCGTACATTTATTTCTCGGCACGCTAAAGAACCATCTTTGGGTTGGAATGAAGCCCAAAATAACCTTAGACTTCACTATTCACGGATTGACGAGATATTAGCCTACATTGACCAGCACTTGGTAGAGGATGTCAGTATCTCAGTATTAGCATCCCACTTTTATCTCAGCAATTCCTATTTGAGCAAGATTTTCAAGGAGATTACGGGTACTACAATTAACCGCTATATTGCGGCAAAACGTGTCGCCCGCGCGAAAGCACTCCTGTCGGAGGGACGGTCAGTATCAGAAACTTGTATGCTATGTGGTTTTGGCGATTATAGTAGTTTTCTGAGATCGTTCACCAAAATCGTTGGGATGTCTCCCAAAAAATACGCCACATATACACGAGTTTAGATGCGATATGCCGTTTTTCACCGGAAGAGAGAAAAAGCGAGGATTTGCAATATTTCCCCAAGAAAATGAAGGGAAGTAGAAATTGTCCCATGTTATACTATACACAGTTCCCGAAATAAATAAAATCATGGCCATGATATTTATTTAATATTGAAAAGTGGAGGGCGTAAAATGGAGAACTGCTCTAACCATGAATGGCTGGACGGCGTATATGACAAGCTGTTGGTCAAAATGGCGGCAGAATGCCAGCGAGTGGGGAGCAAAATCCCCTACACCACCAACAAAGACGGAATGTACGACGATATTACTGAAACCATCTGGGGTAAGATGGGCAATGAGGGAACGCATGTTGGTTTCTGGACCAACGGTTTCTGGCCGGGGATGCTGTGGCAGATGTATGAGGCCACTGGAGACGAAGAGTACCACAAAGCCGCCGTGGGCGTGGAGGAGCGGCTGGATGTGCTGTTGAAAAGTCCCGAGACGGTTGACCACGACGTAGGTTTTCTGTTTCTTCTATCCTCTGTGGCTAATTATCGCAAGACCGGGGATAAGGAAGCCCGCCGCCGTGGTCTGATGGCAGCTAGCACTTTGGCCGCGCGCTATAATCTGGACGGCAAATTTATCCGGGCCTGGAACGGTCCCCGGCAGAACAGAATGACTGAGATGATGGGCGGCGGAGATATCCGGGGCTGGATGATCATTGACTGTATGATGAACATCCCCCTGCTCTATTGGGCGGCGGAGGAGTTGGATGACCCCCGGTTTGCCAAGATTGCCATTAACCACGCCAAAACCGCCCAGCAGTACATTGTTCGGCCCGACGGCAGTTGCAATCATATTGTAGCCTTTGATCCGGACACTGGGGAATACCTCAACAATCCTGGCGGCCAGGGCTATAAGCAGGGGTCTTCCTGGAGCCGGGGACAGTCCTGGGCTGTGTACGGTTTTGCCCTGAGCTACCGCCATACCAAAGACGACTCCTTCCTCAACACCGCTAAACAGTGCGCCCACTACTGCATTTCCAACATGGCCGTGTGCGATTGGCTGCCTCTGGTGGATTATCGCGCACCGGCTGAGCCGGTGAAATACGATACCACCGCCGCCATGTGCACCGTATGCGGCCTGCTGGAGATCGCTAGTCACGTGGACGAAAATGAAGCCAGGTTCTATACAGAGGCGTCCTACCGTATCCTCCGGGCTTGTGACGCCAAGTTTGCCGACTGGAACCCGGAAAAGGATTCCATTATGAGCGGGGGTACCTTCTTCTATCATGACCCCGACGGCACCAATACTGAGGTGCCCATCATCTACGGCGACTACTTCTTTATCGAAGCCATCTTGCGTTTGAAGGGAAAGGCCCTATTCGAGTGGTAACCGCAGATCAGAGCATGAGAAATTGACAGTCAATAAAACGATGGGAGGGAGCACAAGAGATGGAAGAGTACATCAAGACCATTCTGACCGAAGAGGACCAGGCTTGGCTCAGCAGCACCTATGACAAGCTGCTCGTGAAGATGAAGCGGGAGTGCGAGCGGGTGGGGACGATGATCCCCTACAGCCCCAGAGACGGCAAGTACCACGACCTGGACTTCGGCACGACGGGCAAAGAGGCCGAGAAGGACGGAAAGTCTCCCCTGCTCTGCTACTGGACCAACGGCTTCTGGCCGGGAATGCTGTGGCAGATGTATCAGACCACAGGCGACGAGGCGTACCGTACCACGGCCGAAGGGGTGGAAGCCCGCATCATGAGCAATCTGGTCCAGATCGACCTGGCGGGCCATGACATCGGCTTTGTCCTTCTGCCCTCCGCGGTGGCCAATTACCGCAAGACCGGAAACCTTGAGTCCAGGAAGAACGCGCTGATCGCGGCGCAGACCCTGGCGGGCCGCTATAATTCCGCAGGCCGGTATATCCGCGCCTGGAACGACAGCGAGATGATGGAGAAAATGATGGGCGGCGGCGTGCCCCTGAGCGGCTGGATGATCATCGACTGCCTGATGAACATCCCCATGCTGTTCTGGGCCTCCGAAACCACAAAGGACCCCCGGTACGCGCAGGTCGCCCTGAACC
Organism: uncultured Oscillospiraceae bacterium; assembly: GCA_910579155.1. The sequence continues at coordinate 7,891 of CAJTTS010000027.1, read as the reverse complement.
ACGCCAAAACCGCCCAGCAGTACATCGCCCGGGGGGACGGCAGCTCCAACCACATCGTCCGCTTCGATCCGGCAACCGGGGAGTTCGTGGACGCGCCCGGCGGCCAGGGGTATGGGGTCGGGTCCGCCTGGAGCCGGGGCCAGTCCTGGGCGCTGTACGGCTTTGCCCTCGCCTACCGCCACACCCAGGACGAGAGCTTCCTCACCACCGCGAAACGGGCGGCGCACTACGTCATTTCCTCCATGGCCGTCAACGACTGGCTGCCCCTGGTGGATTACCGCGCTCCCGCCGAGCCCGTCAAGTATGACACCACCTCCTCCATGATCTCCGCCTGCGGTCTGTTGGAAATCGCCGGGCACGTCCCGGAGCACGAGAAGCGCCTCTATGTCCAGGCCGCGCTGAAAATGCTGAGGGCCTGCGACCAGAAGTTCTGCAACTGGGATCCCGAGGTGGACTCCATCGTGGACGGCGGCACTTACTTCTACCACGATCCGGACGGGAGCAACACGGAGGTGCCCATCATCTACAGCGACTACTATCTCATCGAGGCCCTGTTGCGGCTCCGGGGAGACAGTCTGTTCATCTGGTAAAGCAGGACGTCCTGTATATTTCACAAAATAAATTAGAGAGAAGACATGCGGATCGGCATGCTTCGGAAAGTGAGGAGACAACGATGGACGCGACCAACACTGTGCAATACCGCAAAGCAAAACCCTGGCAGCTGTATCTCTTTTCGATCCATGACCTGCTTCTCATCTGCTTCCTGTTTGTGATGAACTTCATCACCTACCTGGGCGCGGGTTACTACGGCCTTCTCGCCACCACCGTGGCCATGATCGCCACCGCGTCCCGCATTTTCGACGCCATCACCGACCCAATCATCGCCTTCATCGTGGAGCGGACGGACGGAAAGTTCGGGCGGTACCGCCCGACGATGATCCTGGGCTGGATCATCAGCGCCATTTCCATCCTGGGCATGTATTTCTTCTGCGTCGGCGCAAGTCCGATCGTGTTCATCCTGATCTACGCCGTGTACGTCATCGGCTACAGCTTCATGATGACCTCTCAGGGCGGCGCCCGGGTGGCCTTCACCAATGAGCCCGTTCAGCGCAACCGGCTGGGCCTCTTTATGGGTATCCTCTCCAGCTTTTTCGGGATGGCCTTCACGTTCTACAACACCAACTACCTGGTTCCGAAGCATGGCGGCGTTATCGACCTGGGCACCATGCAGGAGCTGTGCCTGACCATGCTGGTGGTGAGCTTCATCATCCTGGTGCTCACCGTGATCAGCATTTGGGACCGCGATGTTCCGGAGAATTACCGCAGCTTGAGCAAGGAGAAGGTGTCCCCTTCGGATATGTTCAAGGTTATGAAGAACAACCGCAACTTCCAAATGATCCTGGTGGCCTGCGCCTCGGACCGTATCGCCATGAACATCGCCACAAACACCAGCGTGATGATTGCTATCTGGGGCATCATTGCTGGAAATTATGAGTTTTATGGCAGACTGGGCCTGATCGTGTTCATCCCCAACATCCTGGTGTCGATCTTTGGCAACCAGGTGGCCATCAAAATGGGAAAGCGGACGGCTCTGCGCAATTTCAGCATCGGCTCTGTGGTGGCGGGGTGTGTGATGATCGCTCTGTTCGTTCTGGGCGACCCGACGCAGATCGGCAGGACGCTCCCTATGACCGCGATCTTCCTTGTGTTCCACTGCATTTTCCAGGCCTGCATGACCGTGACCAACGGGCTGCGCATGCCCATGCTGGCCGACGTGGCGGACTATGAAATGAGCCAAAACGGCGGCAAGCAGATCGCCGGTGTCATCAGCGCGGCCTACTCCCTGGTGGACAAGACCATCGTGGCCTTTGCCACCACCATCGTGGGCTTTGCTTTCGCGGGGATCGGCTATGTCACCTCCCTGCCCCAGATCGGCGACCCCGTTACGGGCAACCTGGTCACAGTTTCTATGGTGCTGTGGATGGGACTGCCCATTGTGGGTTACCTTCTGTCTATCGTGGCCATGAAATTCTATACGCTGGACAACGCCACCATGGAGGACGTTCAGGCGAAGCTGTCCGCCATGAAGGCTGAAGCCGAGGCCAAGTGATTTTTGCAGATACTAAAAAGGGAGGCCGCCGTGCGGCGGCCTCCCTTCCCGGATCTATTTGACTGAAAATTGCCAGACCGCCCCTAGGCGGTACGCCAATACACTATTTTGAAGGAGAACATCCAACATGATCAACGACAAGAGCTTTCGTCTGGACGGCAAGATCGCCCTGGTGACTGGAGCATCCTACGGCATCGGCTTTTCCATCGCTTCTGCCATGGCGGAGGCGGGGGCCACCATCGTGTTCAACGACATCAAGCAGGAGCTGGTGGACAAGGGTGTGGCCGCCTACAAAGAGGCGGGCATCACCGCCCACGGCTATGTGTGCGATGTCACCGACGAGGACGCCGTGAACGCTCTGGTGGCCAAGATTGAGGCCGAGGTGGGCGTCATCGACATCCTGGTGAACAACGCGGGCATCATCAAGCGCATCCCCATGGTGGAGATGTCCGCCAAGGACTTCCGCCAGGTCATCGACGTGGACCTGAACGCCCCGTTCATCGTGTCCAAGGCCGTGATTCCCGCCATGATCCGAAAGGGCGGCGGCAAGATCATCAACATCTGCTCCATGATGAGCGAGCTGGGCCGGGAGACCGTGTCCGCCTACGCCGCCGCCAAGGGTGGGCTGAAGATGCTCACCAAGAACATCGCTTCCGAGTATGGTCAGTACAACATCCAGTGCAACGGCATCGGCCCGGGCTATATCGCCACGCCCCAGACCGCACCGCTGCGGGAGATCCAGCCCGACGGCTCCAAACACCCCTTCGACCAGTTCATCCTGGCCAAGACCCCAGCCAACCGCTGGGGCGAAGCGGCCGATCTGGGCGGTCCGGCGGTGTTCCTGGCCTCTCCCGCCTCTGACTTTGTCAACGGCCACATCCTGTATGTGGACGGCGGTATCCTGGCCTACATCGGCAAGCAGCCCGCCGGGGGCTGATAGGAGGTAAAACAATGAAAATCGCACTCATCAACGAGAACAGCCAGGCTGCCAAGAACGGCACCATCTTGGCAGCCCTGAAAAAAGTTGTGGAGCCCATGGGCCACACCGTGGACAACTACGGCATGTACGCCGCAGACGACAACGCCCAGCTCACCTATGTCCAGTGCGGCATCCTGGGGGCCATCCTGCTCAACAGCGGGGCGGCGGACTTCGTGGTCACCGGCTGCGGCACCGGCGAGGGAGCCATGCTGGCCATGAACAGCTTCCCCGGGGTGATCTGCGGCCACGTGGAGGATCCAGTGGACGCCTACACCTTCGCCCACGTCAACGACGGCAACGCCGTGGCCATGCCCTTCGCCAAGGGCTTCGGCTGGGGCGGAGAGCTGAACCTGGAGTACGTGTTTGAGAAGCTGTTCGGCTTCGGCCACGGCCAGGGCTATCCCCCGGAGCGGGTGGAGCCCGAGATGCGCAACAAGCGCATTCTGGACGAAGTCCGGACCAAGACCCTGCGCCCCCTGGTGGATGGCCTCAAGGATATCGACCAGGAGCTGGTCAAGGGCGCTGTGGCGGGGGAGCGGTTCCAGGAGCTGTTTTTCGCCAGATGCAAGGACCAGGCCATCGCGGACTATGTGAAGGGTCTGCTGTAAACAACAACGCGCAGGATCCCCGGTATCAGTTGGTATCGGGGATCTTGAGCATGCTTCTGTGGAGGATGAAACTATGGCAAAATTGGGTATTTCTGTGCTGAATACACAGGGGGAGAATGAGTATTGGGTACGTGGTGAGGACGAGATCCACCTGGTGTATCCCAAGGAGTATGAGTTGGGAGATACGCTGGTTTTTACCAGCGATGAGGTTCCCGGCTTTTATGTGATACGAGTGGATGGAGCGATGGATGAGGCATATGTCTACCTTACCCAAGAACGGTTAGCGTACACCATCCCGTTTGAGAGAAATGAGTATTCGAAAGCGGACAGGATCTCTTATTGCCTCGGCAGCTTTTCCGGCCCCACCCATTACATCACGATGCGTAGAGCAAGGCCGGAGGAAAACAAGAATTTCCGCAATCTGGCCAAAAACGTGATGGACCAGCACGACGATGTAGGTTGCTATCCCCACGTCCACGCCAACGCGGAGACCAAGGGGCCCATCGCGCCGCTATTCGCCGCCCGGAACGCCATTGACGGGGTGCTGGCCAACTCCTGCCACTATCCTTGGCCCTTCCAATCCTGGGGCATCGACCAGCGGGAGGACGCGGAGATCACGGTGGAATTCGGCCGCCCGGTGGACCTGGAGGAGCTGCGCCTGACCACCCGGGCGGACTTCCCCCACGACAGCTGGTGGACCCAGGGGACGGTGAGCTTCTCCGACGGCACATCGGAGGTGGTGGAGCTGGGCAAGCGGGCGGAGCCTCAGAGCTTTCCCATCAAGCGCCAGGGCATCACCTGGCTGAAGGTGGGGCAGCTCATCAAGGCGGACGACCCCTCTCCCTTCCCGGCACTGACGCAGATCGAGGCGTTTGGGCGAAATTCTGAATAAAAGGAGGCCGTGGCGATGATCTTTTCCTCTTCCCTTGCGATAGACTGCCCTTGTCCCTATCCGGCGGCCATCCGGACCGCCCTGGAATGGATCGCGGGCCATGACCTCACCGGCATGGAGCCGGGAACCTATGAGATTCAAGGGCGGGACATCTACGTTAACATCCAGGATATCACCACAAAACCGATGGAAGAGTGCCTCCCTGAGCGGCATATCGATTATCTGGATCTCCAATACGTCGTGTCTGGCGTGGAGCGGATGGGCTATGCGCCTTATACCGGGAAAGAGACCGTCCAATGGGATATGCGGGATAAGGACATCATCCTTTACAAGGACCTGGAGAACGAAAATTTTGTTGATGTGGTCCCCGGCGGTTACTGCATCTTCTTTTCCGACAGCATCCACCGGCCCTGCTGCGCCGCCGGAAGCCCCGGCAGCGTGAGAAAAGCGGTGGCGAAGATCAGGCAGAGCCTGCTGGAGCCAACATAGCGAGCAGGCGTTCTGCGTCCTGCTGGTCAGCAGCCTGGTCTATGCCGTCTGCGCGCGGGGGCTCATCATGCTGTACCCGCAGGTGCCTGTCGGCCTGCTCAACGACAAGCCGGACCACTCGCCCAAATAGTATTTGCCCTTTCCATGTGGGATCAGGTAAGGGCGCATAAATAGGAGGCAGCACAATGCGCACCATCATCGATTTGGATCAGGGCTGGAAATTCATCCGGGAGGACGCGGGCCTGCCCGCCGAGTTCCCGGAACACTGGCAGGACGTGGATCTGCCCCACACCTGGAACGCGGTGGACGGCATGGACGGCGGCGGAAACTACTACCGGGGCCGCTGCTGGTATGCCCGAACCTTTGAGATGCCCAGGCAGCCCCTGCCCGGCGGCCGCGTGTATGTGGAGATCCTGGCGGCGGGCCAGCAGGCCGCGGTGTACGTCAACGGCAGACAGGCCGTTTATCATGAGGGCGGCTACTCCGCCTTCCGGGCCGATGTCACCGAGCTGTGCAGGGAGGACGGCAAAAACCTGCTGGCTGTGGCCTGTGACAACTCCAATAAGGACAGCGTCTACCCCCAGTCCGCCGACTTCACCTTCTATGGCGGGCTGTACCGGGGCGTGAACCTGATCAGCGTGCCCCACACCCATTTTGATCTGGACCATTTCGGCGGTCCCGGCCTCAAGGCGACCCCCAGGCCCTGCCCCTGCGGCGGTGCGAAATTCGAGCTGGAGAGCTGGGTGACCGACCCGGACGAAAATTTCACCGTCATGTACTCCATAAAAAACGCGGAAGGACATGAGGTCGCCTCTGCCGTCCGGCCTGCTGACAGCACCAAGGTTACGGTGGCTGTGCCCAATGCCCATCGCTGGGACATCGACGATCCCTATTTGTATACCGTCACCGCCATCCTCCAGCGCCGGAACGAGGCGTATGACGAGGTGTCCGCCCAGGTGGGTGTGCGGGAGTTCTCCTGTGATCCGCAAAAGGGCTTTATTCTCAACGGCGTGGCAACTCCGCTCCGGGGCGTCAGCCGCCACCAGGACAAGCTGTACCAAGGAAACGCCCTCACCCGGGCAGACCATTTCGAGGACGCCCGGATCATCAAGGAGCTGGGGGCCAACACCGTCCGTCTGGCCCACTATCAGCACTCCCAGGATTTCTACGACGCCTGTGACCAACTGGGCTTCATTGTCTGGGCGGAGATCCCCTTCATCAGCGTGTTCAACCAGGACCCCGCCGCCCATGAGAACTGTGTCAGCCAGCTGAAGGAGCTCATCATCCAGAACTACAACCACCCCTCCATCTGCTTCTGGGGGATCTCCAACGAGATCCTGATCGGCGGCATTTCGGACAAGCTGGTGGAAAACCACCATGAGCTGAACAAGCTGGCAAAGGAGCTGGACCCCACCCGGCTGACCACCATCGCCCATGTGTCCATGACCCCCACCAGCGGCCCCATGCACCACATCACCGACGTGGAGAGCTACAACCACTACTTCGGCTGGTACGGAGGAAAGATGGAGGACAACGGACCCTGGCTGGACAAATTCCATGCCGAGCACCCGGACATCTGCCTGGGCTTGTCCGAGTACGGCTGCGAGGGGATCGTCACCTACCACGGCCCCAGCCCCGCCTGCAGGGACTACAGCGAGGAATACCAGGCGCTGTACCACGAGCACATGGCCAAAGTGCTGGACGAGCGGCCCTGGATCTGGTCCAGCCACGTGTGGAATATGTTCGACTTCGGCTGCGCGGCCCGGAACGAGGGCGGTGTGGCGGGCCGGAACAACAAGGGCCTGGTCACCATAGACCGCAGGACGAAAAAGGACAGCTACTATATCTATCAGGCGTATTGGACAAAAACTCCCATGGTCCATATCTGCGGACGGCGCTACGCCCAGCGGGCGGGGGAGGCCGTTGAGATCCGCGTGTACTCCAACCAGCCCCAGGTGGAGCTGCTGATCGACGGCGAGAGCGTTGGGAAACAGGCGGGGGACAAGGTGTTTGTGTTTGCCGCGGCCCTGGAGCCGGGGTTCCACATTGTAGCCGTCAAGGCGGGGGATGCAATGGATTCCATCACCCTGGAAAAGGTGGAGCAGGAGCCCGCCATCTACGTGCTGCCCGAGGTGAAGGAGCGGGCCGAGGGGGTGGCCAACTGGTTCAAGCTGGCAGGCAACCTGGACCTGACCGCCCCCATGGAGTTCCCCGAGGGCAAGTACAGCGTAAAGGACTCTATGGAAACGTTGGCCCAGTCGCCGGAGGCGCTGGAGGTGGTGCGCAAGGCGCTCAAGCTGGCCACCAACTTTGACTTGACTCCCGGCGTGGGAATGTGGGATATGCTGCGGAAATCGTCGCCGGAGCGCATGATGGGCATGGCCGGCGGGATGCTGCCCGAAGGGTTCCTAGAAAGCCTCAACGCCAAGCTCATTCAGATCGACCGCATTTAAACCAAGTAATTCAAACGAGGCACAGGACATCGTGGCAGTGCTAACTGTGGTGTGTATTTTTAGCGCATCCATTGTTATGAGTGTAATGGAATGGCCTAAACTGTTTTGATTAAATATCCGTAAATAGCAATAGGGATCGCCTCCTCTATTTAGAGGTGGTGATCCCTATTGCTGCTTACGAATCGCGCAGGAAAAGAACTTGAACCTGGCCATCGAACTTTTTCGGAACTCTTAAATTCGCCCTTGACAGCAGTTCTATAAATATCCGTACCCTGAACAGCTCCTGATCCACGCCCAGCGGCCCGACGCCACCGCCTGCGCGGAATATGATTTCTGGAATCAGCGGATGCGCCGGTATGT